>JBPCJL010000206.1:0-10533 GCA_051005355.1 Ilumatobacteraceae bacterium
GAGCGGACCGCTGACCGCCCTCGCCGCGCTGGCGCTGCTGGCCGGCGCCGGACTCGTGGTGCTCACCCGCCGCAGCCGCTGACGCCAACTGTCCTGCCCGAACGACTCACAACGGCCGTTCGCGGAGGACAGAACGGATCAGGCGTGGATGGGACCGTCAGCGTCGCGCAGCGACGGGGCGTGCTTGCCCGTGCGGGAGGCGATGATCTCGGCGCAGATCGAGATCGCCGTCTCCTCTGGCGTGCGGGCACCGATGGCCAGCCCGATCGGCGACATCAGCCGCGCCAGCGCCGCCGGATCGACGCCGGCCTCGGCCAGCCGCTGCATCCGCTTGTCATGGGT
Source organism: Ilumatobacteraceae bacterium (assembly GCA_051005355.1). Taxonomy (GTDB): domain Bacteria; phylum Actinomycetota; class Acidimicrobiia; order Acidimicrobiales; family Ilumatobacteraceae; genus JALZMG01. The sequence continues at coordinate 343 of JBPCJL010000206.1, forward strand.
CGTGCGGCTGCCCATCACCCCGATGTAGCCGACCCCGGTGGCGACGGCGCCCTGCACCGCCGGGACATCGAACTTGGGATCGTGGGTGAGGATGCACACGGCGTCGCGCGGCCCGAGCGAACCACCGCGCTGCTCGAACACGGGACCCGGCCAGGAGACCACGACCTCGTCGGCCATTGGAAAGCGGCGGCGGGTGGCGAAGATCTCCCGGGCGTCGCACACGGTGACCCGGTAGCCGAGCACCTTGGCCACTTTGGCCAGCGCAGCCGTGAAGTCGACGGCACCGAAGATCCACATCTGCGGCGGCGCGGCGTACGACTCGACGAAGACCCGGATCACCGGCGAGTCCTCGAGGTCTTCTGGAGTCGTCTGCCCCTGAGGCCCGTAGTGGCGGACGCCGGACCGGGCGGCCTCCAGCTCGGCCAGGGCGTCACGGGCGACGACACGGTCGAGGTCGGCGTCGCCGAGCGTGCCGAGCGGCGGCCCGTCGGGCACCACCAGCAACTTGGCTCGCGTGCCCGGCCCGTCGACCACCGTCGCCAGCGCCACCGGCTGCTCGGCGCGAATGCGGTCGCGCAGCTCCTCGAAGATCATCACCAGTCGAGCGGCTCGATGAACAGGCGGATCGTGCCGCCACAGGTCAGCCCGACGGCGAACGCCTCGTCGTCGCTGTAGCCGAACGTCACGATGCGCGACGGTGCCGCACCGCCCAGGATGGCCAACGCTTCGGTCACGACGGCACCCTCCACGCAGCCGCCGCTGACGCTGCCGGCGACCTCGCCGCGGTCGTTGACAGCCATCGCCGCGCCGGGGCCGCGCGGGCCGGAGCCCTCCACGTCAACGACGCGGGCGAGCGCAACCCGGGTGCCCGCCGCCCGCCAACGTTCCAGGTCCTCAAGGATCTCCCTCACGGCTCGTCCAAGACTTCGGCGAGGCGCTCCAGCGCGTCCAGGGAGTGACCCTCCACGAAGCGGTCGACGAGCGGCAGCGCCGCCGCCATCCCGCGCGCCAGCGGGGCGTAGCCGGGCGTCACCTTCAGCGGGTTGACCCACACGATGCGGTACGCCACCCGGGCCAGGCGCTGCATCTGCTCCGCCAGCTGGTCAGGGGCGCCCCGGTCCCAGCCGTCGGACAGGATCACCACGACGGACCCGCGCGCCATGCCGCGCACGCCCCACTCGTCGTTGAACCGCCGCAAGCCGTCGCCGAGGCGCGTGCCGCCCGACCAGTCGAGAACCCGGTCGGCGGCCTGGCGCAGGGCGCGGTCAGGATCGCGGGCCCCGAGCTCCCTCGTGATTCGGGTGAGGCGGGTGCCGAGGGCGAAGGCCTCGACCCGCCGCCTTCCAGCGACGGCGGCCTGCACAAACCGCAGCAGCGCTCTGGCGTACGGCTCCATGGATCCACTGACGTCGAGCAGTAGGACGAGGCGCCGGTGACGCGTGGCCGGGGTGCGGAAGTGCCGCCGGATAGGTTCACCTTCGGTGCGCAGCGCGGCGCGCACGGTGCGGCGGAGGTCGGGGCGCGGCGTCGTGCGCCCGACCGGTTGCAAACGCAACGACTTGCGCGGAGATCCGGTGAGGCGCAGGCGGGCCATCAGCCGATGCGCCTCGGCCAGCTCGGCGTCGTCGTAGGCGGCGAAGTCCTTGTGCCGCAGCACCTCCGCCACGCTGAACCGCAGCTCGACCATCGGATCATGGTCGGCCTCGGCCGACTCAGGGCCGTCGTCGTCACCATCCTCGTCGACGTCGACGGCGAGCGTCACCGAGCGCGGAGCGGGATCGTCGTCGAGCTGGCCGTCCGGTCGGGCACGCTCCCAGAACACGGCGAACGCCCGGTCGAAGACGGCGACGTCCTCCGGTCGGCGCACCAGGGTGGCCCGCGCCGCCCAGTACAGGTCGTCGCGCCGCGTCATCCCCACCGCGCCGAGCGCCTCGGCGAACGCCAGCACGGTGCTCAGCGGCACGGCGAGCCCGGCGCCGCGCAGCACCCGGGCGAAGGCGACGGCGATCCCCTCGGCCTGCGCCGGCACGGCCACCGTCATGGTGCGCTCGCGATGGCGCCGCGCTCGAACGCCTGCTTCACGATGTCGGCGAGGCCGTGCTGCGCGACGCGCTGGTGGTCCTCGCGATACTTGAGCACGGTGCCGAGCGTCGCCTCGACCGAGCGCTGGTCGAGGCGCTCGACGCCGAGGCGACCGAGTGCCATCGCCCAGTCGATCGTTTCCGCCACGCCGGGCGCCTTGTACAGGTTGAGACCGCGCATGGCCTCGATCGCCCCGGCGACCTGGCGGGCCAGCACGTCGCCGACCTGCGGCGCCCGCAGCCGCACGATCGCCACCTCGCGCTCGAAGTCGGGATGCTCGACCCAGTGGTAGAGACAGCGGCGCTTCAAGGCGTCGTGCACGTCGCGGGTCCGGTTGCTCGTGAGGACGACGAGCGGAGGCTGGGTGGCGCAGAACGCGCCAAGTTCGGGGATCGTGATCTGCCAGTCGGAGAGCACCTCGAGCAGGTAGGCCTCGAACTCGTCGTCGGCGCGGTCGATCTCGTCGACCAGCAGCACCGGCGGCGGCCCCTCGCGCGGCTCGATCGCCCGCAGGAGCGCCCGCTTGACGAGGAACCGTTCCTGGTACAGCTCGGCCTCCAGCGCATCCGTCGTCCGCCCCGCCGACTCGCCGGTGGCCTCGGCCGCCCGCAGGTGCAGCAGCTGGCGGCCGTAGTCCCAGTCGTAGACGGCCTGGGCGGCATCGATGCCCTCGTAGCACTGCAGGCGGATCAGCTCCCCTCCGGTCCAGGCGGCGAGCACCTTGGCCAGCTCCGTCTTGCCGACGCCGGCCTCGCCCTCGAGCAGCAGTGGCCGCTGCAGGGACACGGCCAGGAACACCGCCGTCGCCAACCCCTCGTCGGGCAGGTAGCCGTGGGCCGACAGGGCGTCGGCCACCTCGCGCGGGGAGGATGCCGACATCCAGGGCAGGCTAACGATCAGGTCGGTTGCCCAACGTCGCCGCCGACCTGGGGTGGGCGGCGGTTGCTGCTGTTGTCCGTGCGCTCGCTTGCCTGCGCCGTCAGCGCGGTTGTCGCTCCCGGAGGCTCGCTCACCTACCGTCGCCGCCGATGGTTGACGTCGAGGTGCGCGTCGCCGCGCCGTCGGCCACGTCGGTCCGGCTGCTCGTCTTCGCCGGTGGTGACCTCGATGCGGCGCCGTTCCCAGCCCGGGTGGTCGACCTCGAACGATCGGGCGACGAGTGGGTCGGCGCCGTGCCGGAGGGCTCCGTCTACGGACTGGTGGCCGAAGGTGATGGTCCGCGCTTCGAACCGTCCAAGGTGCTGCTCGACCCGCGAGCGGTCGAGGTCGTGTTCGCGTCGACCCACGACCGTCGCCGGGCCGCGGTGCGCGACGCTCCGCACGTCGGGCCGCTCACCGTGGCCCGGCACCCGGCGGCCGCCCGTCCGGCCCGCCGCTCGACCCGCCCGCCCATCGTCTACGAGGCCCACGTGCGGGGACTCACCCGCGCCACCGGCAGCCCGAAGGCCGGCACCTACGCCGCCATCGTCGACCAGCTGCCCCGCCTGGCCGAGCTTGGCGTGACGGTGCTCGAGCTGCTGCCGGTGCACCAGCAGGACCCGGCCGAGGGCAGCTACTGGGGCTACATGCCGCTGGCCTTTGGCGCCGTCCACCGGCAGTGGGCGGCGGACGGAGACGCCGCCGCCGAGCTGGCCGCCGTGGTCGCCGCCGCCCACGGCCACGACCTCGAGGTGTGGCTGGATGTCGTGTTCAACCACACGACCGAGGTCGATGCGGCCGGGCCGACCTACAGCCTGCGTGGGCTGGCGGACGCGGCGGCGTACCGGCTGCGTCCCGACGGGTCGTACATCGAGACGACGGGGTGCGGCAACGACCTCGACGCCGAGTCGCCCCTGGCGCAGGACCTCGTGCTGTGGTCGCTCGACCGCCTGGCCGACCTCGGCGTCGACGGGTTCCGGTTCGACCTGGCCTCCGTGCTGGCGCGCAGCGAGGTGCTGGTCGAGCGGGTCGAGCAGTGGGCGCGGCGCCGTGGCGTCGTGCTGGTCGCCGAGCCGTGGGACGCCGTCGGCACGTACCAGCTCGGGCGGGCCTGGCCCGGAGGAGTCGGCTGGCGGCAGTGGAACGACCAATTCCGCGACGACGTCCGCGGGTTCCTGCGCGGCGAACCGGGGCTGGCGCCGGCGTTGCGCCAGCGGGTCCAGGGCAGTCCCGACCTCTTCGACGCGCCGATGCAGAGCGTCAACTTCGTGACCTGCCATGACGGCTTCACGCTGTACGACCTCGTCGCCTACGACCACAAGCACAACGAGGCCAACGGGTGGGGTGGCACCGACGGGACGAGCGACAACCGGTCGTGGAACTGCGGTTGGGAGGGCGACGACGCCGCCCCAGCCGACGTGCGCGCCCTCCGCCACCGGCAACTGCGCAACGCCTGGTGCCTGCTGGCGATGGCGCACGGCGTGCCGATGTTCGCCATGGGCGACGAGCTCGGCCGCACCCAGCTTGGCAACAACAACCCCTACAACAAGGACGACGAGACCTCCTGGGTCGATTGGACTCGTGCCGCACACTTCAACGACCTGCAGCGGTTCGTCCGCCTCCTGCTGGCGCTGCGCTCCCGCCACCCGGCGCTCTCGCAGACCGGGTGGTGGGACCGGCACGCCGCGCGGTTCGTCGAGCTGCCGGCCGAGGGTCGGGCCATGGCCTGGTGCGTCGACGACCTCCTCGTGTTCGCCAACGCGTGGTGGGAGCCGATCGAGGTCGAGCTCGATGCGCTGGGCGCCGGTCCGTGGTGCCGCATCGTGGACACGTCACGACCTGCCCCGGACGACATCGTCGACCAAACTGCCGCGCCGGTCCCCGTCGGCGGGCGGTACGTCGTCGACGCCCGCACGACCATCATCCTCGAACGACGACCGACCGAGTGACGCCGCCATGCCCCCGCCGCGGTCCGAGACGGTCGGTACGATCGCAACCCAGGAGGTACGGCGACGTGCGGACGGAACTGGACAGAGCGGCGCCGGTGTACGTCGCCGGTCACGGTGGGCTCGTCGGTTCGGCCCTGGTGCGCCGGCTCCAGGCGCTCGGGTTCAGCGACGTGCAGACGGTGACGCGGGCGCAGCTCGACCTGCGCGATCAGTCCGCAGTGTCGGATTGGTTCACGGCCAACCGGCCCGAGTACGTGTTCCTCGTGGCGGGCACGGTGGGCGGGGTCCTGGCCAACAGCACGCGACCGGCGGAGTTCATCTACGACAACCTGATGATCCACGGCACCGTGGTCCATGCGGCGCACCAGTGCGGGGTCCGCAAGCTGCTGTACCTGGGATCGTCGTGCATCTACCCCCGCCAGGCGACGCAGCCGATCACCGAGGACCAGCTGCTGACGGGACCGTTGGAGCCGACGAACGAGTGGTACGCCGTGGCCAAGATCGCCGGCGTCAAGCTGTGCCAGGCCTATCGGCGGCAGTACGGAGCGGACTTCATCTCGGCGATGCCGACGAACCTCTACGGCCCGAACGACAACTTCGACCTGAGCTCAAGCCACGTGCTGCCGGCGTTGATCCGCAAGTTCCACGACGCCAAGATCAGCGGCGCCGACGAGGTCGAGGTGTGGGGGACCGGTTCACCGATGCGCGAGCTGCTGCACGTCGACGACCTCGCTGATGCCTGCGTGTTCTTGATGGAGCACTACAGCGAGGACGAGCACATCAACGTCGGCACGGGCGTGGACCTGAGCATCCGTGAGCTGGCCGAAACGGTCCGCGACATTGTCTACCCGCCGGCGCGCCTGCGCTTCGACACGACGAAGCCGGACGGCACGCCGCGCAAGGTGCTCGATGTCACCCGGCTCAGGGAGTTGGGTTGGTCGCCGTCAATCAATCTCGACACCGACACCAAGATGACCTACGAGGGGTTCTTGTCACAGCGAGCATGCGACGGCGAGCTGCGCGGCGTCGGCCAGCAGGCGACGACTTCAGCCTGAGCTTGCGCTCGTACTGGTCACGTGGATCCGGCATCGTCGTCGACGATGACGCGCAGGCGCGCCAGCAGATCTGACCGGCCTCTCGCTCCGATCCGCTGCTTGATGCGGGCGACGTGGTGCTCGACCGTCTTGGCCGAGATGTAGAGCTGGGCGCCGATCTCCCGGTAGGTCCGCCGTTGGACAAGCAGCTCGGCGACCTCCATCTCGCGCCGGCTCAGCACGGCCGCCGATCGACGAGCTGCCGACTGCGTGCGTACCTGCTCGCCGTCGTCCCTTCGCGCCAGCCGCTCCTGAGGATCGTTGGAGGGGTCCTGCAAGGAGCGGGCCGCCTGCAGCAGCGCCGTCGTGGTGCGCCGGTGCGTGCTGTGCCTCGCCGCTTGCCCGAGCAGACGGCTTCCGTCCCACGCCAGACCGAACGTTCGGAGCCGGCGCGCCGCCGCCTCGACGGTGACCGGATCCACGTCGTCGGCGAGGATGCGCAGCCAGGCTCGTCCGGCCGCTGCCAGTGCACTGGCGAACGGGCTCTGCGCCGCCCCGGCCACCAGGGCGGCGGCATGGGGCTCGACGTCCGCCGGTCGGTTGTTGAGGATCGCCGCCTGCACGCCGCACCAGTGCAGCGTGGTCGACCAGACGACTGGCTCCCCGAGATCGTGCAGCAGTCGCCGTGCGTCGGTGACGTGCGACGAGATGCGCTCCGACTCCTGGACGCGAGCTGCGGCCACGACGAACTCGCCGAGGGGCAGGAGGACGAAGAGGTCGACTGGATGCCGGAGGAGCGCGTCTCGGCCGGCATTCCACGCCAACAGCAGTTGGGGGGCATCGCTGGTGCGGCGGGCGATGCCGAGCCGCAGAGCGCTGGCGAACAGCTCGTCGCGAGGCGACAGGTCGAACGGCGCGGCCGCGACCGCGTCGTCGAGCAGCTGGCGAGCCCGCGCCTGACGGCCACGCAGCATCTCCACCCACCCCATCAGCAGTCGATGCCTGGTCGAGCTGCGGGCTCCGCCGAGACCGAGGTCGACGGCCCGCCGCATGGTCGACTCGGCGAGGTCCAGATCACCGACGTGGATCGCCACCAGCGTCGTGATGGCGGCCGGCGTGTCGGCGAGGAGCACCGTCGGTTCGGCGGACTCCAGCAGTGTCGTCGCCCGCATCAAGGTCGACAGCGCCGTCGACGGCGAGGACTCGATGGTCTGCATCAAGCCGTCGGACATGAGGGTGCGGACACCGGCGGACATCGTCGGCGCCGCCGCGTCCATCCTCCTCAACCTGCGGGCTGCCGAACGCTGACCCGTGGCCAGCAGCGCCATCGTCGCCATCGACGTGTCCGTACCGATGCGCTCCGGCCCGAGCCAGGTGTACAGCTCGGCGGCACGGCCGAGGAGGCCGCGATGGGCCATCACCGCAGCGGCGATGTAGACGGCCGTCGCCAGGTCGGGTGATTCTCGGTCGGCGAGGACCGGATCGATGAGCTGCATCGCCTGATCGAACCGGCCTGCCCGTGCCGCCGACGCCGCACGACGCACGGCGAGCGGCTCGGGCGATGCGCCGGCGACGATGGCGTCGTCGTACAGCGCCCCGGCGGCGGCCGGTTCGTGGGTCAGGTGTCGATCACCCGCCACGACGAGGACATCGGCCACGAGTCCATCGCGCACACCGCTCTGGGCCAGCATCCTGGCCAACGGCACGCCATCGCGTCGTTGCTCGGTTCGCAGCGCCAGCAAGGCGAGCCGGACGCCGCTGGCCCACTGGGGCGGCGCACTGCGCTCGAGCGCGGCGGCGACGAGTGGGATCACCTGCCCATCGGGCAGCAGGAACCCGGTGGCATGCGCTGCCCGGACCGCGTCCGTGGCTTCGTCCGGTCCGATCCCGAGCAGACGGGCGAGCGTCTCGGGCTCGGTGTCGGCACCGACGGCAACAGCATGGAGCAAACGGCGGAGTTCCGGATCGAGCTGCTCGATGGTGCGTCGTAGACGATCGGCGAGGTCAGCCCCCAGGTGGTGACCCCCGTCGTCGCTCGCTGGTGGGTGCGGCGTCCATGACTTGAGCACCTCGTCCAGCAGCCACGGCAGCCCCCCGGTCTCCACCATCAACTCGTCGAGCTCACTGCCGACCGGCTGGCTGCCGTGGGCGTGGGCCCTTCGTTCGACGCCGTCGCGATCGAGGTGGCGGAGTTCGAGGATCGGGCCGACCCTGCGGATCGCCGCCTTCAGCCTGGAGATCGGCAGTGGTTCCGGCCACGGCCGGAAGGCGACAAAGAAGCGGCACTGGCCCGAATCGACCAGCGGCTCGACGAGATCGAACATCGTCGGCTCGGCGAGATGAGCGTCGTCGAACATGACGACGGCATCGTGAGGTGGTTGGCCGCCAGCGTCGCGCAGGTCGAAGACGGGAACTCCGGCGCGGCGATAGGCGGCGCTGACAGCGGCGAGCACAGCGGACTTGCCGCAGCCGCCCGGCGACATGATGGCGGCGCTCAGTGGAGCGTGGTGATCGGCGTCGATCCGACCGACAAGATCCTCACCTCGGGCGATGCCTGCGATCACGGTTCGGCAGTCTCGCCCACGCTACGGCCGGCAGCCGTCAGGGTGCTTCGGTCGGCTCCGACGACGGCATCGCCTCCGCTGCGACCGGGTCGCTCGCCGGCTCCGCCTCGCGTTGGCCCTGCGGCTCGACGGCCGGGAGGCTGTCCGCTGACGTGGTGTCGACGGGGCCCTGTTCGGCGGGCGGGTTGTCGGCGGGCGGGTCGTCGATCGGTTGCTGATCGACCGGCGGGTTGTCGGCGGGTGGGTTGTCGGCGGGTGGGTTGTCGGCCGGTGGGTTGTCGGCCGGCGGTGGATCGACGGTCGTGGGCCCGCCGCTCGGCGTGTTGGTGGCCGGCGGGCTGGTCGTCCCGGCGGATGGCTGGGGGGTCGGCGCCGAACTGCCCAGAGTCGGGGCGGCCGTCGGAGCTGCGGTCCCGCTCGGTGCGGTCTCCGTCGTGATGCCCGCACCGGGCACCGTCGCCAAGGGAGCGGTCGTGGCCGGAGCAGTCGAGCCGGCCCCGGTGATTGGCGAGGACGAAAGAGCGCCCTGCAAGGCCATCTCCGCCAGCGGGATCGGCAGCACCGCTGCGGTGATGGCCGACAGCAGCGACGTTCTGCGGCTCGACCCCGCATCGTCGGCAGCGGAGGACTGCGTGGCGCCCGTCACCGCAGCGAGGAGCGGGTTGAGCAGCGGCTCCGGCGTCGGAACGACGGCTGGCTCACCGGGCGGCACCGCCGCCGGGCGCGGCGCCTGGGCCGAGGTCGGCGACGACGATCCAGCGGGTTGCGGACCCGGTGTGGTCGACGTGTCCCCCTCGAGTGGGTTGAATCGAGCCTCGACGACCGCCGGCCGACCGTTGTCCTGGCCGTCGGGCCATACGACGGCGATCGCCGCGCCCGCCACGGCGGCGACGGCGACGGAGGCGGCGACGGTGACGACACCGATCTTGGCCGGGCGGCGGCGGGTGCCCATTACCTGCGGTGCTGGAGCTGGACGCGACGGTGCGGTGCGGGCGGCCAAAGCCGCGTCGCGGCGGACCGTTGGGACGGCCACCACCGGCTGCGGTGATCTCGGTTCGGCGAGCGGTCGCACCGCCGAGGCAGCCATCGTCGCCGCACCGAGCGCGATCGAGGTCTTGGGGTCGGCGTCGACCACGATCGGGCGCCGCAGCCGGGACGAGATCACCTGGGCGATGAGGGGGATGCGAGATGATCCGCCGACCAGCAGCACCGCGTCGACCTCGTCGAGCTCGACGCCGGCGGAGTCGATCGCCACTTGCAGCGCGTCGACGGTCTCCTCGACTGCGTCGCGAACCAGGTCTTCGAACTCGGCGCGCACGAGGCGCACCCTCGTGCGCAGCTGCGGCAGCAGCACCGGGATGGTGGCGTCGGTGTCGGCCGACAGCGCTTCCTTGGCCTCGGTGCACTCCCGGCGGAGGCGGAGCATGGCTGCCATCGCGTCGGGATCGGTCGGATCGATCGGTGGGATCGACGTGCTGGCGCTGACGTGGCCGAAGACGGCTTGATCGAAGTCGATGCCGCCGAGCCGGTCGATGCCCTGCGGCGTCCCGAGCAGGGAGAACGCCCGTTCGTCGACCTTGCGCACGATCGCGGCATCGAACGTCCCGCCGCCGAGGTCGTACACCGCGATCGTCGAACCAACCC
>JBPCJL010000207.1:0-9605 GCA_051005355.1 Ilumatobacteraceae bacterium
CCCGCTTGCCGCCGCCGACGCCGTGGAATGGAGCGTCGACGACGTCCGCACGTGGCGACCACCGGCCGGAACCACGTACGACCTTGTACTCGTCGCCTACCTCCACCTCGCCGACGAGGTGATGAGCGAGGTGGTCGCCTGGCTGGATGCCGGCGGCGTGCTCGTCGTCGTCGGCCACGCGCTGCGCAACCTCACCGAGGGTGTTGGTGGGCCGCGCGACCCACGGCTGCTGTACACCGAGGCGGAATTGCGGTCGGCGGCGGCGGGCCTGCGGATCGAGCGGCTCGAGGAGGTGCTTCGCCCCACCGCGGATGGGACGGCGATCGACGTGCTGCTCGTGGCCCGGCGCCCAGACGCCAGCAGGCCGGGCCTCGACCACTGACGTCCTCGTCGTCCGACGTGTCGACGGTGGTGTCCGACGTCACTTGAGGTCCCGTCTCAAATGAATGAACATTCATCCATGCCCTGGACGATCGACGACATCCCGAACCTGGTCGGACGCACGGCGGTGATCACCGGCGCCAACGGCGGTCTCGGTCTCGAGACCGCTCGGGCCCTGGCCGCCGCCGGCGCCACCGTCGTGATGGCGGCGCGCAGCCCGGCCAAGACGGACGCCGCCGTGTCGTCGATCACGGCCGAGACGCCGAGCGCCCGGCTCGACGTCGTTCCGCTCGACCTGGCATCGCTCGACTCGGTGCGCCAGGCGGCCACCACGATCCTCGAGCGGCACCCCGCCATCGACATGCTCGTGAACAACGCCGGACTGATGGGCGTGCCCGAATCAGCGACGGACGACGGCTTCGAGCTGCAGTTCGGCGTCAACCACCTCGGCCACTTCCTGCTCACCAACCACCTGCTGCCAGCGGTGGCCGCGGCGCGTGGCCGGGTCGTGACGGTCACCAGTACGGCCCACCACATCGGCCGGCGAGTCGACCTGGCCAACCCACACCTCCACGGCCGCTACGGGCCATGGAAGGCGTACGGTCGATCGAAGCTGGCCAACTTCCACTTCGGCATCGGGCTGCACCAGCGCCTCGTGACGACCGGATCACCGGCCGCCAGTCTCCTGGCCCACCCGGGGCTGTCGAACACGGACCTGCAAACCCACAGCGTCGACGCCACCGGCGGCGGATCCAGCCAGAGGTTCTTCGCCGTGCTCGCCCAGCGCACCGGCATGTCGCCATCACGTGGTGCGCTTCCCCAGCTGCGCGCCGCCACCGACCCGTCGGCGCGCAGCGGCCGGTTCTACGCGCCTCGCTGGATGAACAGCGGACCGCCCGTCGTGCGGCCGATCCTGCGCCGGCTGGGCATGGCCCGGTCGATCGAGGTGCTGTGGGAGGTGTCCGAACGATTGACCGGCGAGCCGTTCGATGTCGCCGCCCGATCGGCGACCATCGGGTCGTGACGGTCGCGCCCGTCGATCGGTCGGCGGCTGTGCGCGCCGCCATCCGCAGCCTCGTGGCTCGCCATGGCCTTCATGGCACTTCGATGGCGGCGGTCGCCGGCGAGGCCCGTGTGGCCACCGGGACGGCCTACGTGCACTACGCCTCCAAGGAGGAGCTGGTCATCGCCGCCTACCTGGAACTGAAGGGCGAGCTCGGTCGCGCCGCCACGGCGCGCCTCGATCCCAGCACCGCGCCGGCCGTGCGGTTCCGCACGATGTGGCGTGGCGTCCACCGGTTCCTCGTCGCGGCGCCCGAACGGGCCCGGTTCCTCGTCCAGCTCGACGCCTCCCCGCTGGCCTCGACCGTCCACGCGCGAGCCCTCGTCGACGCCGGCGACCCGTTCCTCACCGAGGCGTCGCGCCCGGACATGCGTGCCGTCCTCGCCGATCTCCCGCCCGAGGTCCTCTACGACCTCGGGATCGGACCCGTCGTCCGCCTCGTCGCCGCCGGCGAGCACCTCACGCGGCACCAGCTCGAGCGTCTCAACACTGCCGCGTGGCGCGCCATCACCCGGCCCTGATCTGGGCTCCTGGTCAGACGTTCGGCCGAATGTGAGACTTGTCCGAATGTGAGACTGGTACTGTGACCAGAACGACATGGCCGGCGCCGGCGACGTTTGGCCGCTCTCGCTCGGAGGTACAAGCGGTCCCCCGCTCCGTTCGCCGATGGAGCGACCCGTTTGGGAGCCGTCGACCCGAAGGAGCAGTCTTGGACCTGGCGATCCTCTCCGCTGCCCGGTTCGCGATCCGCGAACCGTTCGCCGGCGGCATGGAGGCGCACACCCACGCGCTGGCCGAGGGGTTGACGCAGCGTGGCCACAAAGTGACGGTGTACGCCGCCGATGGAGACGGCCAGTTCGACGTGCACCGCATGTTGCCGGTCGACTTCCGACCGTCAGATCACGCTCGGCGCGACGTCGCCGCGCTGCCCAACGACGTGATCGCCGAGCACCACAGCTACCTCGAGGCCATCGTTCATCTGGCGTCGTCACACCACCAGCTCGTCCACCTGAACTCCGTCCACCACCTCCCGTTCGCCTGCACGAGCCTGCTCCAGGCACCGGTCACCGCCACCTTGCACAGCCCTCCGACTCCATGGCTCGAGTCCGCCGTCACCATCGCCCGTCGCCGCCGCAACCCGCCGCGCCTCACATCGGTCTCCCGGTCGAACGCCGCGGCCTGGGCCGCTGTCGGCGTCGACCACGTCATCGAGAACGGCGTCGACCTGAACGTCTGGCGAGCCGGCGAAGGTGGCGAAGGTGCGGTCTGGACGGGCCGCATCGTCCCGGAGAAGGCGCCTCACCTCGCCATCGAGGCCTGCCGACGCGCCGGCGTCCCGCTGCGGATCATGGGACCGATCCACGATGTCGCCTATTACGACGACTTCATCGCCCCCCGCCTAGGCCCCGACACCACCTACCTCGGTCACGGCACGGCGGCGGACGTCGCCGATGTGGTCGGCCGGTCCTCCGTGGCGGTGGTGACGCCGACGTGGCAGGAGCCGTTCGGTCTCGTCGTCGCCGAGGCACTGGCGTGCGGGACCCCGGTCGCCGCCTTCGCGTGCGGTGCGTTGCCGGATCTGGTCGATGCCGACACCGGCGTGCTCGCGCCGGCCGACGACGTCGAAGCGCTCTCCGCCGCCCTGCTTCAAGCGGCGACGCTCGACCGCGCCACGTGTCGATCGCGAGCGGAGGCGCGCTATTCGTCGCATGGGATGATCGATGCGTACGACCAGTGGTTCGCCGCGGTGGTCGATTGATCGACGACGTCGTTCACCATCCCTCCACCCACCCGTACGTGCGCCACGTGTCGGGGCGGCGCCCGTCGAGGTCGCCGGTGGTATGGGACCCCGTTGCCGTTGCCGCATCGGGCGCGTCGATCGTCCACTTGCACTTCGGGTTCGAGCACCTCGGCGAGGAGGAGCTCGCCTCCTGGCTCGACGGCCTGCGCGTGCACCGCCTCCGGCTGGTGCTGACCGTCCACGACCTCGACAACCCGCACCTCGTTGACCAACGCCCCTACCGGCGGCTCCTCGGTCAACTTGTCGCTCGTGCTGATGCGCTGATCACGCTGACGAGGTCAGCCGCGGCGCTGCTGGCCCGCACCCACGGCCGCGAGGCAGCCGTCATCCCGCATCCACATGTCGTGCCGCTCCCCGACCTGCGTCGGCGAGCCGGAGCTGAACGGCCGCGTCGCGGCGTCTACGTGCACGCTGCGACGTGCCGGCCCAATCTCGACGTCGACCTGGTCGAGCAGCTCGCCGGCGCGGCGGATCAGTGCGGCGGCGTCCGCCTGCACCTGCGGTCGCCGCTGTATCCCGTGGCTGAGCGACTGGCCGCATCATGCGGGAGGCGGCGCGGCGTCGAGCTGGACGTCAGCGCCCGCCTCACCGATGACGAGCTGTGGGACCGCCTCCACGGCGCCGACGCGGTGCTGCTGCCCTACCGGTGGGGCACGCACTCCGGTCTGCTCGAAGCCGCCGCAGACCTGGGAACGCCGTGCTTGGCCCCGCCGATCGGCGGCTTCGTCGATCAGGGCGCCACGGCGCTCGATCCCGACGACCTCGTCGGATCCCTCCGTCGCGCCACGGCTGCTCGGCCGGCCTTGATTCGACGCGACCGCGCCGCCGAGCGCCGGGCCATCGTCGACGCCCACGAACGCATCTACGACTCGGTCCGCAGTCTCGGGAACGTCGCGTCGTGAGCGCAATCCTCTGGTACCTCCACGATCACGGACGGGGCCACCTCGAGCGCGCCCGCAGCGTGCTCCCGCACCTGCGCGACGACGTGGTCGTGACCGCCGGACCCGGCATCGCCGACCTCGCCGCCGAGGTCCTTGACGTCGAGGTCGTCGCGCTGCCGACCGACGTCCCGAACGAGCCCCGCCCAGCGATCGGGCCGTGGCACCACGCACCCGCCGGTCGGACGTTGCGGCACCGCACGTCCACCTTGACGGCAGCGGCCGAGCGCTACGACTGCACGACCGCCGTCGTCGACGTCTCTGCGGAAGTCACGGTCCTCGCTCGCTTGCTCGGGCTGCGGACCATCACCGTGCGCCAGAGCGGCCGGCGGACCGACCCGCCTCACCGCCTCGCCTTCGACTCCGCCGACGTGGTGTGGGTGCCGCAGCAGCCGGAGCTGGAGCCGATCGACGTCCCGCTCGACGACCGGTGGTTCTTCAGCGGGCCGTTCAGTCGCTTCGACAACGGACCGCCGCCCGCCGCAACGTCCGTCCGAGACGACGTCCGCGTCGTGCTCCTCGTCGGGAGCGGCGGCACCGCCTTCGACATCGCACCGTGGCGCGGCGCAACCCTCGGGCCAGGCTGCCGGGTCACCATCGTGGGCGTCGATCTGCCGTGGCGCCACGGCGCGGTGGAGTGCCTCGGCCGGACCCACGCCGTCGGTGACGTCCTCGCCGATGCAGCCGTCGTGATCACCAGTGGCGGGTGGGCGGCCGTCGCCGACGTGGTCGCCTCCGGTGCGGTCCCGGCCATCGTCCCCGAGGCGCGGCCGTTCGACGAGCAACACGTGCGAGCCACCACCCTCGCTGGCGAACGCCTCGCGCTCTGCCTGCCGCACTGGCCACGCCCGGACGAGCTCCCGGCGATCGTCGATGCGGCGGCCGGACTCGACACCCAGCGCTGGCGCCAGCACCACGACGGGCAGGGCGCCCAGCGCGCGGCGTCGATGATCGAGCGGGTGCACCGTGGCTGAGGTGGGGGCCCAGACCGTGGCCGTCCTGATCACCGCGGCCGGTCGTGTCGGCCACCTGCGGCGGACGCTCGGCGGGCTGTCGAGGCAGTCCCGGCCGCCGGACGAGGTCGTCGTCGTCGACCTGCGACCGTCGGGCGGCGACGGTTCCCGCCCGGCTCTACCGTGCGCCGTCCAGTGGGTCGACCACCCGCCGACGGCGTCGGCCAAGAGCCTGCCGCTGGCCAGCGGCCGCAACCTCGCCGCCGCCTCCTCCCGCGCCGACCACCTCGTGTTCCTCGATGTCGACTGCCTGCCCGCTCCCGACCTGGTGGAGCGCTACCTCGCCACGCTGCGCGCCCATCCCGATGCGCTGGCGTGCGGGCCGGTCCGCTATCTCCGCGAGAGCTGGAGGTCGATCGTGGAGGCCGAGGCGCCATCCCCCGCCGCGCTCGACAAGGCCAGCGACCATCATCCGGACCGACCGCGACTCGTCTCGGGCCAGGTCGTCGTCGCCAACGCCGATCACGATCGCTTCTGGTCGCTCTCGTTCGGCGTCACCAGAGCGGTGTGGGATTCGATCGGCGGGTTCGACGCCGGGTTCGTCGGCTACGGCGCCGAGGACACCGACCTCGGCCGGCGCGCCGGCTCCCTCGGCGTGTCGCTGGCGTGGTTCGGCGGCGGAACCGCCTACCACCAGTGGCATCCGCCGACGCGCGACGACCCGGACCGCCTGGTCGAGATGATCGCCAACGCCCACCGCTTCCGGGACCGCTGGGGGTGCTGGCCGATGGGCGGCTGGTTCGAGCGACTTCGCGAGCAGGGCCTCGTCCGCTTCGACCCCGCCCGTGACGTGCTCGAGCCCGTGCCGGTGACGCCGTGAGCGAGCGAGTCTTCGAGCGAGCGAACCATCAGCACGGTGCTTCTTCGTCGCCGGCTTTGCGGCGACGTGCTCATTGGTGTCCGGCTGATGATCAACCCTCGAACCCGTCGCCCAACTCGATGGTGCACCAATGAGCACTGCCTCGATCCCGAGCGCGGCGACGTCGATCCTGATCGGTCCAGCCGAGCATGGAGCCGTGCGCCACGGCGCAGCCATCGCTGCCCTCACGGGCAGCCCGGTGATCCGACAGCTCACACCCGGCGGCCTCGCCGTGCCAGCTGGCACCCCGGTGGCCCACCTGCACTACACCGACCGGCTGTTCGGCGCCACGACCGAGTCGGCCGCAACCTCCTTCGTCGCCCTCGCCGCCAGGCTGGCACCACACGTGGTCGTGACGCTGCACGACGTTCCGACGGGCTCGACCGCCCCGCTCGATGTGCGGCGGGCCGCCAGCTACCGGCGCGTGTCGGCTGCCGCCGACGCCGTGATCGTCGCCAGCAGTCACGAGGGCGACCGCCTGCGGGTGTGCGGCGCCGCCGTCGACGCCACCGTGATCCCGCTGCCGATCGACCCGCCGGCCGCGTTCGGTCCGGCGCGTCCTACCGCGTCGGGGTTCTGCGCGGCCCGACGGCCCCACGGCGGTCCGGCGGTTGGCGTCCTCGGCTTCGTCTACCCGGGAAAGGGCCACGCCGAGGTCCTGGCGGCCATGGAGCTCCTGGACGGCGATGCGTGGCTCTGGGCGCTGGGCGCGGTCAGTCCTGGTCACGACGAACTGGCGAACGAACTGCGGAACGCCGCTCGCCGTCAGCACCGCCCGCTCGTGATCGCCGGGCCTGTCGCCGACGACCACCTCGGCCGGGCGATGCGCGACGTCGACGTCCCAGTCGTGCCGGCGATCGCGCCATCGGCCTCGGCGTCGCTGGCCACGTGGATCGCCGCCGGTCGACGGCCGCTGGTGGCCGCCAGTGCCTACGCGTGCGAGGTGGCGGCGGCCGGTCCCGACCTGTTGACGCTCTACAACGCGCACGACCCGGCCGAGCTCGCCGTTGCGCTCAATCGAGCGCTCGCCGATCCGGCCTCGACGATCCGCACGACGCCGATCCCGCCAGCGCTGCGGGCGGACGCCGTGGCCGACGCCCACCTCCGCCTCTACCAGCAGCTGGCCGGCGATGGATGAGCCGATCACCATCGGGGGCCGGGTATGGGTGCCGGGGAACCGCTGGGACCTCGTCACCCAGCTCGCGCCGCCCGACGCCGGCAGCCGCGGGGTGGCCGTCATCGTCCCGTACTTCGAGCAACCGAGCTCACTGCGCCGCATGTACGCGGCCCTTGCCACGGCCGACCTCGAGGACGATCGATACGAGGTCGTCGTCGTTGACGACGGGTCCACGGATCACCCGCCCCCTCCCCCGCCGGCGGACCTGGCGCTCTCGGTGCGTCGCCTCCGTCAGGACGACCGCGGGTGCCGCCCCGGCGCGGCCCGCAACCTCGGGGTGCGCGCCACGGATGCCGAGGTCCTGGTGTTCCTCGATGCTGACACGTTGCCGGGGCCCGGCACCGTCCGTCGGCTGGCCGCCTGGCCCGCCGTCCTGCCGGACGTGCTCGTCGTCGGCCGTCGCCGCCACGTCGATCTCGAAGGGTGGTCGCCCGAGGACACAAGCCGATGGCTGCGCGGCGAGCGACCCGGACCGGACCCGCGGCCGGACCCCGATTGGCTGGCCGACGGGTACCGCGAGACGCGGAACCTGCTCGACGCCGACGACCGGTCGTACCGCTACATCATCTCCTCGGTCATGAGCTGCAGCCGCGAGCTGTTCGACGACGTCGGCGGTTTCGACGACGGCCGCGATCGCTACGGCAGCGAGGACTGGGATTTCGCCGCGCGAGCCTTCAACAACGGCGCCGTCCTCGTCCACGACCCGACGGCCGACGCGTTCCATGACGAACCCGACCGGGCCGACCGAGACAACGACTCCGGCGACAGCGACGACGCCGACGCCGATCGCAACGAGGAGGCGCTGTGGCTGGCCAGCCGAGTACCCGATCCCGGGACGCGCAGCCCCGCCGTCATCCACCCGTTCCCGGACACGATCATGGTCGTCGATCTGGCCCCGACCGTGACGGAGGGTCAGCTGGTCGCCACGGTGCTCTCCGCGTTGGAAGCCATCTCCGACGTCAGCATCCACGTTGTTTCGCCGGCACCGGCGATCGCGCTCGACCACTTCCGACGCGATCCACGCATCGTGGTGACCCCGCCGACGCCGCAAGCGCGGCTGCGGGCGAGAGCTCACGTCACCCTGCGGGCGCCCGTCTGCTGGGCCGAGTCGCGCCTGCCCGACCTGCTGACCCGGATCCGCCCGGGCGCCGCCGACGTCGTCCACGTCACCGACGACGGCGAGCCGGCCGACGACGGCGCCGATCTCGTCACGCTGGCGGCCACTCGCGCGATCGGGCGGGCCCGTCGGGCATCGTGCGCCGGCGTCGGCGCGGACGATCTGCGCCGCATCATCGGGCACACGTGGTGCCGGCCGGACGCAGTCGGAGCGACGCTGCTGACCGGCGACGTGGATCTGCAGGCCGTGTTCGGCGGCTGGGCCAGCCCGTCGTGACCATCCGGCCGTGCTGACCGAAACGCGGTCGTGACGGCGTCCCCGGTCGACGACGGGCGCTACGTCCTCGTCGACGGACGGCGCTGGCGGGCGACCGACCCGTCGATCCCAGCCCCGTTTCGCGCCGAGCTGGTGCGCGAACTGATGGCGGCCCGCCGCGCCGTGGGTGCGACCACCCGCTCCGGTGGCGACGCCTCGCCGGACCGCCAGCGAGTGGCCGACGCCAAGGTCGCCCTCGGTGAGCGGGGCGAGCCGTGGTGGGAGGCGCCGTCCGTCGATGGTCGACGTCGCCGCATCGAGGCAACGATCCGCGCCCTGCTGCGATCCCGCCGCCCCGAGTCATCGATCTGCCCGAGCGATGTGGCGCGGGCGATCGGTGGCAGCTCGTGGCGATCGCTGGTACCGGTGGTGCGCGAGGTCGCGACCGAGCTCGTCACCAACGGCACGGTTGTCGTCACCCAGGGCGATCGACCTGTCGACGTGACCACCGCACGCGGTCCCATCCGCCTGCGCCGAGGCGCACGACTGGTCGCGGTCCGCGAGTGACGACCCGGCCGTCACCGCGTCTTGATGCCATCGTCAACGCGCTTCCACTGTCGCCGCGGTCGCGGGTCCTGGAGGTCGGGTGTGGGCCCGGAGTTGCGGCGAGGGCCGTCGCCGACCGCGTGACCGACGGGTTCGTGCTCGCCATCGATCGCTCGGAGCGGGCGATCGCTCAGGCGATACGAGCATCTCGCGACTGGCTCGACAGCGGACGATTGAGGTTTCGGCATGTGGCGGTCGAAGACCTCGTCCTCGACGACGACGAGCCGCCGTTCGACGTGGCCTTTGCCGTTCGCGTCGGTGCGCTCGACGGGCGTCACCCGGCTGCTGGCGAACAGGCGCTGTCCCGTCTGCGTACGGCGCTGGCCCCGCATGGTCGGCTGTTCGTCGATGGCGGAACCCCGTTGCATGAGATCGACCTCTGGGGGTGACCTTGG
>JBPCJL010000208.1:0-22458 GCA_051005355.1 Ilumatobacteraceae bacterium
TCGTGGTGCTGTCCGTCCTCGACTGGCGGATCGGCCTCGGCATGCTGATCTTCGTCGTCGGTGCCGTGATCGTGATCGCCGCCGGACGCCACCGGGCGATCGACGAGTCCGCCGACGAGCTCGACGCCTACGCCAAGCTCTACGGCGGCATCGAGGAGCGGCTCACCGCGTCGGAGGACCTCCGGGCCAACGGCGCCGGCGCCCACGCCCTGTGGCGCTTCGTCGAGGAGTCGTCGGGCGCCATGCGCAGCGGCGTCCGTCGAGAGCGGGCGTTCCTACGCATGTGGTGGAGCGTGCAGGGCGCGCTGACCATCGGCACGGTGATCGGCCTCGTGGCCAGCGGCCTCATGGTGGCTCGCGGCATGATCACCGTCGGCACCGCGTTCCTGCTTTTCCAGTACCTCCTGCTCGTCAAGCGCCCGCTGGAGGAGCTGGTCGACGAGCTGGAGACGGTGCAGAAGGCCAATGGGGCGATGATCCGCGTCGTCGACCTGCTCGGTCAACGGGCGACGATCGTCGACGCAGGCACGACCTCGCCGCCCCCCGGTCCGCTGCCGATCACGATGGGCCACGTTTCGTTCGCCTACGACGGCGCCGACGGGCCGATGACGCTGCACGACGTCGACCTGCACATCGGCGCCGGCCGCTCGGTCGGCGTCGTCGGGCGTACGGGCAGCGGCAAGACGACGGCATCCCGTTTGCTGCTGCGCCTCGTCGAGGCCACCCACGGCACTGTCGAGCTGGGCGGTGTACCGATCGCCGACATCCCGCTGACCGAGCTGCGCCGGCGGGTCACCCTCGTCCCGCAGGAGGTCGAGCTGTTCGATGGGACGATCCGCGACAACGTCACGTTGTTCGATCCGGCGCCGACGGACGATGACGTCGTAGACGCGCTGGCGCGGGCCGGTCTCGCCGCGCTGGCCGCCGGGGGGATCGACCGCGCCCTCGGCGCGGCCGGGGCGGGGCTGTCCGCCGGCGAGGCGCAGCTGCTGGCGATGGCCAGGGTGTGGCTGCGCCGCCCCGACCTCGTCGTGCTCGACGAGGCGACGGCGCGCATCGACCCGGTGACCGAGGCGCGCCTCGAGGCCGCGCTGGCCGAGCTGATGTCCGGCCGCACCACGGTGGTCATCGCCCACAAGCTGTCGACGCTGCGGATGGTCGACGAGGTGGTCGTGTTCGACCACGGGCGAGTCGTCGAGCACGATGACCGCCCGGTGCTGATGGCCGACGACGACAGCCGTTACCGCGCCCTGCTCGACCTGGCCCTCGAGGGTGAACAGGAACTGGTGGCGCCGTGACTGCCGCCACCACCACCTTGCCGATCTGGCGCCTGGCGTGGCGGGTCAGCCAGCACGAGCCCCGCTCGTTCTGGTTCGGCTGGGCCGCCTTCGTCGTGTTCTTCTCGCTCCCTGCGCTCAGCGGCTACCTGCTCAGCCGGGGCTTCGAGGCGATCTCCGACGACGCCACCGCGGCGGTGCTGTGGTGGGCGGCGGCGGTACTTGGAGCCGAGACCGTGCGGATGATCACCATCCACTACGGCGCCCTGGTCTGGATGCGGGCGTGGGTCCACATGCAGAGCCTGCTGCGGGCCAACATGCTGGCCGCCCAGGTGGCCAGCGGAGGGCCGCACGCGGGCCAGCCCGTCGGCTCGGCGGGCGAGGCGCTGACCCACTTCCGCGACGACACCGAGGACGTGGCGATGCTCGTCGACGGCATGATCGACCTGTCGGGCGGCCTGCTGTTCACCATCGCCGCCGGGTTCCTGCTCGGCGCCGCCGACGCCGCCGGGGCCGCCATCCTGCTGCTCCCGCTGGCCGGCGTGGCCCTGGCCACGCGCGCCCTGGACACCCGGATCAAGGAGTACCGCGCCGCCGATCGTGCCGCCACCGCCCGCGTCACCGGCCTCGTCGGCGACATCATGGCGGCGGCCACGACGGTCAAGGTCAACGACGCCAGCGGTCCGCTGCTGGCCAGGCTGCGCGGCCTCGTCGACGCCCGCCGCGATACGGCCGTGCGCGACCGCGTGCTCGACGAGTCGGTGTTCGCGTTCAGCCACGCCGCCGCCGACGTCGGACTCGGCCTGGTGCTGGTCGTGAGCGCAGGCGGGTTGGCGTCCGGCGCCTTCGACGTCGCCACGCTGGCCCTGTTCGTGTCCTACCTGGGCTGGCTCAGCTTCATGCCGCGCATGGTTGGACGGGTGCTGGCCCGGCGCAAGCAGGCCGGCGTGGCCTTCGACCGCATGCGCCAGCTCGTCGCCGAGCAGGATGCGCTGAACACGACGCGGTCGCGCCACGTGCCGCTGGAACCTCGGCAGCGCCGTGGCTCTCGTCCGGCCGACGATCGGCGTCCGGAGCGGGTGCCACTCGAGCGCCTGGATGTCGTTGGCCTCTCGGCCCGTTACCCCGGCGGCGCCGGCTTACAGGACGTTTCACTGACCATCCGGCGCGGCCAGTTCGTCGTCGTCACCGGACCGGTCGGGTCCGGCAAGAGCACGCTGCTGCGGGCGATCCTCGGGCTGGCGTGGCGGGCCGACACCGACGGCGAAGTGCGCTGGAACGGCGAGCTCGTCGATGACCGGGGCGCCTTCCTCGTCCCGCCCAACGCGGCGTTCCTGCCTCAGGTGCCGCAGTTGGTGTCGGACTCGGTGCGTGAGAACGTCGGCCTCGGGCCGGTGCCGCCAGACGACCTGGCGCGGGCGTTGGCCATGGCGGCCATCGACGACGACATCGCCGCCCTGCCCGCCGGCGACTCGACGCTGATCGGGCCGCGGGGACTGCGGCTGTCGGGCGGCCAGCGCCAGCGCCTGGCCACGGCGCGGGCGCTCGTCCACGCGCCGGAGCTGGTCGTGCTCGACGACCTGTCGAGCGCGGTCGACGTGGAGACCGAGCTGCAGCTGTGGTCCAACCTGGCTGAGGCCGGGCTGACCGTGCTCGCCGTGTCGCACCGCGCTGTCGCCTTCGAGCGGGCCGACCAGGTGGTGCGCCTGGAGGCCGGGGTGCTGGTGTGAGCGAGCGTCCGGACCGAAGCACCGGGCCAACGGTGAAGCCAAGCGAGCGAACGGTCGTGGTGTGATCGAGGGTGCGTCGCCCCCCGCCACGGCGGCGTCGCACCTGCCGTTCCCCGAGCTCTCGAACGAACGGGAGCACCTGGCGCACGCTCGCGCGTCGCGCGACCGGATGGTCGAGCGCCTGCGGGCCGTCGACCCGGCCAGCGCGGCTGACGACTTCACCGCCGAGTACGTCGAGGTGACGGTGCAGGAGGCGCTGGATGACCTGGCCGCGCCGGGCGCCGGTGACTTCTTCGGCCGCATCGACACCCGGGACGCCGGCGGCCGCCGTCGAGCCGAGCGGTGGTACATCGGGCGCCGGCACATCGAGGATGACCGGCATGACCCGGTGGTCGTGGACTGGCGAGCACCGATCGCCGCGCCCTTCTACCGGGCGACCGGGGCCGACCCGCTCGACGTCGACCGGCGCCGCCGGTTCACGCTGGACGGCGGCGAGCTGACGGCCTACCTCGACGAGCACCTCGACGACCCGGACGCGGCCGACGTCGCCGGTGGCATTCCCGACCCGGTGCTGGCCGAGATCGGCGCCGAGCGCACGGGCGCGATGCGCGAGATCGTGGCCACCATCCAGGCCGAGCAGGACCTGGTGATCCGGGCGTCGATGGAGCAGGTCCTGGTCGTCCAAGGGGGTCCCGGGACGGGCAAGACGGCGGTGGCACTGCACCGGGCCGCGTACCTGTTGTTCGAGCACCGCCGCCGGCTGGCGCGGGACGGGATCCTCGTCATCGGACCGAACCGGGCCTTCCTCGACTACATCGCCAACGTCCTGCCGTCGCTCGGCGAACGCAGCGTCCGCCAGTGCACGGTGCTCGACCTGTGCACGCCGAGGGTCGAGGTGTCGAGCGTCGACGACGTCGAAACGGCGCGGGTGAAGGGTGCGCCGGCGATGCTGGCCGAGCTGGAGCTGGCGGCCGACCGGGCGGTCCAGCCGCCGATGGAGGACGTCGTCGTTCCCGTCGGCGTGCACCGGGTGGTGTTCGGGCGGGACGAGATCACCGAATGGTTGGCACGGGCGACCGATGGGGTGGTGCCGTTCAACCAGCGGCGGTTGCGCCTGCGGGCCATCGCAAAGCAGGAGCTGATGAGGCGCACCGACCGCGACGACCTGTGGTCGCAGGCGGCGCCGTTGCGCAAGGCGCTCGATGCGGCGTGGCCGACGCAGCAGCCGGCGCGGCTGGTCGACCGGCTGCTGCCCGGACCGCGCGGCCGGCGGCGGGCGTGGACGGTGGCCGACCAGCTGCTCGTCGACGAGGCCAACTCGATCCTCAACGGCCCACCCGGCACGTACGGGCACGTGATCGTCGACGAGGCGCAGGACCACTCGGCCGTCGCCCTGCGAGTGATCGGGCGGCGCAGCCCGGCGGCGTCGATGACGCTGGTCGGCGACGTCGCCCAGTCCACCAGCCCGGCCGGCCAGGAGCGGTGGTCCGACGTGTTCAGGTGGGTGGCGTCCCGGGCCCGGGCCGGCGGCGAGGTTGCCGAGCTGACGAGCGGCTACCGGGTCCCCGAACCGATCCTCTCGGTGGCCAACCGGCTGCTGCCGCTGACGGGCGTCGACGCCGCCGCCAGCCGCAGCGTGCGCAGGGAGGGGAGTGCGCCGGCGTGGACGCACGTCGATCACGCGGACCTGCCGAGGTCAGTGGCCGCCGCGGTGGCAGACGTCAAGCATCGGCACCGTCTGACCGGGGTCGTGGCGCCGGTCGCCCACCACGCGGTGATCGGTGGTGCGCTGGCCGACAACGGCCACGTCGCCGTCGATCACCTCCACCAGTTCGACCGGGCCGAGGTGCCACTGTTCGCGCCCGAGCAGGTCAAGGGCCTCGAGCTCGACGGCGTCGTCGTCGTGCAACCGGATGAGATCATGGACGGCACGGCCCGAGGCGCCCGGCTGCTCTACGTGGCAATGACCCGCGCCGTCCAGGAACTGGCCTTTGTCACCTCGTCGCCGACCCGCACCCCGGCCATCGCCTGACCCCCATCCATCGGAGGGTTTCAGGGCATCGGAGGGTTTGCGTACCGGGGGCCGGCACGCAAACCCTCCGATGCACGCAAACCCTCCGATGTGCACCGGCCCGTAGCCTGCGGCGATGGCGATCGGGCCGATGTCGGAGGCCGAGCGCTACCGGTTCGACCTGCACGGGTTCCTGGTCCGCCGGGGCGTGCTGGGCAATGGCGAGATCGAGGCGCTGCAGGCGGCCATCGACGTGCTCGACCTGCCACGGCCTGGACTCGACATCCGCAGCCAGCGCTTCAGCGGCCACCTGGCCGTGGCCCGGCGGTTCCGCGACCTCATCGACCACCCGGCCGTGATGGAGATCGTGCGCGAGCTGTGCGGCTCGACGGTCCGCCTCGACCACGCCTACGGGATCGTCATGTCGCCCGGCACGAGCGGCCTGGCGCTGCACGGGGGCGGCACGCCGTTCGACCCGGCGCAGTACTACCTGGTGCGGGACGGGCGGATCCGCACCGGGCTCGTCGCCGTGCAGTGGGCGCTGGTCGACCACCCGCCGGGCGGCGGCGGGTTCGTGTGCATCCCCGGCAGCCACCACGCCGGGTTCACACTGCCGGCGACGTTCGACCGAGACCTCGCCGTCGAGGTCCCGTTCGACGCCGGCGACGTGGTGGTGTTCAGCGAGGCGCTGACCCACGGGACGCTGGCGTGGCGCACCCCGCAGCAGCGCCGCACCCTCGTCTACAAGTACTCGCCCGGAAACTCGGGGTACGACGTCGGCCGCTGGCCGGAAGAGCTCCTCGCCGCCTGCACCCCCCGCCAGCGCCTGCTCCTACAACCGCCGAGCGTCGGCGGCCACCAGCCCGTCGTCCCCTGACAGCCCGCCGATGCGGTTCTGACGAAGATTC
The DNA here is from genome assembly GCA_051005355.1 of Ilumatobacteraceae bacterium. GTDB lineage: Bacteria > Actinomycetota > Acidimicrobiia > Acidimicrobiales > Ilumatobacteraceae > JALZMG01. The sequence goes on from JBPCJL010000208.1 coordinate 5,927, forward strand.
GGCGTCGTTTTCGACACCGAATCCGCCACAGAACCGCCCGGGCCCAGGTCGAGGGCGGCGACGGCGCCGATGACCAGCACGGCCGGGGAGTCGATTGCCGCTGCGGCCAGCTCGTCGAGGCGGCAGCGGGCGACGACCTGATCCGGTGTCGTCGCTGACCGGATCGCCGCCACCGGCGTGGCCGGGTCGAGTCCGCCGGCCACGAGCTCGGCGGCGATGGCGGCGCGCTGGCTGACGCCCATCAGCACGACGACCGTCCCACCGACCCGGGCCAGCGACCGCCAGTCGACGTCTGGCTCGCCGGCCCGCCGGTGTCCCGTCACGACCGTGAATGCTGCCGCCACGCCGCGGTGCGTCACCGGGATGCCAGCGGCCGCCGGCGCAGCCACGGCCGAGGTGACCCCGGGCACGACCTCGAACGGGATCCCCGCCTCGAGCAGCGCCTGCGCCTCCTCGCCGCCCCGACCGAACACGAACGGATCGCCCCCTTTCAGCCGCACCACGTGCTGACCGGCCTCGGCGAGCTGCTCGAGCAGCGCGGAGATCAGCTCCTGCGGCACCGGCCGTCCCGGCCACTTGCCGACGTCGATCCGCTCGACGCGCGCTGGCACCAGGTCGAGGACGCCGTCGCCGACCAGGGCGTCGTGGACGACGACGTCGGCCTCGGCCAGCCGCCGCGCCGCCCGCACCGTCAGCAGGTCCGGATCACCTGGCCCGGCCCCGACGAGAGACACCCAGCCGGTCACAGGTGCACCCTGACGTGATGCGACGAACTCTCGCCGCAGTTGGTGTACCTGTGACCTGAGGACCGTGCCTGATGATTCCCTCGCTCGAAGACTCGTTCGGTCATTGCGCCACGTCGACCGGGCGGCGGCGGCGGACCACCGGCTCGGGCAGCCACGTGGAGATGGTCTCGGCACCGACGGTGGCGGACCAGTCTCCGAACGTCTGGGTGCCGTTGGCCGACGCCGCAAATCGCGCCAGCACCGGCTCCAGCACCGCCGGCACCTGATCCAGCGGCACGTCGGCGCGGATCCGCTCGGCCAGCCGCTCACCGGAGGCCGAGCCGCCGACGTATACGTCGTAGGTGGTCTTCGTCCGCCCGACGATCCCGATCTCGGCCGTGTACGGCCGGGCGCACCCGTTGGGGCACCCCGTCATGTTGAGGCGCACGGCGGCGTCTCCGTTGCCCGTGTCGGCGAGCACCTTCTCCAGCCGGGACACAAGGTCGGGCAGCACTCGCTCGGCCTCGCCCAGCGCCTGGCCGCACGTCGGCAGGGCCGGGCAGGCGATCGACAGGCGGCGCAGCGCGCTGACGTCACCGGCCAGCGGCACGCCGTGAGAACGCAGACGATCCTCGACCTCTCCGACTCGGTTCGGGGCGATGCCGAACAGGAGCAGGTCCTGGCGGGGCGTGACCCGCAGCTGCGTCACCAGACCGGACGACGCCAACTCGCGCAGCGCCGTGCGCAGGTGCACCACGTCGCGGTCGGCCACCTTGCCCGACGGCACGGGCAGGCCGATGACGCCGTCGCGCCGGCCGTGGTATTCCTCCGGTGTCCAGGGCGCCAGCGCCACGGGCGGCGCCAGCTCGAAGCCGACCCGCCGCCCGACCTTCTCGCGCACCCACTCGATGCCGCGCTCGTCGACCAGGTACTTGAGGCGGGCCCGGTGGCGGTCCTCTCGGTTGCCGAAGTCGCGCTGCGTCGTGACGATCGCCTCGACGACGTCGACCACGCGGTCCGGCTCGACCCAGCACAGCGGCGTGGCCAGGCGCGGGTACGTGTCGTCCTCGCGGGCGTGCGTCATCCCCAGCCCGCCACCGACGTGGACGACGTAACCGGTGACGGCGCCAGTCAGCCCGTCCGTCAGCGTGGGCACGATGCCGACGTCATTGGCCAGCACGTCGACGCTGTTGTCTCCGGGCCAGGCCACGGCGATCTTGAACTTGCGGGGCAGGTAGACGTCGCCGTAGATCGGCTCGGCCCCGTCGAGCCGGCCGGCCGGAACCGACGCCGCTGCCGGCTCGGCGGTGACGGCCCGCTCGCCGTCGACCCACAGCTCCCAGTAGGCCGTCGTGCGGGGCCGGAAGCGGGCGACGATGGCGTCGACCAACGGCTCGAGCACGGCTTGGCGCTCGTCGGGCCACGGTGATCCCATCACGTTGCGCACGACGTCGCCGCAGGCGGCCAGCGTGGTCAGGAGAGCCTCGTTGATCCCCCGCACCAGCGGGCGCAGCGAACCCTTGCGCACCACGTGGAACTGCACGCCCTGGCGGGTGGTCAGGCGCATCGTGCCGTCGGCGAGGTCGGCCACGCGGTCCAGGGCCAGCCACTGCTCGCCGGTCAACCGGCCGCCGGGCACCGCCGCCCGCACCATGCAGGAGTGGTCGAGCGGCTGCTTCTTGACCCGGCGCGCCCGCCGGACGTCACGGTCGTCCTGCTGGTAGATGCCGTGGAACTTGAGGACGACGACACTGTCATGCTCGAACTCGTCGGTGACACGGTGAAGCTCGGTGTCCAGCTTGCCCCGCAGGTGCCGGCTCTCCCGCTTGACCTCCTCCACACTCACGGGGGCCTAGTAAATCAAAAGTTGACTGACTTGATCAACTTTATCGGGAACTATCGTGGGCGGATGGCCGGACGCTTCGACTACCCGGTCGTGCTCGACCTCGTCGACGTGCCGGTCCTCGTGGTCGGGGCGGGGCCGGTGGCGGTGCGCAAGGTCGACGGGCTGGCCGCCGCCGGCGCGACGGTGCGCGTGGTCGCGCCCGAGGTGGCTCCCGAGCTCGACCTGCAGCACGTGGTCGACCTGCGCCGCCGCGAGTACCAGCGCGACGACCTCGACGGCGTACGCCTCGTCGTCACGGCGACCGGGCGGCGCGACGTCGACGCCGCCGTCGCCGCCGACGCCAAGGCCGCCGGCCTCTGGGTCAACGCGGCCGACCAGCCCGAGGACTGCTCGTTCATCCTCCCGGCCATCGCCCGCAACGGTCCACTCTCGGTTGCCGTCAGCACCGGCGGCGCCAGCCCCGCCCTGGCCCGCCGCCTGCGCGACCGGGCCGCCGAGCTGTTGACCGACGACGTCGTCGCCCTGGCCCACGAGCTGGCGCAGCGCCGACGCCAGGTGCGCGACGACGGCGGATCGACCGAGGACGTCGACTGGGCACCGCTGATCGATCCCGTCGTGCCGCCGATCAAATCGACGTCCACGTCACACGGTGCTCTCACCTCCGGATCACAGATCGATCACAGCTCCCCCCGAGCATCGGCTCCGTGACCCGCACTCAGCAGGTCGGAACAGGAGCAGCACAATGCGCAAGTTCATCATTCCCGCCGTCATCGGTGCCGCCGGCGTAGTCGGCGTCGTCGCCGTAACCGCTGGCGCCGCATCGGCGCAGCAGGACCACGCGCCGCCCGAGCCCCGCGCCGAGTTCGTGTGCGAGAACCTGGAGCAGATCCAGGCCCTGCAGGCCGATCACGCCACGTTGATCGCCGACCGCCTCGTCCTGCTCGGGGATGCCCGCGCCGCCGCCGAGGCCGAGGGCAACACCGAAGCCGTCGACCGCATCGACCGGCGGATCGCCCGTGGCACCGAGCGCCAGGGCAAGGTCGCCGAGCGCCAGGACAAGCTCGCCACGTTCGCAACGGAGAACTGCTGAGGCGTCTCCCGGACTGCGCGATGAGCGGTGTGCGCCCCCATGACGCACACCGCTCATGTGAATACCTCACCACCTGGCCGGTGACGCCGAGCAGGAGCGCATCAGGAGCTCGGCCATGAGCGAAGCACCCTGCTGATGGTTCGGTCGCTCGAAGACTCGCTCGCTCACTGCGCCCCGGCCGGCGAATGGGGACGTCAAGTGGGCGCGCCGGTACTGTCGCCCCGACATCGTCGCGACACGACACGAACTTCGGGGGTACGCACGTGAAGACCAAAGCCGCCATCCTGTGGGAGGTCAACCAGCCGTGGAGCGTCGAGGAGATCGAGCTCGACGCGCCGAAGAGCGGTGAGGTCCTGGTCGAGCTGGCGGCATCGGGCATGTGCCATTCCGACGAGCACCTCGTCACCGGCGACCTGCCCTTCGAGCTGCCGATCGTCGGTGGTCACGAGGGCGCCGGTGTCGTCAAGGAAGTCGGTGACAACGTCAGCTGGCTGGCCCCCGGCGACCACGTGGTGTTCGGCTTCATCCCGTCGTGCGGCCGCTGCCCGTCGTGCTCGACCGGCCACCAGAACCTCTGCGACCTCGGCGCCGTGCTCGGCCTCGGCAAGCAGATCTTGGACGGCACGTCCCGCCACCACGGCCAGGGCAAGGACCTCGGCACCATGTGCCTCCTCGGCAACTTCGCCCACCACACCGTCGTCAACGAGGCCAGCTGCATCAAGCTCGACGACGACATCCCCCTCGACCGCGCCTGCCTGCTCGGGTGCGGCGTCGTCACCGGTTGGGGTTCCAGCGTCTACGCCGCCGAGGTCACGCCCGGCGACGTCGTGGCCGTGGTCGGCGTCGGCGGCATCGGCGCCAACGCCATCCAGGGCGCCAAGCTGGCCGGGGCCAAGCAGATCTGGGCCATCGACCCGCTGGAGAACAAGCGCGAGCAGGCGATGAAGTTCGGTGCCACCCACACCGCGGCGTCGCTCGAGGAGGCGGTGCCGGCGATCACCGACGCATCGTGGGGCCGGATGGCCAACAAGACGATCATGACGATGGGTGTGGGCTCGGGCGAGCTGCTCGCCGCCGCGCTGGCGATCACGGCCAAGCGGGGACGGGTGGTCATCACGAACATCCACCCGGCGCTCGAGATGTCGGCCAACATCAGCCTCCTCGACCTGACGCTGATGGAGAAGCAGGTCGTCGGTTCGCTGTTCGGCTCGGCCAACCCGCGCGCCGACATCCCGAAGCTGCTCGAGCTGTGGCGCGACGGTCAGCTCGACCTCGACGGTCTGGTCACGAAGACCTACGACCTCGACGGCGTGAACGACGGCTACGACGACATGCGCGACGGCAAGAACATTCGCGGCGTGATGGTGTACAGCTGACAGCTGACGGAATCGGCATGCACGACGTCCGCGCCGTCCTCGAACGACTGAGCGGGCGGCTCGTCGGCCGGCGGCGCGAGCTCGAGCTGGTCCTGGCCGCACTCGAGGCCGGCCGGCACATCGTCATCGAGGGTCCGCCGGGCACCGGCAAGTCGACGCTGCTGCGGGCCGTGGCCGACGAGCTGCAGGTCGGGTTCGAGTTCGTCGAGGGCAACGCCGAGCTGACGCCGGCCCGGCTGGTCGGTCACTTCGACCCGGCCCGGGTGCTCGCCGACGGCTACGACCCGTCCGTGTTCGTCGACGGGCCGCTCGTCACGGCGATGCGTGACGGCGCGCTGCTCTACCTCGAGGAGCTCAACCGGGTGCCGGAGGAGACGCTGAACGTCCTCATCACGGTGATGAGCGAGCGCGAGCTGCACGTGCCGCGCCTCGGTCGCGTGGTCGCCGACCCGGGCTTCCGGCTCGTCGCCGCCATGAACCCGTTCGACGCCGTCGGCACGGCGCGCATCTCCAGCGCCGTGTACGACCGGGTGTGCCGGCTGGCCGTCGACTACCAGTCGGCGGAGGAAGAGGCGGCGATCGTCGACCGGGCGGCTCCGGCGGCCGATGCGTCGTGGGTCGAACGCGTGGTGGAGCTGGTCCGGCGCACCCGCCACCACCCCGACCTGCGCGTCGGGTCGTCGGTGCGCGGCGCGCTGGACGCCACCGCCGTCGTGTCGACGCTGGCCGAACTGCGTGGGCGGCCGCCCGACAGCGACGCCGTCGGGCTCGACGCCGTGCTCGTCGCCCTGTCCGGACGCGTGCGCCTGCGCGAGGGCTCGCTGCGCACCGCCGAGGAGATCGTCACCGACCTGTGGCACGAGGTGTTCGGACCGGGACGGGTCAGCCCGAACGGCGACGGGGCGGCGACGGGAAAAGCCTCGGCCCCGACGGGGGCCTCCCGGTCCTGAAGGAGGGCGCGGCGGCGGCCGAGGCCATCGCCGCCGCCCAGCGGTCCACGTCGTCGCGTCGCGAGTTGGCGAAGCGGCCGGGGTTCGACGAGGTGTCGCCGACCGTCGGCGAGCTCGACGAGTCGGCGTTCGATGACGCCATGGCGATCGACGCCGACGACGCGCTGGCGCTGCTGGCCGACATGACGCGAGCCACGGATGCCCGCCTGCGCGAGCTGGCCCGCCGCTTGGCGGGGCGGCTCGTGCTCGACGTGGCCCGGCGGGGGCCCAGTCGCAAGCGAGGCGCGGGTCGCATCGAGGCGGCGCCGTACGAGCCGGCGGCCGGTGACCTCGACCTCGACGCCAGCACGGAGGCGATCGTCGAGTCGCGGGCGGCCAACGCCGCCGTCGACCCCGAGCGGCTGCGCATCCGCCGCTGGGTGCAGCCGCGCACTGCGGTCTGCCTGCTCGTCGACCGCAGCGGTTCGATGGGCGGCGCACCGCTGGCCACCAGCGCGGTCACGGCGGCGGCGGTGGCGCTGCGGGCGCCGGACGACTTCAGCGTGGTGTCGTTCGCCAAGGAAGCGGTGGTCGTCAAGGCGCAGGACGTCGTGGTGCCGGCCGAGGTGGTGGTCGACGGCGTGCTGGCGCTGCGCGGCCACGGCACGACCGACCTGGCCGGCGCGCTGACCGTCGCCGGTCGTCAGCTCGACCGCTCGACGGCGGGTCGCAAGGTCGTGATCCTGCTGTCGGACTGCCGGGCCACCGAAGCCGGCGACGTGGTCTCCGCCGCCGCCGCCCTCGACGAGCTGGCCATCATCGCCCCCCACGGCGACGACGCCGAGGCCACGGCGTTGGCCGGCGCAGTTGGCGCCGCCCTCACCACCGTCACCGGCCCCACAAATGCCGCCGACGCCCTGGCCCGCGTCCTCCACTGACCGCGCCGCCTCATGGTTCGACTTCTGCCTGTACGTCCAACCAGAAGTCGGACCAGGAGGACCAGCGGCCAGCCGTCAGCAGACTTCGTCGCGTGGGGGGACGATGCCGAAGGTGTTCTCTTCCGGGCCGCCGTCGGGCGGCGGTCGCAGCGTCGTGCCCGTGGCCCCCGTCGTCGAGGTCGTCGACGTCGTCGCCGGGGTGGCTCCGGGGCGGGTGTCGGGGGTGGTCGTGGTGGCGAACTCCTGCACCGGTGCCTCGCCGAGCGACGTCTCCCCGCGGAACATCCCCAGCACGGCCTGCATGTTGTCGCCTTCGATCGCCGGCACCAGCACCGACGCCCCGCCGATGTCGCGTCCCTCAGCCTCGATCTGGTAGGTCGGGATCCCGCCCGGCGCCACGTTGCGCATGACGCCGGCGAACTCCATCAGCTTGGCCACCGACAACCCGGAGTCGGTGACCACGTCGCCGCCGGTCGCCGTCTCGATCAGGCCTCTGGCCACATCGGGGTTCAGCAGCCCTTTGGCCAGCACGCTGGCCAGCGTCCGGCGCAGGAAGTCCTGCTGGCGGGAGACCCGCCCCAGGTCGACCGATTCGTCGTCGACCCAGTTGCCCGACCCGGGCGGGTCCTCGTACTCGTAGCTGCGCGAGCGGACGTAGGCCAGGGCGTGGTCGCCGGAGAACGTGTAGCAGCCGGTGGTCAGCACCTCAAGCCCGGACTTCCGATCGCGAGCCGGGAACTCGAACGGGACCGTCACCCCGCCGACGGCGTCGACAAGCGTCTTGAACGTGCAGAAGTCGACCTGGATGAAGTGGTCGACGCCGACGTCGAAGTTCTCGAAGATCGTGTTGATCAACCGCTGTGGATCGTCTCGCTCGTAGGCCGAGTTGATACGACCGCGGTTGCCGCTCGGCAGGCGGACGTAGAGGTCGCGAGGGAACGACAGCACGGCGACGCGCGACGCCGCCGGGTCGACGCGCAGCACCATGATCGTGTCGCTGCGCTCGCCGACGCGATCCTCGCCCTCGGTGCCGAAGGCGCCGGCGTACGGGGAGTCGGGGTCGATGCAGGCGCCGTTGTCGGCCCCCGTGATGAGGAAGTTCTTGGCCGTCGGGTCGGCCGGCGGGAACGTCGCTGGCGGCGTGGTGGGCGGCGTCGTCGCCGGTTCCGTCGCCTCCACCGAATCCTCCGCCGCCACGTCGGAACCGTCAGGTTCGGTGTCAGCCGGTTCCGACGTCGGTGGGACCGTCGCCGTCGACAGCGGTGCCACGGGGGCGTTGGCGGCGGCGGCCGGGTTGGTGATGTTGACCGTGTCCCGGTCGCTCCACAGGAAGTACGCGCCGGCCAGCCCACCGGCGGCGAGGAACGACACCACGGCCGCCGTCACGCTGATCGCGATCGCCAAGCGTTGCGGCCAGGTCCGCCGGACCGACGACACCTGATCCGGCCCACCCATGAAGCGTCGAACCTACCCGCCCGACCGGCCGCCAAGCCGGCAGTCCTCGTGCATGATGAGGCCGTGTACGACGTGGTCATCGTGGGCGGTGGGTCGGCCGGCTCGGTGCTCGCCAACCGCTTGAGCGCCGATCCCGACACCCGCGTGCTCGTGCTGGAAGCCGGCCGACCCGAGCGGCGCTGGGACGTCTTCGTGCAGATGCCGGCCGCACTGATGTTCCCGAGCGGCAACCGCCTCTACGACTGGCGCTACGCGTCCGTGCCGGAGCCCGACCTGGCCGGGCGGCGCGTCGCCCACGCTCGCGGCAAGGTCCTCGGCGGTTCGTCGAGCATCAACGGGATGATCTTCCAGCGCGGCAACCCGCTCGACTTCGAGCGCTGGGCGGCCGACCCCGGCATGGAGCACTGGGACCACGCCCACTGCCTGCCGTACTTCAAGCGGATGGAGGACTGCCTGGCCGCCGCCGCCGACGACCCGTTCCGCGGCCACGACGGGCCGCTCGTCTTGGAGCGCGGCCCGGCGACCAGCCCGCTGTTCGAGGCCTTCTTCGAGGCCGTGCAGCAGGCCGGCCACTGCCTGACGGCGGACGTCAACGGCTACCGCCAGGAGGGCTTCGCGGCGTTCGATCGCAACGTGCACCGCGGTCGACGGCTGAGCGCGTCGCGCGCGTACCTGCGCCCGGTCATGTGGCGGCCCAACCTCGACGTGGTCACGCGCGCCTTCGTCACGCGGCTCGTCGTCGGGGGCGACCGCGTGACCGGTGTCGAGTACCAGCGGCCCGGCCGGCGCCACGAGCGGGTCACCGCCGGCGAGGTGATCCTGTGCGGCGGCGCGATCAACTCGCCCCAGCTGTTGCAGCTCTCCGGCATCGGCGACGCCGGCCACCTGCGATCGGTCGGCGTCGACGTCCGCCACCACCTGCCGGGTGTCGGCCGCAACCTGCAGGACCACCTCGAGGTGTATGTGCAGCACGCCAGCACCCAGCCGGTGTCGCTCAACCCGTCGCTCAAGTGGCGCCACTGGCCGTGGATCGGCCTGCGCTGGTTGGCCCGGCGCGGCCCCGGCGCCTCGAACCACTTCGAGGCCGGCGGGTTCGTCTGCAGCAACGACGACGTCGCCTACCCCAACCTCATGTTCCACTTCCTGCCCATCGCCGTGCGTTACGACGGGTCGAAGCCGGGCGCCGAGCACGGGTACCAGGTGCACGTCGGGCCGATGTACTCCGACGCTCGCGGCACGGTGCTCATCACGTCGCCCGACCCGCGGGTCCATCCGGCGCTGCGGTTCAACTACCTGTCGACGGCGCAGGATCGTCGCGAGTGGGTGGAGGCCATCCGCCACGCCCGCCGGCTGCTCGACCAGCCGGCGTTTGCGCCGTTCGACGGCGGCGAGCTGTCACCGGGCCCGGCCGTGCAGTCCGACGAGGAGATCCTCGCCTGGGTGGCCCACGACGCCGAGACGGCGCTGCACCCGTCGTGCACGTGCCGGATGGGCATCGACGAGGAGGCCGTCGTCGACCCCGACACGTTGCGCGTCCACGGCCTGCGCGGGGTGCGGGTGGTCGACGCGGCGGCGATGCCGTACATCACGAACGGCAACATCTACGCGCCAGTCATGATGCTGGCCGAGAAGGCGGCCGACTCGATCATCGGCGCCACGCCACTGCCCGCCGAGCCGGTCGAGTTCTACCGTCGCCCCGTCGTGCGCTGAGCCTGACTAGCGGGCCGGGATGCCGTCGACCACGTACGTCGACAGGGCGTTCCACATGATGAACCCGACCGAGCCCACGCTGTAGGCAGCGTCGATCTGGGCCCGGATCTGCGGAGGCCCGTAGCTGTTGAAGTCCTGCAGCCACGGCACCATCGCTGCGCCGCTGCCCGCCGTGACCTTGGCGAAGTCGGCCAGGGAAGCGCTGACGATCTCGCCGGGCATACCTTCCGGGTCCGGGACGCCGTACTCCCCGTTGGTCCACAGGGACGGGTAGACCATCGGCGAGATGTAGTCGACGAGCGGAGCGAGCAGCGCCATGTCCTGCGCCGTCGGTTCGGGACGCGACGCCGAGATGCCGAACACCGACAGGCCGAGCGGCACGTCACCGATGGCGGCCTTGCTCTCGGCGACGAACCGGGCGACCGAGACGTCCGGTGGGCCGATGAGACCCGGGAACTGCATGGTCGCCATGTCGCCCTCGGGTCGGCGGACGTAGTCGAACAGGATCTCGTCGAACCCGAGGCTCACCGCTTCCTTGGCCAGGTCGATCTGGTACTGGCGGACCTCCGGGTTGGCGAAGTTGGCGAACGCGGCCGGCCCGTAGTTGTTGGCCAGCGGCGCGCCGGACGCGTCCTGGGCGATCATGTCCGTGCGCCCGTTCTCGAGCGCCCAGCTGGCCAGCGTCGGGTCGAGGAAGTTGACGATCCGGCCGATCACCCGGACGCCGAGGCCGTGCAGCTCGTCGAGCGTCGCTCTGGCGTCGTAGGCGCCGGTGACCGCTCCGGCGGCGACGGCCATCGGGACGGTGCTGGCGTAGCCGACGTCGCCGCCTTCGCCCTTGATGTCCAGCTGCACGGCGTTGATCTGTCCGGCGGCGATCAGGTCGAGCACCTGCTGGTGGATGACGGGATCGTCCCAGTCGTGCGAGCGGACGTGCACCGCGGTCGTGATCGGGTGCTCGGCCGGGGCCGGAGTGGCGGTGACGGAGACGTAGGCCTGCGACTGGTTGCCGACGGCGTCGGTGGCGGTGAGGGTGACCTCCGTCCATTCGGGCAGCAGGTAGAGCTGGTACCCGCCGCCGGCGTCAAGCTCGACAGGCTGCCCGTTGGCGGTCAACGACACCGCACCGGTCGTCAGGCCGCGCAGGGTGCTGATGAAGCCGGGCTCGGTCGGCATGATCTCCGTCGGCGCGGTCAGGATCGGTCCGGCCGGCGAAGCGGGCGGTGGCGGCGGGGCGTCGAACGAGCTGGCCAGGGTCGGTTCGGTCATCCTGCGGAACGCCAAGGTCCCGCCAACGGCGACGCCGACGAGGACGAGGGCGGCGAGCAGCCACGGCCAACGGCGGGGACGGCGCCCGAAGTTGCCGCCGAACGTCGGTTCCCACGGCCCGAGATCCGGGATGGTGATCGTCCGGCGCGGCGCGGTCGTGCGCCGAGTCCGCTCGCCCCGCTGACCGCGGATGATCTCCGTCATTGCTCCCTGCTCAGGGTCCTGCCGCGTCGCCCCGTCGCGGCCGATCGAACGTTACCCACACCATGTGGACATCATGCTGTCGAGGCTGGTCATGGGCGCGGATGGGACGTCATTGGGGCACCATCGGTCCGTGGACACTCGGCCTTCGCCGACGGGATGGTGCCTCCAATGAGCTGCGCTCGCCGTGCTGATTGTTCGCTCGCTCGAAGACTCGCTCGCTCACGCTAGCTCCACGGCGACGCGCAGCTCACCCTCGCCGAGGTCCAGTTCCTCGACGGTCAGCGCGTCGACGAGGTCGGCCGACGCCGCGCCGAGCCGAGCACCAGCTGGGGCGGTGACAACCAATCGGTCGACCTTCGCCCGTTGGCTGACCTTGGCCTCCGTCTTGGCCCGGCGGACCTGCGCCAGCACCGCGCTGACGACGTCGAGATCGGGCTGTCCGTCGTGCGGGGCCGATGCCGATCGTTCCGGCCAGGGTGCGGCGTGGATGCTGCCGTCGCGCCACCAGCTCCACGCCTCCTCCGTGACGAACGGGAGCGTTGGTGCCAGGAGCCGCAGCTGCACGTCGAGGGCACGGCGCAGCGCCGCCCGTGCCGAGCCGGCGCCGGCGTCCACTGGGTCGCGGTAGGCGCGGCCCTTGACCAGCTCGACGTAGTCGTCGCAGAACCACCAGAAGAACTCCTCGACCCGCTCCAGCGCCCGCGCGTAGTCGAAGCCCTCGAAAGCAGTCGTTGCATCAGCAACGACCCGATCGAGGCGGGCGAGCATGGCCAGGTCGACCGGATCGTCGACGGCCCCTTCCTCCGCGCTTTCCATGCCGAGCACGAACCTGGTGACGTTGAGCAGCTTCGTGGCCAGCCGCCGGCCGACCTTCATCTGGTCCTCGCTGACGACCGTGTCGACGCCGGGCCGCGCGGAGACGGCCCAGTAGCGAAAGGCGTCGGTGCCGAATTTGTCGAACAGGGCGACGGGTGTGGTGACGTTGCCCTTCGACTTCGACATCTTCTTACGGTCCGGATCGAGGATCCAGCCGTTGATGGTGGTGTTGGCCCACGGCAGCTCGCCGTGCTCGAAGTGGGAGCGGACGACGGTCGAGAACAGCCACGTGCGGATGATCTCGGGGCCCTGCGGTCGCAGGTCCATCGGGAACACGAGGGCGAACAGCTCGGGGTCGTCGATCCAGCGGCCACCGATCTGCGGCGTCAGTGACGACGTGGCCCACGTGTCCATGATGTCCGGGTCGCCGATGAACCCGCCGGGCCGACCGCGCTGCTCGGCGGTGTAGCCGGGTGGGACGTCCACCGACGGGTCGATCGGCAGCACGTCCTCCGCCGGTGCGATCGGGCGATCGAGGTCGGGCGCGCCGTCGTCGCCAACCGGGTACCACAGCGGGATCGGCACCCCGAAGAAGCGCTGTCGGCTGATCAGCCAGTCGCCGTTGAGCCCCTCGACCCAGTGGTCGTAACGGTGGCGCATGTGGTCGGGGAACCAGTCGAGCTCCTTGCCGCGGGCGATGAACGCATCGCGCAGCTCTGCTTCCCTTCCCCCGTTGCGGATGTACCACTGGCGGCTGGTGACGATCTCGAGCGGCCGGCGGCCCCGCTCGTAGAACCTGACGGGGTGGGTGATCGGCCGCGGCTCGCCGCGCAGGTCCCCTGACGCCCGCAGCAGCTCGACGGTGGCGTCCTGGGCCTGCTTGACCGTGCGGCCGGCGAGCGCTTCGTAGGCCTGCCGGCCACCGTCGTCGGCGATCCACGGCGGCGTCCCCGTGGCCAGCCGTCCGTCGCGCCCGATGACGCTGCGCGTCGGCAGGTCGAGCTCGCGCCACCACGTCACGTCGGTCGTGTCGCCGAACGTGCACACCATGGCGATGCCGGTCCCCTTGTCGGGCTGGGCCAAGGGGTGGGCGAGGACGGGCACGTCGACGCCGAACAGCGGGGTGCGGACCGTCGATCCGATCAGGGCGTCGTAGCGCTCGTCGTCGGGGTGGGCGACCATGGCGACGCAGCTGACGAGCAGTTCAGGTCGCGTCGTGTCGATGAGGACGTCACCGTCCGGACCGTGGAAGCGGATGAGGTGGTAGGCCCCGGGTCGCTCACGGTCCTCGATCTCCGCCTGCGCCACCGCGGTGCGGTCGTCGACGTCCCAGACCGTCGGCGCCTCGGCGCTGTAGGCCTCGCCTCGGGCGAGGTTGCGCAGGAAGGCCAGCTGGCTGACCCGCCGGCTCGAGTCGCCCACCGTCGTGTACAGCAGGGACCAGTCGAGCGAGACGCCGAGGCGGCGGAACGTCGACTCGAAGATCGCCTCGTCGGTGGCCGTCAGGTCGTGGCACAGCTCGACGAAGTTGGGCCGGGACACCGGCAGCTCCGGCGTACCTGACGGCGCGTCGCCTCGGTACGGTGGCTGGAGATCCGCCTGGTAGGGCTGGCTCGGGTCGCACCGCACGCCGTAGAAGTTCTGCACCCGCCGTTCGGTCGCAAGGCCGTTGTCGTCCCACCCGATCGGGAAGTAGACGTGCCGGCCGCGCATCCGCTGATAGCGGGCCAGCGCGTCGGTGTGCGTGTATCCGAACAGGTTGCCGACGTGGATCGAGCCGGACACCGTCGGTGGAGGCGTGTCGATCGAGAAGACCTCCGACCGGTCGGCGGGTCGCTCGAACCGGTAGAGGCCGTCGGCCTCCCAGCGGTCCATCCAGTGCGCCTCGATCCCGTCGAGCGTCGGCTTGTCGGGGACGCTGGCCACCCCGGAAGGATACGGGCGCTCAGCTGCGGCGATCCCCGCCGGTCGTCGTGGCGCGCGTGCGCAGCGCGTCGTAGATCGGGTCGTCGCCGAGGGCGGCCGGGACGACGTAGGCGGCGGCGCAGGCGACGAGCACCGGCAGCAGCAGGGTGAAGGCGCCCGTCATCTCGAGGATCAGGACGATCGCGGTCAGCGGGGCGCGGACGGAGGCGACGAGCACGGCCGCCATGCCAGCCACGGCCAGCGCAGCGGCGTCGGGCACGGCGCCGGGCGCCACGTCGTGGGCCAGCTCGCCGCCGATGCGGCCGAGCTCGGCACCGATCACGAGCAGCGGCGCGAACAGGCCACCGGCGGCGCCGATCCCGTACGAGCCGACGGTCAGGGCGAACCGACCGGCCAGGATGGCCAACATCGCCCCGACGGCCGGGTCGCCCGTCAGGGCGTCCTGGGCCAGCGGGTAGCCACTGCCGACGACGTTCGGGAAGCGCCACGCCACCAGCCCGACGATGAGGCCGACTCCAAGTGTGATGACGAGGGGCGGGATGCGGCGGACTCGCTCGATCTCGTCCATCGTGGCGAGCAGGGTCCGGTTGAAGACCACGCCGAGGACGCCGGCGACGACGCCGAGCAGCGCGCAGGCGATGAGTACGGCCGACGGCTGGACGTCGAACGCCGGCAGGGGCAGGTCGAGCTCCGAGCCGAGCCAGGCCCGCAGCACGGCGATCGCCGTGGCCGTGGCGACGAGTGCGGCGGCCAGCAGGCGCGTCGAGAAGCGGTGCAGCAGCTCCTCGATGACGAACAGCACACCGGCGAGCGGGGCGTTGAACGCCGCCGCCAGACCGGCCGCGGCGCCGGCCGTCATCAGCAGCTCGCGCTCGGGCAGGCGCCGGCCGAGTCCCCCGGCGACGTGGCCGACGACGCCGCCCATCTGCACGGTCGGGCCCTCGCGACCGAGGGCCAGACCACCGCCGATCGACAGGGTGCCGGCGACGAACTTCACGGGCACGGCCACGGGTCGTGGCGCGGCGGCCTCGTGCAGCAGGACGCGCTCGACGTCGGGGATCCCGCTGCCGGCGGCGCGCGGGGCGAACCGCCGCACCAGCCACACCGACAGCGTGATGGCGGCGGCGATCGCGGCGACGGCGACGACGGCGCCCAGCGGTCCGGCGTCGTCGGCCCAGCCCGTGAGATCGTCGCGCCAGTCCGATGCGGCGGCGAGCACGTTGCGGAACGCCGACGCCAGGAGACCGGCGACGGCTCCGACCACCGCCGCCGAGGGGACCAACCAGCGCCACGAGGCGCGGGCCGGGGCCGGCCGTTCAGTCCCGGGAGATGCGACCACGGAGGGCCAGGAACGCCATGGTGAAGCTGACGGCGCCGACGCCGCCGATGGCGAGCAACGCACCGCCCAGCGCCTGGGCGTCCCAGCCCCGGTCGACCAATGCCCGGAGGCCGGAGAGGAGATAGGTGACCGGGTTGAAGTCGGCGATCGTCGACAGCCAGCCCGTCAGCGCCTCCTGCGGGAGGAACGTCGTCGTCAGGAAGGCGAACGGGAAGAACAGGATGAAGCTGGAGTTGACGGCGGCGGGGTTGCCGGTCTTGAGGGCGATGGCGTAGGGGAAGCCGGTGAAGGCCAGGCCCCAGAGCCTCGCCAGGCCGAGGAAGGCGAGGATGCCGAGGACGCCGGTGGCGAAGCGCACGCCGACGACGAACCCGAGCAGGACGACCGGGACGGACAGGGCGATGACCAGTGCCAGGTCGGCGATCATCAACTCGAGCAGCAGGGCGGCCCGGTTCATCGGCGTGACGAGCAGGCGGTCGAAATAGCCGCCTTGGATGTCGGTGACGAGCGCGCCGGCGCGGCTGATGCCGGTGACGGCGAAGATGATCGCCACGGGCAGCTGGAAGGCGGGGTAGTCCGTGATGCCGGTGAACTCGGCCACGTTGCTGAGGGCGCCGGTCTGCACGACGAAGAAGAAGATCGGCACCACGAGCGCCGGGATGATCGCCTCCGGCTCGCGCGGGATCTGGCGCAGGGCGCGGATCGAGGCGGAGGTGAGGTCGTGGACGAAGCCGGCCCGCCGTGCGTGGACCGCCGTGGTCGTCGCCGTCTCGTTCATGTGTGCACCTCAATGTGACCGGTGACGCCGAGCGGGAGCGCAGCAGGAGCTCGGCCATGAGCGAGAAGACCGTGCTGATGATTCGTTCGGTCGAAGACTCCCTCGCTCATCTGCGGGCCGCCTCCGGTTCG
>JBPCJL010000209.1:0-11056 GCA_051005355.1 Ilumatobacteraceae bacterium
GCCTCCAGGGGTCCGGCAAGACCACGGCGGCCGGCAAGCTGGCCCGCTGGTTCAAGGCGCAGGGGCGCCAGCCGCTGCTCGTCGGCGCTGACCTCCAACGACCCGCCGCCGTCGAGCAGCTCCGCACGCTCGGCCGACAGGTCGACGTGCCGGTGTTCTCCGAGCCCGGCGATCCCGTGCTGACGGCGGCCAAGGGCCTGGCCGAGGCCCGCCGGCTTGGTCGCGACGTCCTGATCGTGGACACCGCGGGACGTCTCTCCATCGACGCCGAGATGATGCAGCAGGTCCGGCTCATCTCCGGCGCCGTCGCCCCCAACTACACGTTCCTCGTCATCGACGCGATGACGGGCCAGGACGCAGTCGGGGTGGCCGAGGCGTTCAACGACACCCTCTCCATCGACGGCGTGATCCTGTCCAAGCTCGACGGCGACGCCCGCGGCGGCGCTGCGCTGTCGGTCAAGGAGGTCATCGGCAAGCCGATCGCCTTCGCCTCGACCGGAGAGAAGCTCGACGCCTTCGAGCAGTTCCACCCCGACCGGATGGCCGGCCGCATCCTCGGCATGGGCGACGTGCTCACGTTGATCGAACAAGCGGAGCAGGCCTTCGAGAAGGACCAGGCCGAGGAGGCCGCCAGCAAGCTGCTCGAGGGCGCGTTCACGCTCGAGGACTTCCTCGAGCAGATGCAGCAACTGAAGAAGATGGGCCCGCTCGGCAACCTGCTCGGGATGATGCCGGGGGTGCCGAAGGAGCTGAAGGGCGCGGAGATCGGCGACGACGACCTGAAGCCGGTCGAGGCGATCATCCGGTCGATCACCGTCGCGGAGCGGGCCCAGCCCCAGCTCATCAACGGGTCCCGGCGCACGCGCATCGCCAACGGGTCGGGAACGTCCCCGTCGGACGTGAACCGCCTCGTCAAGCAATTCTCCGAGATGCAGAAGATGATGAAGCGCTTCGGGATGAGCGGCATGGGCGGCAAGGGCAAGAAGGGCAAGCGTCGCGGTGGGATGCCGGCAATGCCGCCCGGTGGTGGCTTCCCGGACCTCGCCGAGCTGGCCGGCGGCATGCCGGGCGCGCCCCGCTGAGCTCGTCACACCCGTTCGGTACGCTCTTCTGCATGCGCACCGTCGTGCTCGGGGATGACCACCCAGAGTTGACGGAGTGGATCGCGCGACGCCGCGCCTTTGGCCAAGACCTTCTCGACGAGGTCTGGGACGGGGAGTACCACGTGGCGCCGGCATCGAACATCTGGCACAGCACGGTCGAGGTTGAGCTCGCGCGAGTACTCGGGCGGCTGGCGAGTCGACGTGGTTACATCACCGTCGGGCAGTTCAACCTCGGGGACCTGGGGAACTTCCGCGTCCCTGATCTCGGCGTGGTCCGCTCGCTCGCCGGGCCGGCGGCGTGGGTCGCCACGGCGGCGATGGTCGTCGAGATCGTGTCGCCGCACGATGAGTCGTGGCTGAAGTTCGACCACTACGCCGCTCACGACGTCGACGAGGTGCTGATCGCCGACCCCGCAATCAGCGCGCTGCACCTGTTCATCCTCGCCGGCGACGGGTACGAACCGGCGGAACGCAGCGACGTGCTCGAGGCAGCGCTCGGCGACATCCACGCCGAGATCCACTGGCCGGGCGCGGGCGCCGCCGCCGGCACCGCGCCTCGCTCCTAGGCTGCGACCCCGTGCGCACGGTGGTGCTCGGCGAACCTCCCGCCGAGCTTGCGGCGCTGATCGCGCGTCGCCGCGCCCATGGCCATGACCTCTTCGACGAGGTCTGGAACGGGGAGTACCACGTGGCGCCGGCGCCCAACGCTTCGCACAGCGACCTCCAGGCACAGTTCATCGTCCTGCTGCAACGTCGCGGCGAGCCGGCCGGGCTTCGGACGCATGGGCCGTTCAACCTCGGTAGCGAAGAGGCGAACTTCCGGGTCCCCGACGTCGGAGTCCTTCGCAGTCGCTTGGACCAAGTCTGGATTCCGACTGCGGCGATGGTCGTCGAGATCGTGTCGCCGCACGACGAGTCGTGGCTCAAGTTCGATCACTACGCCGCTCACGACGTCGACGAGGTGCTGATCGCCGACCCCGCTACGAGCTCGCTGCACCTGTTCGTGCTCGCCGACGGGCGCTACGAGCCGGCCGATCGCAGCGCGGTGCTCGACGTGACGGTCGCCGGCCTGCACGCGGCGATCGACTGGCCCGGCTCCCGCTGATCGGGACCGGTCACGGCTGGTCGCCGCTAACCTTGCCCGGTTCATCCCGCCGAGCCCCGAGGATCCTCATGGCCGTGAAGCTGCGCCTGACGCGCGTCGGCAAGACCAAGCAGCCGCAGTACCGCATCGTCGCTGCCGATTCGCGCTCGCCGCGCGATGGTCGGTTCATCGAGATCGTCGGTCACTACAACCCGCGCACCGATCCGTCGACCTTGACCGTCGACCACGACAAGGCGGCCAAGTGGCTGCGCCAGGGTGCTCAACCCACCGACCGGGTGCGCAAGCTGTTGGAGATCGCCGGCGTCGGCGCCGGTACCCCGACGACAGCTGCTGATCCCTCGTGAGCGAGCGAGTCTTCGAGCGAGCGAACCATCAGCACGGTGCTTCTTCGTCGCCGGCTTTGCGGCGACCCGCTCATTGGTGCCCGGTTGATGGCCAAGCGTGGTACCCGTCGCACAAGTCGATGAGGCACCAATGAGTGACGTCGACAACGTCGGCGGGAACGAAGCGTTGGCGCCGACGGCCGCCGCCGTGCTCACGCACGTCGTCCGCTCGATCGTCGACGATCCCGAGGCAGTCCAGGTCGAGACGACCGAGGGGCGGGGCCGGGTCCGTCTGGACGTACGGGTGGGGCCGGGAGACCTCGGTCGGGTGATCGGGCGCCGTGGCCGCACGGCCCAGAGCATTCGCGGGGTCGTGCGCGCCGCTGCGACGCGCGACCAGACCGACGTCGACATCGAGTTCCTCGACGATTGACCCCGCCGGGCCTGCTCGAGATCGGGCACCTGCGTCGAGCCCACGGCACGCGCGGGCAGGTCAACGTCCAGCTGGCCACCGACCGGCTGGAGCGCCTCGAGCCGGGGACCCGCTGGTTCGCTCGCAACGGGTGGCTGACCGTCGTCGCCGCCATCCCGCACCAGGACCGCTGGCTGGTCACGTTCGAGGAGATCACCGACCGGGCCGCCGCCCAGCGGTACACCAACACCCCCGTGTACGCCGAGCCGCTCGACGACGCCGGCGAGTTGTGGGTGCACGAGCTGATCGGCACCCCGGTGGTCGACCTCGACGGCACCCCCCGTGGTCACTGCGTCGCCGTGCTGGCCAACCCGGCCGCCGACCTGCTCGAGCTCGACGGCGGCGCGCTCGTCCCGGTGGTGTTCGTCGTCGAGCACTCGCCCGAGCGAATCGTGATCGACCCGCCGGCGGGGTTGTTCGAGCTGTTCTCGGAGTAGCCCGGCTGTGCGCATCGACGTCTTCACCATCTTCCCGACGGTCGTCGACGAGTTCTGCTCGGCCAGCCTGCTGGGACGGGCGCGGACCGCAAGCCTGCTCGACCTGCGCACCCACGACCTGCGGGCGCACACCACCGACGTCCACCGCACCGTCGACGACACCCCGTTCGGTGGCGGCGCCGGCATGCTGCTGCGGCCGGAGCCGGCCTTCCTCGCCGTCGAGGCCGCCGATCCGCCGCGACCGCTCTACCTGTTGGGGCCGGGCGGACGGTGTTTCGACCAAGAACTGGCCCGGGGGCTCGCCGGCGCCGACGGGTTCAGCCTGCTGTGCGGCCGCTACGAGGGCGTCGACCACCGCATCCGCCAGCACCTGGTCGACGACGAGCTGAGCGTCGGCGATGTGGTGCTCGCCGGCGGCGAGGTGGCGGCGTGCCTGGTCGTGGAAGCGGTGGCCCGCCTGCTGCCGGGCGTCATGGGCAACGACGGCAGCGCCGAGACCGAGAGCTTCGGTGCGGCCGGCCTGCTCGAGGAGCCACAGTTCACCCGTCCGGCCGAGTTCCGCGGCTGGACGGTGCCGGAGGAGTTGCGTAGCGGCGACCACGGGCGCATCGATCGGTGGCGCCGCGCCCAATCGCTGCACCGCACGATCCGTGCGCGGCCGGACCTGATCGCCGCCCGCGGTGGCGTGACCGCGGAGGAGGAGCGGCTGTTGGAAGAGTTCCCGGCGCTCCCGTATCCTTGACCGGCCCTCGCCGCCGCGGCTGCCTCGGCGCGCCGCACCCAAAGGACGTCCATCCCATGAAAGCCACCGACCTCATCGACAACGAGTCGCTGCGCTCCGACGTGCCGGACTTCGCGCCGGGCGACGAGGTGAAGGTGCACGTGCGGGTCGTCGAGGGCAACAAGGAGCGGGTGCAGATCTTTCAGGGCAACGTGATCGGCCGGCAGGGCAGCGGGCTGCAGGAGACCTACAAGGTCCGCAAGCTCAGCTACGGCGTCGGCGTCGAGCGCACGTTCCCGCTGCACACGCCGACGGTGACGAAGATCGAGGTCGTCAGGCGTGGCGACGTCCGCCGAGCCAAGCTGTACTACCTCCGTGGCCGTACCGGCAAGGCGGCCAAGATCCGCGAGAAGCGGAACTTCTGACCCTCCGGCCGCGGCGCCGCAGGCCGCGGCGCGGCTCGAGCGCCCCGCGCGCTCCAACTTCAGTCGAAGCAGGAGGCGCCGGCGGTGGATCACCTCGCCCGTGGGCAGTGGGGGGAGCAGTTGGCGGCGCGGTGGTACGAGCGGCACGGCTATGCCGTCGTGGCCAGGAACTGGCGCTGCCCCATCGGCGAGGTGGACCTGATCGTGCAGCGTCGACGGCTCGTCGTGGTGTGCGAGGTCAAGGCGCGCCGCACCGACGCATTCGGTCCGGCCGCGGCGGCCGTCGGCCTGGTCAAGCAGCGTCGCCTGCGTCGGCTGGCTGCCGAGTGGCTGGCGACGTCGGGCACCAGCGGCGTCGACGTGCGCTTCGACGTCGTGGCGATCACCGGCACCCGCCTCGAGGTCATCCACGCGGCGTTCTGAACGTTGATCAGCCGAGCAGGGCCCACGCCACGAGGGCCAATGCGACGACGATGGCGACGGCGACGAGCGCGTAGTCGGCTGGCCTGGCGCGAAAGCGCCGGTACGGGTTGAACCCCACGACCCGCAGTCTCTCCTGCCGGGAGACGTAACTTCGCTCGGCATGACCACTGACACGCTCGAGACGCTGCTGGTCGACCGGGACGACGGGATCGTCACCGTCACGCTCAATCGACCGCACCGCAAGAACGCCGCCAACGCACAGATGTGGAGCGAGCTGCTCGACGTGTTGCGCGACGTCGGCCGCCGGGCCGACGACCGCGTGCTCGTCGTGACGGGCGCCGGCGGCGACTTCTGTTCGGGTGCCGACGTCAACGACATGAGCGGGAACGGCGCCGAACGCGCCCACGGGCTGGCATCGATGCGCAACGTCGGTGATGTCGCCCTTGCCCTGCGCCGGCTGCCCCAGCCCACGATCGCCAAGGTGCGCGGCGTCGCCGTCGGTGCCGGCATGAACTTGGCCCTGCTGTGCGACCTCGTCGTGGCCGGCGACACGGCCCGCTTCTCCGAGATCTTCGCCCGCCGAGGGCTGACGATCGACTTCGGCGGCTCGTGGGTGCTGCCTCGGCGCGTCGGGCTGCATCGGGCCAAAGAGCTGGCGCTGTTCGCTGACATCATCGACGCCGCCGAAGCCGATCGCATCGGCCTCGTCAACCGAGTCGTCCCCGATGCCGAGCTCGATGCCTTCGTCGACGACTGGGCGAGCCGCTTGGCCGCCGGCCCACCGATCGCCCTCGCCCAGACCAAGCGCCTCCTCGACAACGCCATTGGTGTCACGCTCGAGCAGGCCCTCGACGACGAAGGCGCCGCCCAGACCATCAACTTTGCGACCTCCGACACCGCTGAGGCCGTGCGCGCCTTCGCCGACAAGCGCCAACCGGCGTTCCAGGGGCGCTGAGCCATGCCCGTCACCACCGTTTCAACCACGTCGCCACCGTCACCGCCGATCTCGACCGCCTGAAGCAGTTCTACGCCGACGCCTTCGGTGGCGACGCGCCGCCGCATGGGCGGCCGCGGGCCGATCGACCACTTCGCTCTCGCCGTCGAGTCACGCGACGTGCTGGAGGAGATGCGTCGGTGCCTCGTCGACGCGGGTGCCGAGATCGGCGAGATCCAACAGCTCGGTTCAGAGTGGTCGCTGTTCTTCCGCAACCCGGACGGGATGGAACTGGGGGTGTGCGACCGTCCGGGGCATGACGCAACGGCGCCCGAGGTGCCGCGTAGCCTTTCCCCGGTGGTGCCCGCCCGGCGAAACCTTGCGTCTGGCGCGCTCGTGGTGCTGGTCGTCATCTCCTGCGCGGTGCCGGCGCTGGCGGCGCCGCCTCCGCCGACGGACCCCGACGCCGCGGCGACCGTCGATCCGGCGGGTCGGCGCTGGCCGATGCCCATCCCGCAGGGGTGCGCAGCCCCGGAACTGGCCGATGTCGTGTTCCTCGGCACGGTCGCCGATGCTGACTTCCAAACAGTGCGGTATCGCATCGACCAGATCCGCGCCGGCGACCTGCAGCCCTTCGCCATCGGTGGCTTGGTCGACGTTCGCTACGGCGAGGACGCCCGGTTCCTGTCCGCGGGCACGCAGTACCTGATCGGCGCCGACGCCACCCGTGACTCGACCGGGCTCGTCTCGAAGGTGCGGGTCACCGAGCCGCTCTTCGCTGGCGACGACGTGATCGGCGTCAGTGAGAGCGAGCTGGTCTGCCCGCAGCTCGACGACCCGGTGCGGACGTTGGACAGCGACGGGACCGCCGTCGACGCCGGCGTGCTCAGCCCACTGGCCGACGCCAAGGGGGATGTGTTGCGCTCGTTGCTCATCCCGCTCGCCGTCGCCCTCGCCGCCGTGTTCGTGCTGGCGACGGTGCGCTGGATCCTGACGGGAGTCGGCAAGGGGGTCGGGTCCGTGGTGTCGACAGCCGGTCAGACCCGCGAGGTCCGCGCCGCCCGCCGTCGCGACGGCTGACGACCCCTCCCATCCGAGGGTTAGCTGCATCGGAGGGTTGCCTGCGGGGCTTCCCCTCAGCCAACCCTCCGATGGACGTCCACGTCGGTGCAGCGCAGCCGGTACAGCGCGGCGAGGTGATCGACGAGCGCCTCGAGGTCGGCCAGGTCGGGCTCGGTGACCGTCTCGACCTGCCACCCGCGCAGGTGCAGGTCGCGTCGCCGGCGGGCGTCGACGGCTGCGCCTTCGACGCTGCGGTGCTCGGGATGGATGTCGAGCTCGACGCCCCAGCGGACCGCTTCGACGCCGAGGTCGACGTGGACCGCGGCGCCGTTGGACAGCCGGACGCGCACCTGCCGATCGACCGGCACCTCACGTCGGCGCAACGCGTCGAGGACCACCAGCTCAGGGTGGGACTGCACCGGCGCCGTTCGGCCGAGTGCATGCAACGTGCGGAGGAACACCCCGGAGCCTGGCCGGGCGGGGTGACCGAGGCGTCGCTCGATGGCCATGAGTTGCTCGACGGTGACGAGTCGCCGTTCCAGGAGCTGCTCGGTCACCGAGAGGTGGTCGAGCTGGTTGAGGTCAGCGGCGAGGTCGAAGGCCAATCGCAGCGGTGAGGCGATGGCGATGCCGTCGCCACGGAGCACTCGGTCGGGCGGTCCGATCGATGTCGACTGGCGGAAGTGGACGCCGGCGCACTGTGGCAGCCGGTTGCCGTGCCGGATGCAGAAGTGCAGCGCCGACGTCCTCGGCATGCGCCGCAGTTGCAGGGTCGCTCCAGCCGTCGGCCCGGTGACGAATCCCGACCGATGTGCTGCGCTGAGCACGACGCATCGCTGCTGCACCGTCCGCACCGCCGACGTGCTGACGTACACACCCCTCCCTTCACAGGAGAGGATGCCTGCATCGAGCAGCCGGTACAGCGTTTCCCGGCCGACATGGTGCTGGCGCAGCACTGTGGCGGTGATGACACCGTGATGCTCGGCCAGCCAGTGCTGGCAAGCGGGCGATAGCTCCGCCATCGGACCTCCTTGGATTCGCAACCAAGGGGGATGTCGGAAGCGCCAGCCTACGGCGCCATCCGAGGGTTGCCAGAGGGGCCTCCCCGCAGCAAACCCTCGAATGCAGATAACCCTCGGATGGGTCTTAGGCGGACGGCACCAGGACGCCCTCGACCTCGGTCATCGCCTCCTCCCAGCGCTCGACCGGGCGTTGCACGGCCGGGCCGTCGGGACGGCACCACACCAGCACGCCGCCGGCGATGCGCTCTGGCAGCAGGCGACCGAGCGCGACGCCGTACGCCGCCAGCTGTCGCCGGTAGCGATCCGCTCTGGCGGCGCGGTCATCCGCATCGCGCCACCGGTCGGTCTTGTAGTCGACGATCACGAGGCCGTCGTCGGTGCGCACCAGCAGGTCGACGTACCCCTCGAGCACCTTGCCGCAGAGCTCGGCGACGACGAACAGCTCGCGCCAGTGCTCGGCGCCGCCGGCCGCCGTGCGGACGATCGGCGCCGCCAGGGCCGAGCGGCACAGCGCCGCAACGCGGTCCTCGTACCCGAAGATGCCCTCGGCGGCGCACTGGGCGGCGGTGAGGCGGTCCACGCCCGTGCCATCGATGAGATCGACGTCCTGCAGCACGGCGTGGATGGCCCGCCCGATCGCCGTGCCGTACCGTCCGCGCTGCCACGGCGGCAGGTCCAGGTCGACACCCTCTTTGCGCAGGCCCGGATCGGCGTCGACGGCGTCCACGGTGTCCACGGCGTCGGCGACGTCGACAACGTCAGCGGTGTCCTGGGCCAGCCGGGTGGCCGACGTGGCCGAGCGGACCGACCCTGCCGCCAACGCCCGGCACCGCTCGGCGTCCCAGCGTTCCCGGTCGGCCCACGGGAGCACCAGCCGGTCGGCGACGGCCGGCCGTGGCGCGACGCGCCCGGCGGCGACGGCGGAGATCGCTCCGTGCCCGGCCGCGCCGGCGACGACGAGCACGGTCGCGCTCGTCGCCTTGCTGCTGCCGCTGCTGCTGCTGCCGCCGCCGTTGCTGTTGCCGCCGCCGTCGATCGCGTTGTCGTCGGACCTGGCGGCTGGCTGGCGGTGCAGGGACACGACGAGGTGATCGACGGCGCGAGTGCAGGCGACGTAGAGCAGCCGCCGCCGCTCGGCGTCGCTCATCTGCTCGTCGAGCGGCCGGAACTCGTCGAACAGCGGGTGGTCCTTCTGCGCCAGCGCCCAGTTCCCGCCCGGCGGCCAGACCACCGACATCGTGCCGCGCGACTGCACCTTCGTGGTCAAGCCGGACACGATGGTGATCGGGAACTCGAGACCCTTCGCCGCGTGCACGGTCATGATCCGCACCGCGTCGTGGTCGTGCTCGGGCAGGATCGTGTCGCCGCCGCGGCCCTCGGCGGCCTGGTACGCCGCCCAGCGCAGGTAGCGCCGCAGCCCTCGCCCACCTGCGTCGGTCCAGGCCCTGGCCTGGTCGACGAGGTAGCGAATGCGTCGCCAGACGTCGCGCGCGTCCGGGCCGGCGAGCGCCGCCTCGAGGACCCGCCGTCGCTCGACGAGGCCCTCGATGAGGTCGGCCGGACCGACGTGCCCGACGGACCGGGCGATCGTCGCCACGTCGGCCATGCCCGCGGCCACGGGGTGGCCTTCGAGGCCGGTCGGCGCCGGCGCGAACGGGTTCCATCGCCCGCCGGCGCGCCGCCACTCGTAGAGGTCGACGTCGCTGCAGCCGTAGATCGGCGAGCGCAGACCGGCGATGAGCGACAGTTCGTCGGTCGGGTCGGCCGCCGCCCGCAGCACCGACAAGAGCTCGCGAACCTCCGTCGAGAGGTACACGATCGTCGAGTTCTCGGCGCGGTAGGGGATGCCGGCCGCCGCCAGGGCCGCCTCGAGCATCGGCAAGGAGGTGCGCGCCGGCAGGAGGACGGCGATGTCACCGAGACGGCACGGACGCAGGCCGCCGTCGCCGTCGCCGTCGCCGTCGCCGACCAGCCAGGCCTCGTCGAGCGCGCTGACGATGGTGTCGGCGACCGATGCCGCTTCCCGCTCACGCAGCTCCCTCGCCCGCAGCTCGTCGTCGAGGTGCGCCTCGGCGCCGAGCACGACCACTCGACCGTGGTCGACGGGGCCGCGCCGGCCCACCTCGAGCGGGGTGTAGGCGGGCTGCACGAGCTCGACCGGCCGGATGACCTCGGAGAACACACCGTTCACCCACTCGATCACGGCGCGCGTCGAGCGAAAGTTGGCCGTCAGCGTCGCTCGGCGTTGGGCCAGCCGCGCGCCAGCGGCGAGGTACGTGGCGATGTCGGCGCGGCGGAAGCGGTAGATCGACTGCTTCGGATCCCCGACGACGAACAGCCGGCCGGGTTCCGGCACCAGCCCGTCGTTGTCGGCCCCCTGGCCATCCGGCGCGGCGGTGAGGCGGACCGCGATCTCGAGCTGGATCGGATCCGTGTCCTGGAACTCGTCGAGCAGCAGGCACCGATGGCGATCGTGGAGCGTGCGGCGGACGTCGACGTCGGTGGTGAGGAGGCGGCGAGCGAGGACGAGCAGGTCGTGGAACTCGAGGGTGCCCGCCGTGGCGCGGGCCTGGGCGCCGTCCAGCACGAAGCGACCGACGAGCGCGCCGACGACATCCTGCTGGTACTGGCGCCACGTACGCAGTTGGTCGTCGACGTGCGCGAGCAGCGCCCACTCCTGCGCCCGCAGGTCGTCCAACGCCGCCCCCCCGAGCCGGCGCCACTTGAGCCGATTGCCGCAGCGGTCCGGGTTGCGCAGGATGCGCTTCACGGCGTCCAAGCCATCGAGGAACGTCCCGAGCCGCTGGTCACGTTCGAGGACGGCGGCGAGGTTGCCGACTTGGGCCAGCACGTCGGCCTGGCGATCGTCGTCGGGCGCCGGCCCCGCCGCGACGGCGCGCAGCTGCCGCACCAGCGCAGCGACCCCGATGGCCGGTCGCACGGGCGGTCGCAGGTCCACCCGAGCTTCGACGAGGTCCCAGTTGGCCTGGAACTCCTCGACGATCCGCCGCAGCCCGGCCGTGCCACCC
>JBPCJL010000210.1:0-5614 GCA_051005355.1 Ilumatobacteraceae bacterium
AACCCTCCGATGCGCTGAAACCCTCCGATGGGACGGGCTGGTCAGAACAGGCCGGGAGTGGTCGGGCGGTCGGGGGCGGGGCGCAGCCCGAGGTGGTCAAAGGCGGCGGGCATGGCCACCCTGCCCCGGGCGGTGCGGGCCAGCAGGCCCCGCTGGATGAGGAACGGCTCGTAGACGTCCTCGACCGTCTCGGGCTGCTCGCCGACGGCAATGGCCAACGTCGACAGCCCCACCGGACCGCCGCGAAACTGCTGGCACAGCGCGCCGAGGATCGCCCGGTCGACCTTGTCCAGCCCGAGATCGTCGACGCCGAACACGGCCAACCCGGTCCGCGCCGTGTCTGCGTTCACGGTGCCGTCGCCGCGCACCTCGGCGAAGTCGCGCACCCTCCGCAGCAAGCGGTTGGCGATCCGCGGGGTCCCGCGAGAGCGACGGGCGATCTCCCACGCCCCCGCCTCGTCGAGCGAGACGTCGAGGATCCCCGCGGCGCGCCGCACGATCGACTCCAGCTCGTCGACCTCGTAGAAGTCGAGCCGGGCGACCAACCCGAAGCGGTCGCGCAGCGGGCCGGTGATCATGCCGGTGCGCGTGGTCGCCCCGACCAGCGTGAACGGCGGCAGCGTCAGGCGGATGCTCGACGCCGCCGGACCCTTGCCGACCACGATGTCGAGCTGGAAGTCCTCCATCGCCGGGTAGAGGATCTCCTCGACCGCTCGCGACAGGCGGTGGATCTCGTCGACGAACAGCACGTCCCGTTCGGCGAGCTTGGTGAGGATCGCCGCCAGGTCACCGGCCCGCTCCAGGGCCGGGCCGGACGTGATGTGCAGCGTGACGCCCATCTCGGCGGCGGCGATGCCCGCCAGCGTCGTCTTGCCCAGCCCGGGCGGGCCGGCGAACAGCAGGTGGTCGACGGCCTGGCCGCGCCGCCGAGCCGCCTCGATGACGATCTCCAGGTGCTCCTTCAGCTCCCGCTGCCCGACGAAGTCGGCCAACCGACGCGGCCGCAGGCCGGCCTCGACGACGTCTTCCTGGTCGCCCGCCACGGCCGGGTCGAGGAACTCATCCCGCACGGCGCGCCCCCAGCAGCTTGAGGGCGTCGCGCAGCAGCGTCGGCGCGTCCCCGTCGGCGGGCAGCTCGCGCAGCGCATCGCGCACCTCTTCGGGGCTGTAGCCCAACCCCGTCAGCGCCTCGCGCACATCGCCGACCGGCGTGCCGCCACCTCCGCCGACCGTGTCGAGCACGGGCACCGCGAGCCGGCTCTTCAGTTCGACGAGCAGCCGCTCGGCCGTCTTCTTGCCGATCTTCGGGACGAGCGTCAGCGCGCCAACGTCGCCGGCGGCCACGATGTCGAACAGC
Organism: Ilumatobacteraceae bacterium; assembly: GCA_051005355.1. Classification (GTDB taxonomy): domain Bacteria; phylum Actinomycetota; class Acidimicrobiia; order Acidimicrobiales; family Ilumatobacteraceae; genus JALZMG01. The sequence continues at coordinate 1,358 of JBPCJL010000210.1, forward strand.
GCGCTCGGCGAGTGGGTGGCCAGGATCGCCATGGCGACGGCCGGCCCGACGCCGTGCGTCGTGATCAAGGTCTGGAACGTCGCCCGCTCGTCCCGGCTGGCGAAGCCGTAGAGCGTCTGCTCGCTCTCGCGGATGTGGTGGTGGATGTGCAGGAACACGGGTGTCGTCGGCTCCAGCTCGGCCAGCGTGCGCGGCGTGACGGTGACGAGGTAACCGACGCCGCCGGCTTCCACCAGCACCGTGCCGTCGAGGTCGCGTTCGAGCACCTCGCCGCGCAACGAGCCGATCACGGCGCCCGCCGTCCCGCGCTCGCGGTCGCCGCCGCCACTCGCGCCCGCATGGGGGCCATGGCCAGGTGGCACAGCGCCAGCGCGCACGCATCGGCAGCGTCGGCCGGCTGCGGTGGCGCACTCAGGCGCAGTCGAGCCTGGACCATGCGCTGCACCTGCTCCTTCGGCGCCCCGCCCCACCCGGCGACGGCGTCCTTGACCTGGTTGGGCGTGTACTGCACGACCTCGCAGCCCGCCGCGGCCGCCTCGGCCAACGCCAGCCCACTGGCCTGGCCCACGCTCATCGCCGTGCGGACGTTGACCTGGAAGAAGACGTGCTCGACGGCCACGGCGTCCGGCCGGTGTTCGACCAGGAGGGCAGCCAGCTCACGGCGCAGCGCAGCCAGCCGCTGCGGCAGCGCGTCGCCGGGAGGCGTGCGGATCACACCGATCGCCACCGCCGTCGGCCCGCTGGCCCCCCGCCCGTCGACGACGGCGTACCCGCAGCGCGTCAGACCGGGGTCGATGCCGAGCACACGCGCTGCGAACACGGGTTCGCAACCTAGTCGGACCGTTCAGCCGGCCGGTGGACCGGCGGGAACGAGCCACAGGCCGATGCGGTACCGCGGGTCGCGCCAGCGCACCTCGCCGCCGGCGTCGGCCAGGTCGGGATCGCCGACGGGCCCGAAGACCCATCCGGCCGAGACCGCCGCGTCGGGCGTCTCCTCGGTCATGGCGTTGGTCGGTAGGTAGAACTGGTACACCATCGTGCGCAGCCGCTGGTCACCCCAGCTGGCCGCCGGGTCGTCACGGTTCGGGACGACGCGGAACCGCACCGCCTCGCCGCTCGGCAGCGCCTGGCGCAATCGGTCGACGCTTCCGGCGGGCAGGGCCCAGCTGTTCATCGCGCCTTCCACCACATGGCTCGTGCGGACGAAGCCGACCACGAGCAGCGGCACCAGCACCGCGACGAACGACCAGCGGCGACCGATCGACCGAGCGGCGATGGCGACGACGGTCACGACCACCACCACGATGACGGCCCAGCGGGCGACAGCCACGACGTCGATGTCGTCGGACCCCGTGAACGCAGCGAGGCCGAGGACCATGGCTCGGACCACGCCCGCCTCGGCCAGGGCCTCGGCGCGCCAGGTCTCCACCAAAACCGTGGTAGCGATCAGCACGACCAGGACGGCGGCCATCGACCACGCCAGGAACCGTCGCGACGCCGTGACCAGTGCGGCGACACCGACGACGACGAGGGGCCCGACGACGGCATCGTTGTACCGGCCGTAGACGATCTGGTCCGGGCGCAGGCGATCGGACATGAACACGACGGCCAGGGCGATCAGGGCACTCGAGACGACGAGCACGATGCGTGCCACGCCCCGCGCCGGTGGACCCGCCGTGCCGCGACCGCGCCGGCGAACGGCGGAGACCAGTGCGATGGTGCCCAGGCCGGCCAGGCCGGCCGTCGCCACCAGCTGGTACCAAACCTGCCCGGCCAATGACAGGGCGATCGGCCCGGGCGCGCTCAGCCGGCCGGCTACACCTTCGGCGCTGTTGGTGGTCGTCGGCGTCTCCCAGATGCGCTCGACGAGCCACGCGGAGTAACGGGCCACGGCCAGCATGGCCAGCGCGCCGACTGCAATGACAGCTGCGCCGTCGAGGAGACGCAGCCGGTGCTGGGCGACGACGACGCCCACCAGCACCACGACCAGCGCGGCGACCGGCAGCAGGCGACTGTGGGCGGCGAAGCCCGCCGCGGCCAGTAGAGCAAGTGCCACGCCGCGCCCGATCGACGGAACGTCCCAGAACCGCAGGGCGGCCAGCAGGGCCCCCAGGTACGTCACGACGACCAACGCCTCGGACCACGTCCAGTTGGTGGCGAACACCACCGCCGGGGCCAGCGCCACGAGCGTGCCGGCGACGACGCACCCGCGCCCGGTCAACGTCGTCAGGCGCCGCGCCAGCAGGCACAGCAGCACGCACGCCGCACCGCCGAGCAGCGCGTTGACGCCGAGCGCCAGCTGGAAGGCGACCACGGGGTCGTCGGTCAGCCAGTGCAGTGGCGCGATCAAGGTGCCGTAGCCCGGCCGCCAGGTGCTGCGGTCGAACATGTTCCACCGCGCCATGCCGCCGACAAAGCGGGCGATGGCCAGCTGGCCGGGTTCGTCGGGCGTGATGTGGAACATCTCGCGCCGGTGCGACGACCACCAGCGGACGACGGCGACCACGGCGCTGGCGGCGAAGAGCCAACCCGTGGGCAACCGCGCCGGCGCGTCGGCGGCGATCGCCGGCTCGCAGTAGGCGGCGACCGGCGCGGCATGTTGCTCGATCATCCGTCATCCATCATCACGGGCGGCGCAGGAACGTAGCTCCCGAGTGTTCGTGCCGCAGTGAGCACGACAGCCCAGGCCGGCCTTGCCCGGCCCAGGCCGAGGAGCGAAGTCTTCGGAGCGAGCGAGGCCATCAAGCACGGGTCGCGTCGTTCAGAGGTGAAACCCCGGTTCGGCACGGCGGAGCCGAAGGCGTTCCGCCGGCCGCATCGATCAACGTCAGCGGGTCGGCAGCGCAGCGAGGACGCCGACCAGTTCGCTCACCGGACGGTAGGTGAGCCCGGCGATGGCGCGGTGGGCGTAGCGGATGATCCCGCCGCCGTCGACGATGAACACGCTGCGCCGTTGGAAGCCGAGCGGCCCGAGCGTGCCGTAGGCCCCGGCGACCGCCTTGTCCGCGTCGGCGAGCAGCGGGAACGTGAGGCCGTGCTTGGCGGCGAAGCGCTCGTGGCTGGCGACGTCCTGGGCCGAGATGGCCAATACCTGGGCCCCCGATTCGGCGAACTCGGCCAGCCCGTCGTTGTAGTTGTTGAGCTGCTTCGTGCACACCGGCGTGTCGTCGCCTGGGTAGAACACGAGCACCACCGGTTGCCCGGCGTAGTCGCCCAGCGAGTAGTCCCGCCCGCCCGTCCCCGGCAACGTGAATCCGGGCGCCCTGTCGCCCACCCCGACACTCATGCCTGCGAGAAGCTATCCGGCGCCACCGCCCTCGTCCGCTCGCCCGTCGCCGCCGTTTGCGTTACGCAAGTGGGCTGCCGGGAGGCTCGCTTCGCTCGCTGAGTCACCGCAGCTGTGACCGGTGGCGACAACGGTGACGCAAACCGGGAGGGTGGCTCGTTCAGGTCGCCGCCAGGACGTCGTCCATCACGGCGTCGGGGATGTCGAAGTTGGCGAAGACGTCCTGCACGTCTTCGTTGTCCTCCAGCGCTTCGACGACCCGCAGCACCCGCTTGGCCTCCTCCACCGAGCCAAGCGGAACCAGGTTGTCCGACACCATCGGCGTGTCGGCGGACTCGATGCCGAAGCCCGCCGTCTCCAGGGCGGCGCGCACGTCGTCCACCTGAGAGGCCTCGGTCGTGACCCGCCACGTCCCGCCGTCGTCGGCCACGTCGTCGGCGCCGGCTTCCAGAGCCACGAGCAACAGCTCGTCCTCCCCGGCGCTGCCGTCAACCATGAGCACGCCGCGGCGGGCGAACTGCCAGCTGACCGACCCTGGCTCGGCCAGCGAGCCGCCATGCCTGGTGAACACGCCGCGCACCTCGGCACCGGTGCGGTTGCGGTTGTCGGTCAGCACGTCGACCAGCACGGCCACGCCGCCGGGCGCGTAGGCCTCGTAGAGGATCGACTCGTAGGTGCCGCCGTCACCCTCGCCGGTCCCGCGCTTGATCGCCCGTTCGATGGCGTCGTTGGTCAGCTGCGCCGACTTGGCCTTCTGCACTGCGGTGCGCAGGGTCGGGTTGGCATCGGGGTCGCCGCCGCCAGCGCGCGCCGCCACCTCGAGCTGGCGGGCCAGCTTGTTGAACAGCTTGCCGCGCGCCTTGGCGACGGCGCCCTTCTTGTGCTTGATGGTGGCCCACTTGGAATGACCGGACATCTCAGCGCTCCTTCACGACGTCGAGGTACAGCTGGTGGAGGCGGCCGTCGCCGGC
>JBPCJL010000211.1:0-3827 GCA_051005355.1 Ilumatobacteraceae bacterium
GATCTGGCTCGAGCCGGCCGGGCAACGTGACGAGTAGCGCCTCGGCGTAGCGCACGATGAAGTAGCGGTCGAGCGGGGTATCGACCCAGATGGGTACACCGCGCGCTGGGGCCACGAGCGGGGCGGCGCCGACACGCTCGTACGCCGTCGTCAGCTGCTCGGGCGGCTGCACGGCCGGCGCGACGGTCACCGTCGGCGGGACCACGTCGACGCGCTCGATGCGCAGGTCGTCGAAGCCGAGCCAGCGGGCGACCGTGCGGCGACTCCCCGGCACGGCGAGGACGACGGTGGTCAGCACGAGCAGCACGGCGGCCGCCGCGAGCAGGGGTCGCCGCCAACGCCATGGAGTGGCGGCATCGGTCTCCAGTTCGGCCACCACGTCGTCGGCCAGCGCGTCGAACCGGGGGAACTCGAGGGCCTCGCCCAGGGCGATCAGGCGGAGCTCGAGGTCGGCCACGTCAGCCACGGGACACCTCCCCGGTCTCGAGCGCCACGCGGGCCCGCGCGAGAGCGCGACTGGCGCGCGACTTGACCGTGCCGACCGGGACGCCGAACAGCATGGCCGTCTCCGCTTCCGTGAGGCCGGCGATGTACCGGGCGGCAAGTACCTCGCGGTCCTGGGCGGCCAGCGTCCTGAGCGCCGCCAGCTGGCTCGCCGCGTCCTCGGCACCGGTGGCGGCGTCCCCGACAGGATCGTCGTCGTGACGACGGTCGAGCGCCATCGAGCGGTCCTCGCGCCGGTGTCGCCGGGCCTGCGAACGGATCGAGTTCTTGGCCGTGTTGGCCACGATGCGCAGCAGCCACGACCGCACCGGTGCCTCGCCCCGGTAGCGGGGCAGCGACCGGTAGCCCAGCACGAACGCGTCCTGCACGATGTCCCTCGCCTCCTCCGTCGAGCCGCAGATGCCAGCGGCCAGTCGCAGTGCGACGGCCTGGTGGCGGCGCACCAGCTCGCCGTACGCCGCGTGATCCCCAGCCCGGGCGCGCATGACGAGCTCGTCGTCGGGCGCGTCGTCACGGTGGTGCAGAGGCATCGAGCGGTGATCAGCCTGTCGCACGGACCGACACCGCCCGGACGGCGGAGGTTCCCTCGGCTGATGGCTCCGATCAGGCAGCGCGCTCGACGACGCAGGCCGTCGTCTCCTCAAGCCGACGGCGCAGGCCGCTGAAGTCGCGGGCGACGTCGGCCATCGACGCCGGTGGCACGATCAAGCCGTCGTCGAGGAGGGTGACCAGGTCGACGGAGGTCACGACGGCGTCGATCTCACCATCGGCACCGTCGAGGCCGTCCGGCACCGACGCCATCCACGGCGGTGCGAACGCGGTCGCGGCGAAGGCGGCGCCGTTCGCCGACAGTGTGAAGCCCGGTGCACTCAGCGCTGCCGCCAGCCGGGCGCGATCGTCGAGCAATCGCGTCCGATCGTCCTCGTCGAGGGACGACGCACACGCCACCGCGTCGTCCCAGCCGTCGAGCGCCTCGAAGCCGGCGCTGACGTAGATCACCGGATCGATCGGATCGGCTGGTGCCCGGCGGCCGTTGCCGTACTGCCGGGCGCTGATCCCGTCGGTCACCGTGAACGGCGTGCCGTGTTCCTGGAGCGCGGCGACGAGCGAGTACGCGAAGGGCGGGTAGTCGGGCGGGCGGAAGTCGACCACCACGCCGGACGCCGGCAAGCGCTCGACGGCCAGGCGGTTGAGCTCCTTGGCCACCGGCTGAGCGACGCTCCACTCCGCTTCGCCGAGTGTCAACGGTCCGTCCGGCACGGCGGGGGCCACCGCCACGAGCAGCGGCACCACCGCGATCGCGCCGGGAACGGGTCGCCCGCCCAGCCACCGCTGCAGCGCCCGGCCGACGCACAGTGCCACCGCGACGATGGTCATGACGCCGATCGGCCACAGCCACCGCACGAAGTGGGGGAGGAAGCCGTAGAACGGCGAGAGGGGCACGCGCATCGTGGCCACCCAGCCGATGAGCACGAACCCCGCCGTGACCCCCAGCAGCGTCAGCGTGGCGCGATCACGCAGCCACCGGGCCGCGACGCAGGCCAGCGCGACCAGCACGGCGATGAGGACGAGGAGGGACAGGACGGCCGGCCAGACGGACGGGGGCGCCACGAAGGGGTTCATCACGTAGTTGCCGTCGAAGCTTCCGCGCGCCCACCCGGGCCACTGGCTGAGGACCGACGCCGCCTGGCGCGTGCCGTCGGCCCAGCCGAGGGGTTGCTCCAGCTCGACCGAGGCCCTGGCCAGCCGAGCCACGTTGCCGTCGGTGACGTGGAGCAGCTGTTCGAGGATCGGCTGCGCCCAGAGGACGAGCAGCACGGGGGCACCACGCCACAGCAGATCCCGGCCCGCGTGCTGATCGCGCCGGAGCCAGACGTACAGGGCGAGCGACCCGATCACGATGGGTACCACGGTGACGAGGTAGGCGAGGTTGGTCTGGACGCAGAAGGTGGCCAACGCCAGCAGCCACGGCAACGCCCAGCGGTCGCCGGTGGCGGCCGACCAGGCGAGGACGAGCACGGCGAGAAACGGGACCATGCACGCCGTCGGGTTGTACGGGTCGACGAGCACGGCGTTGCCCGCCGACCACACGAGTGCGCACATGCCGCCGGTGACGGCGACGGCGCCGCCGCGCCCGCCTCGACGGTACGCCGCGACGATCGCCACCAACCCGGCGCCGAGATTGAGGGCGGCGATGCCGACGACCAGGCCGGCGCCGGCGCCGAACAGCCGCACGGGCAGCGCGACGACGTCGAAGATCAGCGGCCCGGGATGGTTCGTCAGCACCCCCTCGCCCAGCGCGGCGGAGGCCGCCGTGCCGAGCAGCGGATGGTCGGCGGTGAGGACGTCGCGGGCGCGCACGGCGATCAGCGCTTGGTCGCTGACCGGGTACCAATCGGCGGCGACGGCACGGATCACCGCCACGACCACCGGGACCAGCCACGCCACGGCGCACGCCACCGCGACCGGATCCCGGTGCGCACGACGCCGACCACCTACCACCGGCGCCGCCATTGGCTCCGATGCTCGCACACCGGCGCCGGCCCCGACCGGCGCGGCTACGAGGCCGGGCGGAACGTGCAGACCTGCACGCCGGTGCTCGCGGTCACCGAGCGCACGAGCTCGAGCGGGCGGGCCTGGCCGTCGTCGGGGAACAGCCGCTTGCCGCCGCCGAGCACGACCGGTTCGATCATGAGGTTGTACTCGTCGACGAGTCCGGCCGAGATGAGGCCTCTTGCGAAGCTGGCGCTGCCCATGATCGACAGGTCACCGCCGTCCTGGTCGCGCAGGCGGGCGACGTCGCCCACGGCGTCATCAGGCGACAGCAGGGTCGAGTTGTTCCACGTCAGGTCGTCGGCGGTCAGCGTCCGCGAGGCGACGTACTTCTGGATCGAGTTCATGGTGTCGGCGAACGGATCGCCGGCCCGATCGGGCCAGGCGCCGGCCATCACCTGCCACGTTCGGCGCCCGAACACGAGCGCCTCGACAGGCTTCATGGCCTCGTCGATCACCCCACCCATCACCTCGGGGTCGAAGTACGGCATCGACCACCCGCCGTGCGCGAAGCCGCCGTCGGTGTCCTCCTCGGGACCGCCGGGCGCCTGGACCACTCCGTCGAGGCTGATGAACTCGTTGACGACGACGCGCATGGGGCGTTCCTTTCGTGTTGCTCCCCCATACGACGTCGCCAGCATCGCGAACTCATCGCGGCGAACTGCTCCTGGTCAGAAATCTGGCTGGACGTCCAGGGAGATTCCTGACGAGGAGCATGCGACCTCACCGTCACCCTTCCCGATCGTTTGCTCGCCGGCGCCGCCGTCATC
>JBPCJL010000212.1:0-7071 GCA_051005355.1 Ilumatobacteraceae bacterium
GGCTGGCCATCGGTGCCCGCACGCCAGAGGAGACGGCGATCTCGATCTGCGCCGAGATCATCGCCTCACGCACGGGCAAGCACGCGCCGTCCCTGCGCGACGCCGACGGCCCGATCCACGCCTGAGCCGTTCTGTCCTCCGCAAACGACCGTTGTGAGTCGTTTCGGCAGGACATTTGGCGTCAGCGGCTGCGGCGGGTGAGCACCACGAGTCCGGCGCCGGCCAGCAGCGCCAGCGCGGCGAGGGCGGTCAGCGGTCCGCTCGACGCCGGCCCGGTGGCGGCCAGGCCGCGATCCGGCGCCTGGGCCGTGCGGGGCGGAGCAGAGCCAGCTGTCGGCACCGCCTCGTCGTTTGCTGGGATTCGCTGGCGCGGCTCGGCGGCCGGATCATCGGGCGCCGCGGCGACCGACTCGTCCGCTGCTGCGGCGGCATCATCGTCATCATCATCCGGCTCGGCGGCCGGGTCGTCCGGCGCCGGCGTGACGGCGGGATCATCAGGGGCGGCGGCGGGATCGTCGGGCGGCGCAGCGACCGGTGCATCGGTGGCTGCGTTCTGGCGCGCCTTCTTCGCCGCCCGCTTGTCCCGCACGTCCGTCGCGGCGACCACTTCCAACGATGCACGGGCGATCTCCTGCGCCCCCTCGAGCGCGATCACGTCGTAGCTGCCCGGGTCGCCCAGCGGTCCCCTGGCCAGGAAGGCGACCTCCATGAAGCCCGGCGCTCCAGCGTCGCCCTCGCACGTCGCACCGGCAACGACGCCGGCCGGGTCGATCTGGATCTGCAGCTGCCGGCCGCTCGTGCACCCGGACACCTCGACCACGAACTCGTCACCGGCGGCGACGGGGCTCGGCCGCAGCACGATCCCGGCATCATCGCTGGGGCCGGCGGCTGCGGGCAGCGCCACGCTGGCCGCCACGACGATGCCGGCGGCCGTGACAGCCGTGCCGCGGCGGAAGGTCCCCAACCGCCTCATGCCCGCCGAGCGTAAGTTCGGCCCTCCAGGGAGTGGTGGATGCTCAGCCGGCCGGGTCGCCGAAGCGCACGTCTCGACTGAGCAAGCCGATGGCGATGTCCGTCGAGTGGTTGGCGGCGTGGACGATGGCGTCGCCGACGCCGAGGTACATCATCACGTGCCCCGGGTACTGGGCGAGGTCCCCGGCGTGCGCCGCCGACTGCTCGATCGGCCGCGCCGCCTCGATCTGGGCGCTGCTCTGACGGGTGATGGTGACGCCGGCGCGCCCCCATGCGAACGCCGTGAGCCCGGAGCAGTCGAAGCCGACCGACGGGTCGGAGGTGTTGCGGACGTACGGCCGGTCGAGCTGGGTCAGCGCGGCGAGCACCGCCTTCTGGTGGGGCAGGTCGGCGCGCGCCCAGGCGTCGCGCAGCGCCGCGGCGTCGATGCCGAGCTCCGTGGCGACGGCATCGGCGGCGGCGTGGCGCGCGCCGACGTAGGCGCTGAACGAGTCCGGCGTCCGGCTCCAGCTGAACACGTCGTGGGAGAAGAGCGCGGCGCCGGCGCGCTCGATGACGACGGTCGAATGTGGATCACCCGGGATGCTGGTTGGCGCCGGGGCGGCCCCGACCATTGATCCAGTGGCGACGGCGAGACCGCCGACCAGGGTGACGACGGCGCAGGCACGCGCCGCGAAGGAGAAGTGGGGCATGGATCCGTCCTGGAAGAGCTCGAGGGCCGGCCGGTCCGCAGGCCGGGGCCCCTCGTAGTGATGGGTTCGACACCATACCGACACACAACCGTCACAACGCGGATGGTGCCTGAGCCCGCGATGGGCGGCGCAGGAGCGGAGGCCGGCCTCGGCGGGACGAGCAGCGAGGCACCAATGGGGGGCAAGCTGAGGCCGTGGACGCAGCGGGGCCGGTGGTGTCGGTGATCCTCGCCGCCGGTGCCGGCACGCGGTTCAACGGTCCCGGCCACAAGCTCGACGCCGACGTCGGCGGCCACAGCCTGCTCTCCCGTGCCGTCGGCGCGGCGTTGGCGGCCGTCACGGGACCGGTGATCGTCGTGACAGCCGGGCAGGTCGCCACGACGCTGCCGCCGGCCGTCGTCCCTATCGTCAACGAGCGCTGGGCCGACGGGCAGGTGACCTCGCTGCGCGCCGGCATCGACGCGGCACGAGCGCTCGGCGCAGGCGCCGTCGTCGTCGGTCTCGGCGATCAGCCGTTCCTCTCCCCCGACGCGTGGCGGGCGGTGGCGGGAACCGATGCGGCCATCGCCGTCGCCACCTACGCCGGCCGACCCGGCCACCCGGTGCGCCTGCGCCACGACGTCTGGGACCTCCTGCCGGAGCACGGCGACGAGGGCGCCCGGACGCTCATGCGCCTGCGGCCCGATCTGGTCGAAGCAGTACCGTGCGATGGCTCACCGATCGACATCGACACCGTGGAGGATCTCCGGCGATGGCAGACCAACTCGTCAACGAATTCACCGTGAATCGACCGATCGACGAAGCGTGGGCGGTGATCACGGACGTCGAGCGGATCGCGCCGTGCCTCCCCGGCGCCCAGCTGCAGGAGATCGAGGGCGAGATCTACCGCGGCGTGGTCAAGATCAAGCTCGGATCGATCGCGCCGCAGTTCAAGGGCGAGGCCAACTTCGTCGAGCGCGACGACACCGCCCACCGCGCCGTCCTCAAGGCCAAGGGTCGCGACACCGGCGGGCGCGGGAATGCGGCCGCCGAAATCGTGGCCTCGGCTGAGAGCCTGTCGCCGACCAGCACTCGGGTCGTCGTCACCACCGACCTGCACATCACCGGCAAGGTGGCCCAGTTCGGGCGCGGCATCATCGGCGACGTCTCGAAGAAGCTGATGGCCCAGTTCGCCGGCAACCTCAACACGATGCTGGACGAGCAAGGGACGCCGCCCAGCCCTGACGAGCCGGCGACTCCCGCGGACGCGCCGGCTGACGCGGAGGTCGCGTCCGACGATGCGCCGCCTTCCGGCAAGGGTGACGAGGCGCCGAGCGCGCTCGGGGCCGACGTGCCGGCCGCCGCCGACCAAGGCCCAGCGGCGGCCCCGGTCACCGCGCCGACGGCCACACCGGAGCCGCCGCGGGTGCGCAAGGTCGACAGCCCGGCCAGTGAGCCGGTCGACCTGGCCGGTGTGGCCGGCCCGGCCATCCTCAAGCGCGCCGCGCCCGTGGTGGGCGTGCTGCTGTTGCTGCTGCTCGTGGTGCGGCGTCGACGCCGACATCACTGACCGCCGCCGACGCCCCCTGATGATCCACGACGACCGCCGCGCGGTGCGCGACCTGCTGGGGCGCGAACCGCAGGGCCGGTTCGAGGTCGTCGCGCGCGACGAGGAAGGCCGGCCGCGCGTGATCCGCAACGAACCGTTCCTCGACGACGGCACGCCGATGCCCACCCGCTACTGGCTAGTCGACCGTGCCTCAGCGCGCGCCGTCAGTCGGCTCGAATCGACCGGTGGGGTGCGCGCCGCCGAAGCGGCGGTCGACGCCGACGAGCTCGCCGCCGCCCACTCCCGCTACGCCGCCGAACGTGACGGCGAGGTGGAACGGGCCCGCTCGATGGGCGCGGTGGGACCGGCGCCGTCGGGAGGTGTGGGTGGGACCCGCCGGGGAGTCAAGTGCCTGCACGCCCACTACGCGTGGCACCTGGCCGGCGGCGACGACCCGGTCGGACGGTGGGTCGCCGAGCGGCTGACCGCCACCGCCGACGACACGACACCTTCTGGGTGCCATCTCCGCCAGCACCCGGCGGAGATGGCACCCAGAACGTCGGATGGCGGAGATGGCACCCAGAACGACGGGGGCGACGGCGAGCGCAGCGCGCTCGACATCATCGTCGACGCCGCCGCCACGACCTTCCGCCACGCCGGCGCCACGGTGGTCGTGCCCATCGGGCCCGCCTCGCTCATCGCGGCGGCCCTGCCCGACCCGAACCCGCCCGGCCCCGCCGACCTGACCAACGCGCTCGGCCTGGTTTCCGACCACCTCGACGACCTGGTCAGAGCGCAGCCGTCGCTGGTCGACAGCCGGGACGTGCGCGTCGCCGGGCCGGAGCCGTGGCACTTGGTCGCCGTCGAGCGTGGCCATCCCGGCACCGAGCCGCCCGCGGTGCTCGAGCGAGGGGCCGCCGAGGAGGTCTTCCGTCTACTGGCCACCGAGACCCGGGCCGAGCGCCTCGACAACCCGGGCCTCGACCCGGCACGCGTCGACACCGTGCTCGGCACCTGCTGCCTGGTGCTGGCTGTCATGCGACGGCTCCACCTCGACCAGATCGCGGTGATCCCGGCCGATGCGGCCTGACGTCCGCCACCCGTCGACGGGCTCCGCGCTGCCCTCGCCGCTACGGCTCCACGGCCGCCGGCTCCTGCTGCGGCCGTTGGCCGCCGACGACTTCCCGAACTGGAGCGAGGTGCGCTGGCGCAACGAGGACTGGCTGACGCCGTGGGAACCGCGACGACCGCCCGCCGCCCTCGATCCGAGCGTCAACCGGGAGGCGTTCGTGGCCCGCTGCGCAGCGCGCGATCGCGACGCCGCGGCAGGGCTGGCGTACGGCTTTGGGGTGTTCGTCGGCCAGCGCCTGGCTGGCGAGGTCAACCTGAACCACGTCCTGCGCGGCGCCATGCAGTCGGCCACCGTCGGCTACTGGATCGACAACGCCCTCGCCGGGCAGGGCCTGATCGCCGAGAGCATCGTCGTGGTCGCCGGCTTCGCCTTCGAGCAGCTCGATCTGCACCGGCTGGAGATCTGCATCGTGCCGCGCAACACCAACAGCCGGCGAGTGATGGAGAAGCTGGGCGTGCGCGAGGAGGGCGTCGCCGAACGGTTCCTCGAGATCAACGGCGAATGGGAGGACCACCTGCGCTACGGCTTCACCGTCGAAGAGTGGGAGTCCCGCCGCACCGAGCTCTCCGCCACCTGGCTCTACCCACTCCCGTTCTGACGGGAATTTGATACCCGTACGGGTACCGGTCGCGCCGTAGAACGCCGATCCGGCTAGGTGTCGCCGGCCAGGCGCATCGCTTCGGCGCGCGCTTGGCGGCGGGCGGTGCGCCGCTTCCACATCTTCAACTTCCAGTGCCTCCGCGGTCGGGCCCGCTCGGACTCGATGGCCTTGGCGACCTCACCGTCGTGGCGGTGCTCCGGCCTCCACGCCGCACCGGGCTCGTGGACGTCAGCGGGATCGAGGCCGTTGCTGACCTGGTTGGCGACGTCCTGCAACTCGACGTGGATGCGGTGCCGTTCGCCGTGGGCCTGGGCCCGCACCTCCTCCTTGGTCGGCTTGGACGACGGCGGCGCCTCGGCGGCGGCCCGGTGTCGCTGGCTCATTGGTGCCCTTCTCCTTGGTTCGACGGGTTTGACCGGACCGTGGCGGCCGAGCACCAATGAGCCAGTCGCCGCAAAGCCGGCGACAGAGCGGCACCGCAACGATGATTCGCTCGCTCGAAGACTCGTTCGCTCATGCAGATCCTCCTCGTGGCGCCCGCAAGCGCCCAGTCCGGTGGTGTGAGCTCCTCCCCGTGCCGTTCGACACTATCCCCTGGCCGCCAGAGGGCTCGGGCTACGGTCGGTGAGGCCGTTGTCGCAAGGAGGTAGCCATGGGACCGCGCTCGACCTGGAAGCTCGTCGTCGGGATTATCTCCGTAGTACTCGGGCTGATCCTGCTGGTCGCTGGCCTTGCTGTTGCCGTCGTGTTCGGGCCCGACGGTCGAGTGACCCGGGACGGCAGCATCGACAGCACCACCAGCGCGCTCACGTCGCGCCCGATCGACGTCGTCGACGACGTTCCCTTCGACAGCTCCGGCGGCGTCGAGCTGCAACTGCGGATCGGCTCGACGAGCGAGGTCCCCGTGTTCGTCGGTGTTGGACCGGAGGCCGACGTCACCACCTACCTCGAGGGTGTCAGGACGGAGCGCATCGACGGCGTCAGGTTCGACCCCTTCACCCTCGAGAGCACGATCGTCGAAGGTGACCGGACCCCGGACCCGCCGGCGGCGCAGTCGTTCTGGGTGACCCAGGTCGAAGGACCGGGCGAGCAGACCTTGAACTGGGAGATCGAGAGCGGCAGCTACCAGGTCGTGATCATGAACGCCGACGGTTCGCCGAACGTCACCGTCGATGGCCGGTTCGGGATCAAGATCCCGTGGATCTTCCCGGTGGGGATCGTCCTGCTGGTGATCGGCGTCATCCTGCTCGTCGGCGGCATCCTCCTGATCGTGGCCGGGTCAAGGCGGCGGCCGCTGCCGGCCGGACCGACCGGGCCATCGTCGTTCGACCCGCCGCCCGCCGCGGGTCAACCGCCGCCGCCACCACCGCCGCCCGCCACGACCGGATAGCGGTCAGCCGCTGCGGCCGGAGACGCGCGCCTTGATCGCCGCCAGGCGCTCGGCGAACCAGGGCTGGCGCGTGCTCCACACCTGCGGCTTCAGCTCCCGTTCGACGGCGGCCGGGTGATCGTCGATGTCGGCCATGTCCTTGATCGTCGCCTTCGTCACCAGCACCAGCTCGCGCGGGGCGGCCGCCGCTCGAGCGGCCAGCTCCTGGGCGTGGTCGAGCAGGGCATCGTCGTCGACGCAGCGGTAGACGAGGCCGACGCGCTCGGCTTCGGCGCCGTCCAGGACCTCGCCGAACACGACCGCCGCCATGGTCACCTGCGGTCCGGCGATGCGGCGGAACATCCACGTGTGGCCGCCACCCGGGTGCAGGCCGAGCTGGAGGAAGCGGGTGTCGAACTTGGCCCTGCGCGCGGCGAGGCGCACGTCGCAGCCGAGGGCCAGGTTCATCCCGGCGCCGACGGCGGCGCCGTTGACGGCGGCGATGGTCGGCAGTGGGCTGCGGGCGATGCGCAGGAACCCTTCGTAGACGTTGCCAAGGCTGGTGCCGTCGGCGGTGCCCAGGTTGCCGAGGTTGGCCCCGGCGCAGAACGCCGGCGGCGCACCGGTGACGACCAGCGCGCCGACCGAGTCGTCGGCCTCGATCTCGTCCATCGCCGCCGTGATGTCGGCGACCATCGGCGCAGTGAGCGTGTTGCGCTCCTCGGGGTGGTCGAGCGTCAGGGTGGCGACGCCGTCGCGGACGTCGGTGCGGACGAG
>JBPCJL010000213.1:0-7942 GCA_051005355.1 Ilumatobacteraceae bacterium
GGGCAAGCCCGGTCGCCAGCCCCGCCGCCCGCCGGGCCAACTCACCGATGACGGTGACGGCCCGTCCGGCCAATTCGTCGATGTCGACCACGGGCCGAGCATGCCACGACCCGGCACACTGGGACCATGGCGATCGCAGCACGTGACGAGGTGACGGTGTCGGGCGTCGATGCGCTGACTTACCTGCAGGGCCAGGTGTCGCAGGACCTGCTGGCGCTGGCGGTCGGCGAGGAGCGCTGGACCTTCCTCCTGGCCCCGAACGGTCGGGTCGAGGTGCTGGCCCGCATCCGTCGCACCGCGGACGACACGTTCCTGTTCGACACCGAGGCGGGGTTCGGCGACCGGCTGGCGGCCCGCCTGGCTTGCTTCAAGATCCGCGTCAAAGTCGACATCGGGCCGGTCGTGGCGAGCGCGACGCCGCCGCCGTTCGGTGACGACGCCGCTCGCGTCGAGGCTGGCTGGCCGGCGATGGGTGCCGAGATCGTGCCGGGGGAGACGATCCCGGCCGAGACCGGCATCACCGTCGTGGCCGTCGACTTCAAGAAGGGCTGCTACCCCGGTCAGGAGCTGGTCGAGCGGATGGACTCGCGTGGCGCCGACGCGCCGCGGCGGCTGCGCATCCTGGACGTCGGTGACGACGCCAGGCCCGGTGACCCGATCGAGCTGGACGGCAAGGCGGTCGGGGTGCTCACGACCGTCGCCGGCCGGCGCGCCCTCGGCTTCGTCAAGCGCGGCGTCGAGCTCGGCACCGCGCTGCGCTGATGGCCTCGCTCGCTCCGAAGATTCCGTTCGTTCGGCTTGTCTCGCTGGCCCTGGCGGGCCGGGGCCTCCGGCCCTACGCTCGACCTGGGCTCTCATGCTCACTGCGGTCGGGGGCCGAGAGCGTCAATGCCCTCACCCAGCGGGTAGCGATGTCCGTACCGCTATGACCTCTGGGTGACTGCGGATCGACGACAGCTCGGGCGCTTGATCGATCACGGTGGCCAGGCCGTCACTCGACGTGCCGGCGTCGGCTGCCGCCCGCAACCAAGCGACGGCGGTAGCGTCGTCGCCCAGCGCACCCGCAGCCCTGGCCACCGTCGTGGCGATCAACGTCCGCGGTGTCCGCCCGTAGCTGTCGGCGGCATAGCGGGCAGCTTCGTCGAAGCGTCTCGCGCGCACCAGCAGGTTGGCCAGCACGTACTCTTTCCACGGGTCGCCGACGGGCAACGGGCGCGCCAGGGCGTCCACGAGTCGAGTCGCCTCGGCGTCCGTCACCGGTCGGGGCACCAGCGGTGCGGCGGCCGGCCGGCGGATCCCGTTGACCAGGGCCCGGCGCGCCCGGTCGGTGGCCCCCGCATCGAGCGCGTCGAGCGCGACGTCGAACGGCGAGCGAGCCTGCCGGGCGCGCAGCTCGAACAGCGCCTGCAGCTGCATGACGAGCAGGAAGCCGATGAACACGACCAGTCCACGCCACTGATCGCTGAGCGCGCACAGCACGGCGGCGATCACGCTCACGGCGATGCTGGCGTAGACCATGACCAGCCGAGCGCGCCCGGGCAGCACGCGGTCGAGGCCGAGCGTCACGACGTTGCCGCCGTCGAGTGGCAGCACCGGCAGCAGGTTGAACGCGCCGATCGCCGGGCCGGCCCACCACACCGCCGCGGCTGCTGGCGAGCTGCCCCGGCTGTAGGCGTCGAGCGGGTCGACGCCCATGGCGAGCAGGACGCCGAGGCTGACCGCGATGTGCGTCACGGGCCCGGCCAGGGAGATGCCGATCTGGGTGCTCCGCCGCAGCGGGTGCGGCGCCTCGTACGACGCGTAGCCGGCCAGGAAGTCGAGTGAGATCTCCGCCTTGGCGCCGGCCCACCGGGCGGCCTGGGCGTGGCCAAGCTCGTGGATCAGCGTGAACCCGGCGATCGAGATGGCCAGCCACACCCCGAACTCGTCACCGTTGATGGCGACGATCAGGAGCATGAACAGCAGGAAGCCCGGCCGCACGTGGAGCGGGAAGCCGAGCACACGCATCGGGAAGGGATCGTAGGCCCGTCGTAGACTCCGCGGCCGTGGCCCCCTCAACCCGCACCTCGAAGCGCCCGCGCTACGTCTACGCCTTCGACCACAAGCACCGTCGGCCACCCATGGAGTACAAGGAGCTGCTCGGCGGCAAAGGCGCCAACCTGGCCGAGATGACCAGCGTGCTGGAGCTGCCGGTCCCGCCGGGTTTCACGATCTCGACCGAGGCGTGCATCGCCTACCTCACCGGCGGTTGGCCGGCCGGGCTGGACGACGAGATCTCGACGCAGGTGGCCAAGCTCGAGCAGCAGATGGGTCGCCGCCTCGGCGATCCCGCCGACCCGCTGCTCGTCAGCGTGCGATCCGGGGCCAAGTTCTCCATGCCGGGGATGATGGACACGGTCCTCAACCTCGGGCTCAACGACAAGAGCGTGAAGGGCTTGGCCAAGGCGACCAACGACGAGCGGTTCGCCGACGACTCCTACCGCCGCTTCATCTCCATGTACGGACGGATCGTGCTCGACGTCGAAGCAGCGCGCTTCGAGCACCCGCTCGAGCAGGCCAAGGAGGCGGCCGGGATCACCAATGACGCCGAGCTGCCCGCCTCGACGCTGAAGGAGCTGTGCGCGGCCTACAAGGGCGTGGTCAAGGAGGCGACCGGAAAGGCGTTCCCGCAGGATCCGATGAAGCAGTTGCGCGGGGCGGTCGAGGCCGTCTTCCGCAGCTGGAACGGTGCCCGCGCCATCGCCTACCGCGTGCGCGAGCGGATCAGCCACGACCTCGGCACGGCCGTCAACGTGCAAGTGATGGTGTTCGGCAATCGCGACGAGACCTCAGGCACCGGCGTCGGCTTCACCCGCAACGCGGCCACCGGTGAGGACAAGCCGTACGGGGACTTCCTGATCAACGCGCAGGGCGAGGACGTCGTGGCCGGCATCCGCAACACCGAAGACCTCGAAGCGATGGCGCATCACTTCCCGACCATCCACAACGAGCTGCTCGACATCTTCACCCGCCTCGAGCGCCACTACCGAGACATGTGCGACACCGAGTTCACGATCGAGCAGGGCAAGCTCTGGATGCTCCAGACCCGCGTCGGAAAGCGCACCGGCGGGGCGGCGCTGAAGATGGCGGTGGACATGACCAAGGGGTCGGGCAAGGGCACCGCCCGCTGGAAGATCTCCAAGCGGGAGGCGCTGACCCGGGTGTCGGCCGAGCACCTCGACTCGGTGCTGCACCCGCAGTTCTCGGGCACGGGTCAGGTCATCGCCAAGGGCCTGGCGGCCTCGCCGGGAGCCGCCGTCGGCAAGGTCTACTTCGACGCCGACGATGCCGAGGACGCCGTGGAGCGGGGCGAGCAGGTGATCCTCGTGCGCAACGAGACCAGCCCGGAGGACGTGCACGGGATGATGGTCGCCGAGGGCATCTTGACCGCCCGCGGCGGCTTGGTCAGCCACGCCGCCGTGGTGGCTCGCGGCTGGGGCACCCCGGCCGTCGTCGGCGCCGAGGCGGTCAAGATCACCGGCCGTTCGTGCACCGCCGGCGGGGTCACCGTCAACGAGGGCGACGTCATCTCGCTCGACGGCACGTCCGGCGAGGTCGTGCTCGGGGCGATGACGATGGCCGCCGCCGAGCCACCGGCCGAGTTCGAGACGATCCTGTCGTGGGCCGACGCCACCCGCAAGGGCAAGCTCGGGGTGCGGGCCAACGCCGACACCGGCGAGGACGCCGCCAACGCCAGACGCCTCGGCGCAGAGGGGATCGGCCTGTGCCGCACCGAGCACATGTTCCTGGCGCCCGACCGCCTGCCGGTCGTGCGCCGGATGATCCTGGCCTCGACGAAGGAGGAGGAGGAGGCGGCGCTCGACGAGCTGCGCAAGGTCCAGCAGGATGACTTCACCGAGATCCTCGACGCCATGGACGGTCTGCCCGTCACGGTCCGGCTGCTCGATCCGCCGCTGCACGAGTTCCTGCCGTCGGTCGAGGAGCTGCGCATCAAGGAGGCCACCTCCGGGTTGGACGAGGAGGAGAAGGCCCTGCTGTCGGCGGCCGAGAGCTGGTCCGAGCACAACCCGATGATCGGGACGCGTGGCGTGCGCCTCGGCGTCATCAAGCCCGGCTTGTACGCCATGCAGGTGCGGGCGTTGCTCGACGCCGCCGCCGAGCTGCGCAAGCAGGGCAAGCACCCGGTCGTCGAGATCATGATCCCGCTGACCGTGACGCGCGAGGAGCTGGCGCTGGCCCGCAGCTGGGCCGAGGAGGAGATCACGGCGGCGACCAAGGGGTTGCGCAGCGGGCCGGAGATCACGATCGGCACGATGATCGAGACGCCGCGGGCTGCGCTGTGCGCCGACGAGATCGCCGAGGAGGCCGACTTCTTCAGCTTCGGCACCAACGACCTCACGCAGATGGCGTTCGGGTTCAGCCGCGACGACGTGGAGAGCCGGATGATGCCGGCCTACCTGGCGGCCGGCCTGCTGAAGCGCAACCCGTTCGAGACGATCGATCAGGGCGGCGTCGGCGAGCTGGTGCGCATCGCCGCCCGCCTGGGCCGCCAGACCAAGCCCAAGCTGAAACTCGGCGTGTGCGGTGAACACGGTGGCGACCCGGAGTCGATCGCCATGTTCTACGACGCCGGCTTGGACTACGTGAGCTGCTCACCGTTCCGGGTCCCGATCGCCCGGCTGGCGGCGGCCCAAGCCATCGTCGGCGCCGTGTCCGACACGAAGTGACCCGGTCGGCACCTGACCGACAGCACGAGATCCGCAGAGCGCCGTGGCTGCACTCTGCGGCTCGGGCGCGGTCGGCCGACCTGCGTCTCGGTGTGGCACCGGCGTCGTAGGTTCGACCTGTGGCGATCTCCGATGATGACATCGAGCGGCTGCGGTCGACCGTCTCCATCGTCGACGTCGTCGGGCAGTTCGTCTCGCTGCGCAAGGTCGGGCGCAACTGGGTCGGGCTGTGTCCGTTCCACGCAGAGAAGACGCCGTCGTTCAACGTGCGCGAGGAGACGGGCCGATACCGGTGCTTCGGCTGCGACAAGTCGGGCGACGTGTTCACGTTCGTCCAGGAGCACGAGCACGTCGACTTCGTCGGCGCCGTCGAGTACCTGGCCGGCAAGGCCGGCATCCAGCTCACGTACACGTCCACGGGACAGTCGAGGGATCGGGCTCGACGCAAGCGACTGGTCGAGGCCATGGCGGCGGCGATCGACTGGTACCACCAGCGGCTGCTGGAGGATCCCGAGGCGCGGCCGGCTCGGGAGTACCTGCGCTCCAGGGGGCTGAGCGGCGATGTCGCCCGGCAGTTCAAGCTCGGATGGGCGCCGGACGAGTGGGATGGCTTGTCGCTTCGCTCCGGCATCGATGCCGACGTGCTGCAGGCGGTGGGGCTGGCCTTTCTCAACCGGCGCAACCGGCTGCAGGACGCGCTGCGCGCCCGCGTGCTGTTCCCGATCTTCTCCGACAACGGCGAGGCGGTGGCGATCGGCGGCCGAGTCCTGCCGGGCTCCGAGGATCCGGCCAAGTACAAGAACTCGCCCGAGACGCCGATCTACGCCAAGTCGAAGGTGCTGTACGGCCTCAACTGGGCCAAGGCGGACATCGCCGCGACGGGTCAGGCCGTCGTGTGCGAGGGCTACACGGACGTGATCGGGTTTCGCCGGGCCGGCGTCGAACGGGCGGTGGCGACGTGCGGGACGGCGTTCACGGAGGATCATGTGCGGCTGCTCAAGCGGTACGCCAGCCGTGTCGTGCTGGCCTTCGACGCCGATGCCGCCGGCCAGGGCGCGGCCGAGCGGTTCTACGAGTGGGAGCAGAAGTACCAGGTGCAGGTGGCGGTGGCGCGGCTGCCGGGCGGGCTCGATCCGGGTGACCTGGCGCAGCGCGATCCGGCCGCCCTGGTCACGGCGGTCGACGATGCACCCCCGTTCCTTGCGTTCCGCCTCGGACGGGCGATGGACGGTCAGCCGCATCGCACGCCGGAGGATCGCGCTCGGTTGGCCGAGCGGGCGATGGTCGTCGTCAACGAACACCCTGACGTGAACGTCCGCAAGCTCTACGCCGGGCAGGTGGCGTCGGAAGTCGGGCTGCCGGTCGCCGACCTGGTGCGGTTGGCCGAGCAGCGCACGCGCCGACCGAACCTGGCTGCCCTGCCGGCGCGCCGCTCGTCGTCCCGGGAGAACGCCGAGTTCGCCGCCGTCGCCCAGCTGGCCCAGGACTGGGACTCGATCGCCGAGTGGCTGGTCGAGGAGCTGTTCCACGACGAGGCCAACCGGCGGGCCTTCCTCGCCCTCGCCGCCTCCAACGGTCGCCTCGAGGCGGCGATCGAGGCGGCCGATCCTGACGCACGCGAGGTGCTCGAGCGGGCCGCCGTCGCCGACCTGGACGTCGATCCGGACACCGAAGCGCGCAACCTGATCGGCGCCGCCGTGCGCCGTCAGCTGGCCGAACGCACCTCGACCGTCGAGCCCGAGCTGATCCGCCTCGACGCCGAAGCCCGCAGACAGCTGGAGGAGCTCAGCGGGCCGACAACCGCAGCCGCTGCCGCCGCGGAGTGGTTGCTACGGTGGCTCCATCGACGGATGGAGGAACGCTCGAGTGGGGGGCGACCGTCGTCCTGAGGAAGATCGGTTCGCGCCGGCCAACGGCGGGGGCGCGGTCGACACTCTCGACGGCGTCGATCCCGCAGAATGGGACGCGCTGCTGGCGCGCGGTCGGCAGCAGGGGAGCGTCCACGCCGAGCAGGTGACGCTCGTGCTGCGCGACGTCGAGCTGACCGGCGACGTGCTCGATCGGGTGAAGGAGACGTTGCGCGAGGCCCACATCTCGCTCGACGAGGCGGTCGACGCCGACGCCGAGCCGGACGCAGAAGACGAGACGTCCGCGGCGCCGTCGGGCTTCGTCGATCTGGAGCGGGCGTCGTCGGCGGAGGACGACGAGCACCTGCTGTCGAGGCGCCGTCGTCGGCGCCTGCGCAAGACGGCGACGCGCCCCGAGGGGCTGACCTCGGACGGGGTGCGGATGTACTTGCGGGAGATCGGGCAGGTCGACCTGCTGTCGGGGGAGGACGAGCGGCGCCTGGCGCAGCTGATCGAGGTCGGCCAGTTGGCCGCCGGACGCATCGACGAGGCGGCGACGAACGGCTCGGACCTGGCCGACACCGAGTCTCGGATGCTGGTGCGCGCCGTGCAGCGTGGCGAGCGGGCCAAGAGCGAGCTCACCCAGGCCAACCTGCGACTCGTCGTCAGCATCGCGAAGCGCTACTCGGGCCGGGGCATGCAGCTGCTCGACCTGATCCAGGAGGGCAACCTCGGCCTGATGCGGGCAGTCGACAAGTTCGATCACGCCAAGGGGTTCAAGTTCTCCACGTACGCCACGTGGTGGATCCGCCAGGCCATCACCCGGTCCATCGCCGATCAGGCCCGCACGATCCGCATCCCGGTGCACATGGTCGAGCACATGAACCGGGTCATCCGGGCCAAGCGCCAGCTGCACCAGGAGCTCGAGCGGGAGCCGTCGATCGACGAGATCTCGGCGCGCGTGCAGTTGGAGGCAGAGCGGGTGCGGGAGCTGCTGCGCTACTCGCTCGACCCGCTGTCGCTCGACTCGCCGATCGGCGAGGAGGACGAGTCGAACCTCGGCGACTTCATCGAGGACTCGTCGACGGACGGCCCTGCCGACGCGGCGACGCGGATGATGCTCACCCAGGCCGTGGGCGCCGTACTCAACGAGCTGTCAGAGCGAGAGCAGGAGATCGTGCGCCTGCGCTTCGGGCTCGACGGCGGCCAGGCCAAGACGCTCGAAGAGGTCGGCAAGGAGTTCGGCGTGACTCGCGAACGGATCCGCCAGATCGAGGCCAAGACGCTGGCCAAGCTGCGCCACCCCCAGCGCAGCCAGCGTCTCCGGGAGTTCCTCGAGGCCGAGTAACCGGCTCCGCCTCCATGGTC
>JBPCJL010000214.1:0-9801 GCA_051005355.1 Ilumatobacteraceae bacterium
TGAGCTGACCGCACACCACCCGCAGCCGCTCCTCGATCCCCACCTCGGCGTCGACCGCTACCGGCTCCACAGTGGCGACGGCGTCGACGACCATACGGGCAACTCTACCAACCAACGCGTGTTCGACCTGGCAACTACATGTTCGAGAATGTGCCGTTGCTTGCGTTCGCTCAGGCGTACACACCCTGAACGGTGACGATGGCGTTGATCCGGCCCTCGTCGTAGATCTCTTGCGTCACGTCGCCGAGACCCAGCCAAGCGACCAAGGAGTCCTGGTTCTCCACCCGCAACCGGGCGCACCCCTTGCTCGCCGGCGCCGACGGCACGTTGTTGGCGCCGTGGATCGCCTGGCCGCCGCTGAAGTAGATCGGCTTGTACATGTTGCCGTTGAGCGGGTTGTCCCCGGCGACCGGGAAGTCGCTGCTGTTGTGCCAGCCACCGTTGGCGAGCGCCGGGTTGTACCGGAACAGCTGCGCGCCGCTCTGGTCGCCGGTCTCCCAGCCCGGTTCTCCCGTCGAGGTCTTGAAGACGAACGCCACGCTGCTCTGGTCACCGGCGAACATGATCTGACAGGTGTTGTCGATGAGGATCCAGCGGGTCCACGAGGTGACGGCGTTGGCCGGCACCGAGATCGACGTCGCGGCCATCAGCGCCTGTTCCTCGGGGGTGCCGGGCGCCATGTCGGCGAGGCTGATCGGCAGGTTGAGCGCCATGCGGGCGGCGCAGAGCTGCTGGCGGGTGAACGGCCCTGACACGCCGTCGACGGACAGCGCCGTCAGGCCGAATCCGGCGAACAGCTCGTTGAGCTTGGTCTGCTGGGCCTCCACGCCGCTCGTGCCGGCCGCCGATGCGGCGGGGAGCCGTTCGGTGCCGGTCAGGTCGTCGAGCCCATTGCCCGGGCAGATGTCGAGCAGCGCGCCGACCTCGAGCACGTTGGGGTCGGCGATGCCGTTCTCCGTCTGCAGGCTGGACGCCGTGACCGTCGGGTCGTCGTAGCCGTCGGCGATCACGCTGAGGGAGTCGCCGGGTTGCACCACACGGGCGCACGCCGGGTCGTGGACATCAGGCGGTAGCGGGATGGTCGTGCTCGTGGTCGACGTGGCTGCGGTCGTGGTGGTCGTGGAGGTCGCCGAGGAGGTCGTCGACGGCGTTGTCGTCGAGGTCGACGTCGTGTTTGGTTCCGTCGTCATCGTCGACGACGTCGTGGTCGTGGGGCGCGCGCGCTCCTCGGTCGTCGTCGGCCCGTCAGTCGTCGAGGCTGGCCGCGTCGTTACCCCGGCGTTCGTCGTCTCCGTCGTCGCAGCCGTCGGATCGGCGGGTGCGCTCGAGCGCTCCGTCGAGCACGCCGCAGCGAGCAGGCAGAGAATGGAGATCCAGGCGAGACGTCGTGCTGCCACCGCGAGTTGAACGTACTGTCCGCCGGCGCTGAAATGGTGTCACCCCGTCAGGCCGGCTCCGCCGCCGTCACGTCTGCGGTGGGTCCTCGCCGACCAGGCCGTCGACGGCTTCGCGCAGCAGGTCGGCGTGGCCGACGTGGCGGACGTACTCATCATGCAGGTCGACCAGCACCCGTCGGACGTTGGGCGATTCGCCGGACCCGGCACGCAACGTCGACGGTTGATCGAGGCCACCGTTGGCGAGCATGTCCGCCAACCCCGTTCGGGATCGATCGGCGGCTCCGGGGGTGTTTGCGGCCGGCGATGTTCGCCACCGATCGATAAAGCGGGTCGCGGCGGCCGCTGGCGAAGGTGCGACCGCCGTCCAGCTCTTCCACCGACACCTCGATAAACGCCGATGACGACGTTGACGACACGTCCGACGGCGCTCGAGCTCGCGGCAGCCGCCGGTCGCCACGACTGAACCGGCGTCGGACTCGTCGTGACGGCGATCGGCGGTCCTCTCCCTCCCTACGCGACGCCAGATGGGTCCTCAACCAGCGCACCGTGTCCGGGAACATGGGGACCAGCGACGAAGCCGGTGTTGTTGCACTGCTGTACCGGAGCGCGCAACTGGGCCCGCACCGTCTGGTGCGGGCCCAGTTGCTCTGTCCTGGAGCTGTTGTCAGTTGGGGTCTCGTCGGTACAGGAGCACCGTTCCGACGGCGACGGCAGCGACGACGTAGCCGCCGAAGAGGAAGGCGTCCTGCACTCGGCTCAGCGCGGCGGCGACCGTTTCGTCGGTGTCACCGGCTTGGCGGATGCCGAGCAGCCCGGCGGCGGCGCTGAAGGGCAGGTAGCGGGAGATGGTCGGCGGGGCGAAGCCACGGATGAGGTTCTCGAGCACCAGCGCCCAGATGAGGACGCTCGAGGTGGCCATGGCGCCGTGCTTGAGGATCATGCCGACGCCGAGCCCGAACAGCGACGCCATCGAGGTGAGGAAGAGGCCCCACAGCACGGTGGCGGCGACGCCTGAGGAGTCGCCGGCGTCGAGGCCGCCGAGCACGGCGCCGGCGAAGCCCGCCGTCATGCCGACGATGCCCATCACCAGGCCGAAACCGGACGCCACCACCGTCTTGGCGGTGACGATGACCCAGCGGGCGGGCTGGGCCATGACGGCGTTCGGGAGGGTGCCGTGTTGCACCTCGGAGGTGAACATCAGCGCGCCGACGATCGAGGCCAACATCGTGGTCAGCCACGTCGAGAAGATGAACGTCTGACTGACGGTGAAGGCTAGGTCGGTGTCCGGGTCGGTCTTGACGAACGTCGCCAGGATCCATGACAGGAGGACGCCGATGACGGCGGTGCCGGCGAGGATGAAGGGCGTCGAGCGCAGGGAGCGGAGCTTGATCCACTCGCTCTTGATGGCGCCGGGTACGGCGGTGAGGGCGTCGCGTCCGGTACGGGTGCTGCTGGGAGCGGTCAGGTGGAGGGTCGGGGTGGAGGCGGTGACGATGTTCATGGTGGTGAGGTCTTTCGTGAGCCAGGTTGGTGATGGGTCAGGCGGCGGCGAACTCGGCGCTGGCGCCGGTCATATCGATGAGGATCTCCTCCAGGGTCCGGGAGGTCTCGGTGATCTCGGTGACCTGGATGCGGTGTTCGAACGCCACCTGGGACACCGCAGTCGTGTCGACGCCGTGGACGGCGAGGCGGTCGCCGTCGATCTGGGCGTCGATGTCGTGGGCGGTCAGCAGGCGGGCGAGCTTCGCCGTGTCCGGTGTGCGCACGGTGACGGCGGATCCGCCGCGGGCGAGGGTGGCGTGCACCGGCTCGGCGGCGAGGAGCTTGCCGGCGCCGACGACGACGAGGTCGTAGGCGAACATGGCGAGTTCGGCGATCAGGTGGCTGGAGACGAACACCGTGCCGCCCTGGTCGGCGAAGCGGCGGAGCGAGTTGCGCAGCCAGCGGATGCCGTCTGGGTCGAGTCCGTTGGAGGGCTCGTCGAGCAACAGCACCTCTGGTTCGCCGAGCAGGGCGCCGGCCAGCGCAAGGCGTTGGCGCATGCCGAGTGAGAAGCCGCCCGCTCGTTGGTCGGCGGCGCTGGCCAGCCCGACCTGCTCGAGGACCTCCTCGACCCGCTGGGAAGGGATGCCACTCAGCGCAGTGGCGGCCTGCAGGTGGTTGCGGGCCGTGCGACCGGGATGCATGCCGCGCGCATCGAGCACCGCGCCGACGACTCGGGCCGGGTGGCGCAGCTGGTCGTACCTGACGTCGTGGTAGCGGACGTCACCGTGGTCGGGCCGGGTGAGGCCGACCATCATCCGCATGGTGGTCGACTTGCCGGCGCCGTTCGGGCCGACGAAACCGGTGACGCGGCCGGCCGCGATGTCGAACGTCAGGTCGTCGACGGCGACCCGGCGGGCGTAGCGCTTGGTGAGTCCGGTGACGGTGATCATGGGTGGACGCTCCTTGGAATCGGTGAGGTGTCCCCACCATGCGGAGCGCCGCTGACCTCACGCTGCACCGGCGCTGCACTCGACGGCCGCGCCGAATCAGCGAGTCGGCGTCAGACCGGCGTAGAGACCTGGAAGTCCAGGTCAGCGCCCAATCGACCATCCTGACCCGACCGAGCCGCAGTTGCGAACCCGTCTGGCCCCAGGAGCACGGTGGCCGCTTCGGTGGCTCGGGCGACGTCGTCGGAGAGGCACGGCGGTTCGGGAACGTCGGCCTGGGTGCGCAGGTGTGTGGCGTGCCCGAGCAGCTGGGCGGCTTGCTCGGGTCGGCCGGCGTCGGCGGCGATGCACCCGAGGACCGTGCAGCACGCGGCCGTCGCGGACAGAACTTCGGCTCGGGCATCGACGCGGTTGACGAGGCGGCGCGGACTTCCGGCGACGTGCACCTCGAGTGCTTCGACGGCTGCGTCGGCTGCGTCGCGGTCCTGGCCGTCGAGGCGGCGGACGACCGAGAGCCCAGCGAGGGCGAGGAAGATCACGGGTCGGTTGCCGAGCGGTCGAGCAAGTTCGAGCGCCCGCTGGTAGGCGACGTCGGCGCTCGACGGGTCGTCGACGGAGAGCAAGGCCCAGCCGAGCCGTGCCAGCAGGGCGGCGTTGAACCCGCGCAGACCCAGCGTTTCGTTGAGATCGATCGCCTCGCGCAACGCCGTGATCGCAGCGTGGTGGTTGCCGCCCCGTTCGTCGAAGTCGGCGACCATGCTCAGGCACATGGCCAGCATCATCGGCCGATCCAGTCGGGCGAACCCGTCCGTGGCCGTTCGATAGCAGCGCTCGGCAGTGGCGAGATCACGGTCGAGCACAGCCAGCTTCGCGGACGAATAGGCGCGAGCGGCGACGACGAACGGGTCGTCGGGCATCGACTCGTAGAAGGCCAGCGCATCACGGCGACGACCGCGTGCTTCATCGACGTCACCGCGTGCCGCCGCGACCTCGGCGTAGAAGGAGTGCGTGAACGCCAGCGGTGCCTGGTCGCCGTGTCGCCGGAACACAGCGAGTGCTGCTACGAAGTCGGCGTCGACACCCTCGCTGATGCCGAGTTGGAAGTTGATGAGGGCACGGCCCGTGAGGGCCATCGCTCGTGTGACGTCGCTGACGCTGCCGGTGCAGGCGAACGCGTCGTCGCGCCAGCGCTTGGCCTCGACCGCGGTGCCGGCCAACCAGTGCGGCCAGCTGGCGCCACCGGCGATCGTCAGCGCCGTTTCGGCATCGCCGCTGGCAGTCGCCCACTCGAGCGCGGCGCGCAGGTTGTCCTGCTCCTGGGCGATGGTGATGAGCCACGCCCGCTGCTCGTCACCGATGTACGCGGCGGCGGACCGGGCGCACAGCCGGGCGAAGCACGCCGCCATGGTGTCGCGGACCGGGCCGGCTTCGCCGCGCTCGGCCAGCTTCGCCCGGCCGTACTGGGCCAGGGTTTGCAGCTCCGTGAACCGTGCGTCGGTGGCGCCGGCAGTGGCGTTGACGAGCGATTTGTCGACGAGGGCCTGGATGATGTCTTCGACCTCGACGGCACCGAGCTCGTCGTCGGCGCAGACGGCTTGGGCGGTGGTCAAGTCGCAGCCGCCGGGAAAAACCGACAACCGCGTGAAGACCCGTTGCTCGTCGTCGAACAGCAGGTCGTAGCTCCAGTCGACGACGGCCTGCAGGGTCTGCTGGCGAGGCAGCGCCGTGCGTGATCCGCCGGTGAGCAGCCGGAATCGGTCGTTCAGGCGGGAGAGGATCTGATCGGGCGGGAACGCCCGCCCTCGGGCGGCGGCCAGCTCGATCGCCAGCGGCAGCCCGTCGAGCCGGGCACAGATCTCGTCGACCGTCCTAGCGAGCTCGTCGGTGAGGTCGAGTCGTGCGCCGGCGGCGGCCGCTCGGGACACGAACAGCGTCATCGCGTCCTCTGGTGCGAGCGGGGGGACCGGCCAGATGGTCTCGCCGCCGATCCGAAGCCCCTCGCGGCTCGTCGCCAGGAGACGGAGGCGCGGGCAGTGACGCAGAAGCTGTTCGCTGACCTCGGCGGCGGTGGCGATCACGTGCTCGCAGTTGTCGAGCACGATGAGCAACTCTCGGTCTCCGATCCACGCGTCCAGTTGCCGGGGATCGGTGAGGCCGATGGCAGTGGTGATGGCGCCGCGCACCGCCGCAGGGTCGCCGACCGGCGCCAGCTCGACCAGGCAGGCCCGGTCGGTCAACCCGGCGGCGGTGGTCTGGGCCAGTTCGAGCGCCAGCCTGGTCTTGCCGACTCCTCCCGGTCCGACCAGGGTGAGGAGGCGATGTTCACCGGCGAGTGCCGTCAGCTCATTCATCTCCGCCTCGCGGCCGATCAGCGGCGTCAGCGCCCCTGGAACGCTGAAGCGCTGTGGCGGCGCCGGTTCGTTCGCGCGTGCGCGGCTTGGTCCGTCGAGTGACGGATCTTGGTTCAGGATGGCAGTTTCCAGCCGCTGAAGCTCTGGATCAGGGTCGAGGCCCAGTTCCTCGCTGAGGATGCGACGGCCGTCGCGGAACACGCGCAGCGCCTCTGCCTGTCGCCCGGAGCGGTAGAGCGCCAGCATCAGCAGTCCACGGAGCCGCTCGCGAAGCGGAGAACGGGCGACCAGCGTCTCCAACTCGGTGACGACACCGGGATGACCGAGCTGGAGCTCGGCGTCGAGCCGCTCCTCCATCGCAGCAAGGCGCAGCTCCGACAACCGGGTCGACGCGCCCACGGCGAACTCCTCGTAGGCGAACTCGGTGAGGGCCTCACCCCGCCACATTGCGTCTGCCTCGCTGAGCAGGGCGACGGCGCGAGCGAGTTCACCGCTCGTCGCAGCGGTGCGCCCCTGCGTCACCAGCCGCTCGAAGTGGTGCGTGTCCACGGCATCCGTTGGGACGTCGAGCGCATAGCCGCCGCCGCGCATGACGATCAGGCCGGCGGATCCCAGCAGTCGTCGCAGCTTGGAGACGAGCCCCTGCAGGCCGTTGCGGACCGCCGGGGGCGGGTTCTCGCCCCACAGCCCCTCGACCAGTTGATCGGCAGGGACCATGTGTCCCGGGTGCAGCGCCAGCATCGCCAGCAGGGCGCGCTGCTTGGCGCCCGTGATGATCACGGGCCTGTCAGCGTCGTCGAACACCTCGAGCTCGCCCAGCAGCGAGATGCGCATGGCGCGAAAGTACTGCTGTCATGTCGCACAACAGGGCGCTGATCCGGGGCCCGAACCGGCCTGCACGGTGGTGCGCAGTTCGTCGAGCCGTTGCCGGATGGCTTCACCAGCAACGTTGTGGCCGACCGCCTCGGTGAGGAGGTCGATGACACGGTCGTCACGCCCGAAGCTGGCGAAGTGTTCGAACGCCAGGTCAACCGCCCGGGCAACCCGACCGGAAGCGCACAACGCTCGCAGCTGGTCAACTTGTCGTTGCTGGCGGCTCATGCACGCAGCGTCCCCCCTCGCGCTGACCTCCCGCTGGACTGGCGCTGACGGAGTCGGGTCGCCGAAGCGAGGCGTTCAGCGCCAGGCGCCAGGGAGCGATCGAATGCGCACCAGCGCTCTCTTGCCGTCAGGAAGTGGATCTACGAGGCGTCGAGCAGGTAGCGGGTGCCGACGACGCTTGGTGCACACCGGGTCGGGCTGAACGCGTCGACGAGTGCGGCGGCGGCTCGCCAGCCGGTGCAGTGTCCAGGTGCGACGATCCGCGGCGCGACGAGGTTGGCGAGGTCGCGCACGGTGTTCTCGATGCGGTCCTCGACGGTTGAACCTGCCAGGTGGTAGCCGCCGAGGAGGAGGTCGACGGGTTGGTCGGGGAGGAGCCGGCGGGCTTCGAGCCCGACGTTGACGACGCCGGCGTGTGAGCACGCGGTGAGCACCGTCGTTCCCCGGCCGCGCACGTTGGCGGCGAGGAAGCGCTCGTCGTGGATGCCTGGGTCGGGGGTCGCCTGGTCGCCGCGCCAGCTGTGGTGGCCAGGCAGGCCGGTCTAGTAGCTGGTCTGGCGTGGGATGTGGCCGCTGGCGAGGAAGAGATCGCCGAGGAGGTGCACGTCGGCGTGGGTGACGATGCGACCGCCGGCCGCTTCGATGGCTTCGAGCGTTGGTTCGGGCGGGAGCATGGCGAAGGTGTCGAGCGGCGTGAGTATCCCGCGCTGGTCGGGCCGGTCAGGGTGGACGTCGACGACGAGCGGTGGGTGACCCGCAGTGGCGCGGGCTGCGGCGATGGCGGCGACGACGGTGGTCATGCCGCCGGAGTGGTCCCAGTGCCAGTGCGAGAGGAACAGCACGTCGATGGTTGACAGGTCGACGCCCAGCCGTTCGGCGTTGGCGAGCCAGACGTCGCCGTAGGGGCCGACGTCGAAGAGGACGGTCGTCGTCCGGTCGTCCTGTTGTGCCGTGGCGAGTGCGGAGAAGCCGTGACAGGCGACGCAGAGGTGGTCGAAGGTGACGACGCAGTTGTGACCGTCGTGCTGGCCGCTGGGAGGAATTCGCCCGAGCAGGTACGCCATCTCGGGAAGCTGCGGGATGCCTGGGCCGATGCTCGAGAGGGTGTCGGTGGCGTTGTCGACGACCATCGTGATGGTGAGGTCATCGAGCGCGGGTGTGCTCGGGGGAGGTGTCATCGGAGCATCGTCCCAGAGCTCGCACCGACAGGCTCCCCGTCCACCTCGGGCTCGGCCGCCCGGGGTGGCGGCGGGTGGCGTGATGGGTGGGGTGGTCGGTGCGCGGCGCACGGCCAGCACGAACGAGCAGTACACGCACGGACGATCGCAAGAAGGATTGCGGACTGACACCGAAATCGAGTGGTGCGCCACGAGCCGGAGCCAATCCGCTTGACCGTGGCGGATCGCTGGCAGAAGAGTCGCGGTATGGCCCTCCGGTTCGCCGACCACGAGTTCGCCGCCCTTCCCGAGTTGCGATGGCACCCTGAGGCCAAGCGCATCCGGGCCTTCGTGGGCGGCACCACCGTCGTGGACTCGACGCGGGCGCGGATCGTGTGGGAGCCCCGCAGGGTCGTGCCGTCGCTTGCCGTGCCGGTCGACGACCTCCACGGCTTATTGGTCGCCGCCGAACCGGACACCACCGAGGAACGGGCCGTGCAGCTGGGCGACGGTCCACCGGTGCTCGATCCGAGCACCGGGTTCACGTTCCACTCGGCGCCGGGGCGCTCCTTCGACATCGTCACCGGCAACTCGCCGCTGGCCGCGGCTGCGTTTGCGCCCGCCGATGCGGACTTCGACGGTTACGTCATCGTGGACTTTGACGCATTCGACGAGTGGCGCGAGGAGGACGAGGTGCTCGTTGGCCACGCCCGCGACCCGTTCAAGACGATCGATACGAGACGCAGCTCGCGCCGTGTCGAAGTCGAGATCGCCGGTGTGATCTTCGCCGACTCGACGCGGCCGGTCATGCTCTTCGAGACGTATCTGCCGACGCGGTACTACTTGCCGCACGAGGACGTGCGGATGGACCTTCTCGTGCCGTCAGCCACCGCCTCGGTGTGTGCCTACAAGGGGCAGGCCCGGTACTGGTCGGCGCACATCGACGGCACCGTGGTCACGGACGTGGCGTGGAGCTACGACGACCCGCACAACTACGCCACGTTGGTGAAGGACATGATCTGCTTCTTCAATGAGCGGGTCGACGTCAGTATCGACGGTGAGCGGCTGGCTCGTCCACGCAGCCCGTGGTCCGACTGACGCCTTGGCGCCGCAAACATCATCATTCGGGTTTCGGGCGCCCACGTCCTCGATCCATCGGTATTCCGAGCTCCGGAAGGCCGATTACCAAGCTCCGTAGCCGGATCACGTGTCGGGGTGGCGGAACGACGACTCGGCACCGTGGGCCACGCCCGGTGAGCGGACGCCGCGAGACGCTTCGGCGCAGGACTTGCCCGGAACGACGGGGATGCTCGGGCCGCCGAGTCCGCTATCGCCGGCTCGACCGCGGCCGCGAGTCTGATCC
>JBPCJL010000215.1:0-4951 GCA_051005355.1 Ilumatobacteraceae bacterium
GTCGTACGCCGAGCGCGCGCTGCGCCTCGACCGTTACACCGACTCCCGCTACGTTCGCCTGGCCGAGCTGCTCACGCTGCAGGACCGCGTGGCGGCGGCGATTGCGGTGCTTGACGACGCCGCTGAGGTGGCACGGGAGATGGGTGGCGCGCTACCGAGCTCGGCGCGCCAACGCCGCCACGAACTGGTACGCGGTACTGCCATGGGAGCTTAAAAATACAATCGGGATGGGCCTGGCGGTAGGAACGCCCCCGGTCACCAGCCCTTCGGACCGTTCTTCCAGCCCTTCGGACCGTTCTTCCAGCCCTTGGGGCCGTTGCCCGACTTGCAAACGAACAAAACCATGGTATGCGACATGCCCACCATCATGCCGTTGCGTCCGTCCCCGACCCGTCCCATGTCGTAACGCACGCCGGGCGCGGACGCGGGTCGACGGGCTTGTGACTCCGGTCGGTTGTGATCAACACGTGTCGCTGATCTCGGACCTCACACCACGGTGGACGGAGTCGCCTCGTCCCAGTGCCACCCCCACCCTGTGCGTCGGGCAGGGCCGGGTGGTCGCCCTGCGCCACCGGCCAGTGCTCGTCACCGGCGCGCTCGGCGAGCGCACGGAGCTCGACGGCGATCGCCTCGTCGCCGCACGCGACATCGCCGGCCGTCCGTGCTGGATCCCGGCCGCCGCAGTGTGGTCCGACGCCGACCAACCCGTCCCGGAGCACCCGCGTCCCGTCGGCCTGGCGACGGCCAGGACTCGTGACGGCGTGCTGCTGACCGGCATCAGCGACCGGCTCGGATGGGAGGCGCTGCAGGCCTGGGAAGGTGGGCAGGATCTGCCCGTCGTCGCCGGTGTCCTGGACAGCGACGCCGACGACCTCTCGGTCGTCGACGGCCGGCTGGGCCACGAGGTTCCGACCGTGCTGATCCTCGGCCAGGGGACGGCGCGCTGGGGTGCCGGCTCGACCTGGGCCAACGCCGTCCACCGGGCCCTGTACGGCGACGACGGACGCATCGGCGGCACCGCCGAGCTCGATTCCGTCGCCAACATGCTGGGGTGCGCCGGGCTGGCGGTCGTCACGGTCGACCTGGCCACGCCGCTGATCGCCAGCGCCGGCGTCGTCCGCTGCTCCGTCCAGCTGGCTGCGAACGACGGCCTGGGACGGCGGTGGGACGCCTAGCCAGTCGACTGCTGACGTGGCGGCGGTGGTGAGTGGCGTGTCGAGCGAGTCCGCAACGTTCGGCCGCGTGAGCTGCCCGTTGACTGTGTGAAGTTGTCCGCCCGCCCTTCGCACGTCGACGGAACAAGCAGCTCTGCGTCACGACCCCCGCCGCCACCAGCAACTGCAGCGTGAGTTGAGAAACGGGGAGCAGGAGTCCTGCTCCCCGTTACGCGTCTGATGGCCTCGCTCGCTCCGAAGACTCCGCTCCTCGGCCTGGGCCGGGCACGGCCGGCCTGGGGTGTCATGCTCACTGCGTAACGGGCCGAGAGCGTCAATCACCTGACTTGCGCTCGCACGATGCCTTGTCGGGGGCCAAGAGCGTCAATCGCCTCGCTCCGGTCGCGCGACGCCGCCTGCCCGGTGGCCGAGAGCGTCAATTCCCTGGCTTGCGGTTGCACGATGCCGGTCGTTTGCCCCGTGGTGTCTACCGTCGGGCCTGTGATCAGCATTGAGGGATTTCGGGGCGAGGTGGGTGAGTTCTTGGCCGCCAACGCCGACGAGAAGCAGGCCGAACGGCGCTTCGTGTGGGGCGAGGGGCCGGACAAGGTGGCCATGTTCGAGGAGCGCGACCGGTCCTCCGAGCTGGAGCTGCTGGCCGCCGCCCAGGCGTGGCGGGCCAAGCGCTTCGACGCCGGTCTCGGCTGGATCACAGGGCCAGAGGAGTACGGCGGTCGCCAGCTGCCGGCCTCCTACCAGCGGGCCTACGACGCCCTCGAGGGCCGTTACGACGTGCCCAACCAGGCGTTCTTCGGCATCGGCCTCGGGATGGTGGCGCCGACGATCCTCGCCCACGCCACCGAGACGGCCAAGGACCGCTACCTCAAGGCGATGTACCGGGCCGACATCGTCGGCTGCCAGCTGTTCTCCGAACCGGGCGCCGGCAGCGACCTGGCCAGCCTGCAGACGCGCGCCGAGCGCGACGGCGAGGAGTGGGTGATCACCGGCCAGAAGGTGTGGACGTCTGGTGCCCAGTACAGCGACATCGGCGAGATCATCGCCAGGACCGACGGCGAGCTGCCCAAGCACCGCGGCCTGACCGGCTTCATCGTCGACATGCGGGCGCCCGGCGTCGAGATCCGCCCGCTGCGCCAGATGACCGGGGGGGCCAGCTTCAACGAGGTCTTCTTCAACGAGGTCCGGGTGCCCGACGACGACCGCCTCGGCGACGTCAACAACGGCTGGCACGTCGCGCTGACGACGCTGATGAACGAGAGGGCGGCGATCGGCAGCGGCGGCGCCGGTGGTGGGTCGACGGGCCTGCTGACCAGGGCCGTCGAGATGACCAAGGCCTTCGGGCTCAACGACGATCCGCTGGTCCGCCAACGGCTGGCCGCGATCATCGTGCAGTCGAAGGTCAACCAGTACACGAACCAGCGGGCGCTCGACAAGATCCGCGCCGGCCAGACGCCTGGCCCCGAGCTGAGCATCGCCAAGCTGTCCGGCACGCAGCTGGCGATGGCGCTGTCGGACTTCGTCAGCGGCGTGCTCGGCCCCAAGCTGGTCGCCGACACGGGCGAGTGGGGCACGTTCTCGTGGTCGCAGTTCGTCGTCGGCAACCCCGGCATGCGCATCGCCGGCGGCAGCGACGAGGTGATGCGCAACATCGTGGGCGAACGGGTCCTCGGGCTGCCCAAGGAACCAGGCATCGACACCACCAGCCCCTTCCGCGAGCTCAAGGTGGGAACGCAAACGTGACGGCGAAACGGTTCTGACGAAGATTCCGTACGGGAATCCGTACGGATCGCGCCACGGAACCGACGCGTCGCGTCAGGAGCGGCGGCGGCCGGCGGTCAGGAACACCACGGCGCCGATCCCGGCGGCGAGCACCGACGCAGCGAGGATGCCCACCCTGGCTGCGTCGCCAAGGGCCTCGTCGGCTCCGAACGCCAGGCCGGTGACGAAGAGCGAGACGGTGAAGCCGATGCCGGCCAGCGCCGACGCCCCGATCAGCTGACGCCACCCGACGTCGGTCGGCAGCGTGCCCAGCCCGAGGCGCGTCGTTGCCCAGGCGAACCCCGTGATGCCGACCACCTTGCCGACGACCAGCCCGACCACGACGCCGGCCACGACCCGCGGTGCAGCGCCGACCGCATCGCCGCCGAACGAGATCCCGGCGTTGGCCAAGGCGAACAGCGGCACGATCAGATAGCTCGTCCACGGGTGCAGGACCTCGACGAGACGCTCGCACGGCGACACCGAGCGCTTGATGGCGATGGCCGTGGTGCGCACCTCCTCGGCCGTCAGCTCGTGGCGATCCTCCAGCGCGTCCACAACGGCCTCCGCTTCGAGCTCGGACTGCTGTGGTCGCGCCGGCGTCAGCAACCCCATCACGACGCCGGCGATGGTGGCGTGGACACCTACTCGTGGACGACGACCCACAGCGCCAGCCCGGCGACCACGTACAGCGGCGCCGCGGCCACGCGCAACGTGCGCATGGCGACGACGGCGACGACGATCCCGGCGGCGATGGCGAGCGGCACCAGCTCGATCCCCTCGCTGTAAAAGACGGCGATGACGACGATGGCACCGATGTCGTCGACGATCGCCAACGTCAGCAGGAACACCTTCAGCGGGCTCGGGACGCGGCTGCCGAGCAGGGCGACGACCCCGAGGGCGAAGGCGATGTCGGTGGCCATGGGGATGCCCCAACCCCGGGCGCCGGACCCGCCGACGTTGATCACGGCGTAGATCGCTGCCGGCACGACCATCCCGCCGAGCGCCGCCATGGCCGGCAGCGTCACGTTTGCGTCGATCGCGCAGCTCCCCGGTGACCAGCTCGCGCTTGATCTCGAGACCGACGAC
This sequence comes from Ilumatobacteraceae bacterium, assembly GCA_051005355.1. Lineage (GTDB taxonomy): Bacteria > Actinomycetota > Acidimicrobiia > Acidimicrobiales > Ilumatobacteraceae > JALZMG01. The sequence continues at coordinate 4,020 of JBPCJL010000215.1, forward strand.
GAAGAAGAACAGCGCCATGAGGCCGTCGTTGACCACGTGCAGCAGGTCCTCTTCGAACCGGAAAGCGCCCACGACGACGTCAATCTGTTTCGCCCACAGCTGCGCGTAGGCGTCCGACCACGGCGAGTTGGCCCAGACCAGCGCGACCACGGTGGCCGCCACGAGCAGGATGCCACCGCTGGCCTCGATGCGCAGGAACTGGGCCAGCGGGCGGGCGATGCGCGCCAACGTCGAGTCGCCGTGCAGGAAGGTCTCGGGGACGACGCTGGAGGGGTGGCGGCCGGCGGGCATGGCGTCTCCTGGGACGGCTCGGGTCGAGTGCCGACCAGACTTCCCGGCGCGCCAGCGGAGAGATTAGGTCTCGTCGTGCAGGGTCGGCGACCTCGGCTCGTCGCCGGTCGGTCGGTCCGCCAGCTCGTCGACGATGTCGACGCGGCTCGGGACGCCGCGGGCGAGGTAGGTCGCCCTTGCGAGGAGGAACGCGCTGATCGGCAGCGTCAGCAGCTGCAGCAGACCGGCGCCCACGGCGGAGGTGATGTCGTTGGCGTCGCGCAGCACGAAGGCGGCGCCGACGGCCACGAGGACCACGCCGAGCGTCGACGCCTTGGTCAGGGCGTGCATCCGGGCCAGCGCATCCGGAAAGCGCACGACCCCGACCGCGCCGACCAGGACGAGCACGGCGCCACCCAGCGCGATGACCGCGCCCACTATTCGCCTCGCCCTTCGATGAAGCGGGCCACGATCGACGTGCTGACGAAGGACACGAGGGCCAGCACGACCGCCGTCGGCAGGAACGCCCCGCGCCCGGTGTCCATGGCGTTGACGATGACGAGGCTCATCCCGGCCACGATCATCCCGTCGATGCCGACGACTCGGTCGGTCAGTGACGGCCCGACGATGGCCCGCGCGCCGAACAGCGCCGCCGCCAGTCC
>JBPCJL010000216.1:0-5156 GCA_051005355.1 Ilumatobacteraceae bacterium
CCACAGGTCGATGCGCACCGGGGCGTCGGCGGTGGACGGGAACACGTCGACGATGGCGCCACGCCGGGCGAACTCACCCCGGTGCTCGACGAGCTCCTCTCGTCGGTACCCGAACTGCACCAGGTGGGCGGCAAGGTCGTCCGGATCGATGATGTCCCCGGGCCGCACGCAGATCGGGTCGATGGCGGTGGCGTCTGGTCCGAGGCGCTGGAGCAGGGCCCGCACGCCGGTCACGATCACGCTGGGTGTGCGCTCGGGGTGGCGAAGGCGCCACAGGAGCTCGAGGCGCCGCCCCATCGTCTCCACCGACGGGCTGACCCTCTCGAAGGGCAGTGTCTCCCACGCCGGGAAGAGCGCCACCTGGTCGGGCGGCAGGAACTGCTCGAGGTCCTCGGCCAGCTGGGCAGCCATCGTGCCCGTCGGTGTGGCGACGACCAGCGGGCGCCGGTTCGACAGGGTGGCCAGCGCGGCGATGGAGATCGGCCGGGCCACCTCGGACACAGCCAGGCGGGCGGCGGGCTCGCCGAGGGCGCGGGTCAGCGCCGGCTCGTCGCGCAGCAGTGGGGGGAGCGCAGCCAGACGCACGGGACCGTTGAGGGTACCGACGCCCGGCCCATGCTGTTCTGACCCAATTTCGGTGTCAGTTCTGACACCGAAGTTGGGTCAGAACGACGGGAACGATGGGTCGCGGCGGGCGGGGTGGAGGGCGAGGAGCTTGCGGCCGCGGGCCTCGTCGACGGCACGGGTCGGGTCGCCCGTGGCCTGGCAGGTCGGGCACCACGTCGACACGCGTTGCCACGGGCTGTCGCGCTCCTCCCAGCCGTCGAGGCGGTCCCCGCACAGCGGGCACGGCCGGCCCCGCCGCCCGTAGATCCAGTGGTCGGCGTCGGCGAGGCGGCGACCGGTCGTGTTCTGCGGGCCGCGCGCCGCGTTGGTGCGGATGACCGCCGTCCCAATTCCGACCAACGTCCGCAGGCCATCGACCGAGCCGACCGGCTGGTTCGGTGACACCCCGACCACGAACGGGAGCTCGACGGCGTAGAGGTTGCCGAACCCGGCCACGTTGCGCTGGTCGAGCATGGCGCCCGCCAGTGCGACCTCCGGTGAACCGACCAGCCGCTCGACGATCTCGTCGAGGTCCGGCGGCTCGGGCGCGCACAGGTCCGGTCCGAGGTGGCCGACGATCCGATCCTCCTGCGCCGTTGCGACAACGCCGAGCACCGGCACGTCGAGACCCGTCAGCCGGCCCGTCTCCATCCACAGCTCGACCCGCCGCCGCCACGCGGGTTCCTGCGCCGCCCGGCCGACGACGAACGACCCGGTCATGCGCAGGTGGGCGTACAGCGTCCGCCCGTCGTCGAAGCGCACCAGCAGGTGCTTGCCGACAGCGTCGGCACCGGTCAGCACGGCGCCGGCGAAGTCGACGTGGGTCAGTCGCGGATCGCGAGTGACGGATCGCACGCAGCGTTGGCCGGCGAAGCGGCGGTCGATCCGCTCCGCCAGCCGCCGGATGGTGTCACCCTCGGGCATCGGGCAGCGCCGGCGGAGCGTGGAAGCGGCGCATCGCGGCGTCAATGCTCTCGGTGACGACCAGCTCGACGGCGTCGGCAGCCTCCTGCACGGCGACGTCGAACAGCTCGCGCTGCTTGGTCGGCAGACGGGACAGCACGTGATCGGCGCCCCGCTCCTTGCCCCCCGGCGGCTTGCCGACACCGATGCGGACCCGCAGGAAGTCCTGACTTCCCACGTGCGCCTTGATGCTGCGCAGCCCGTTGTGCCCGGCCAGCCCCCCACCGGCCTTGATCCGTACGGTCGCCGGCGGCAGGTCGAGCTCGTCGTGCACGACGATCAAGTGGTCGGCGTCTTCAATCCCGTACCGACGAGCCAGCGCCCGCACGGCCATCCCGGAGTCGTTCATGTACGTCAGCGGGAAGGCCAGCACGACTCGTTCGTCCCCGATGCGAGACTCGGCGACCAGCGAGTTGTCTCGGCCACTGCGCAGCTTCTCGCCTCGGCGACGGGCCAGCTCGACGACCACGTCCTCGCCGACGTTGTGGCGCGTGCGGGCGAACTCCTTGCCCGGGTTCCCCAGCCCGACGACCAGCCAGTCGAACGGGGTCCCGGAGCGCCGCCTCACCCTTCGTCGCTGGACGCGTCGCCGCCCCCGCTGTCGGCGGCCGCAGCACCTTCGGCGGCCTGGCCCTCTGGGGCCCCCTCGCCCTCGACCGTCTCCTCGGCCTGCTCATCGGCGACCTCGGCGTCGGCGGCCTCGATCTCGGCGACCTCGGCGCGCATCGTGAGCACCGTGACGATCGGGCTGTCCGGATCGCCCGTGGCCGTCACGCCCGCCGGCATCGGCAGGTCGGACAGCCGGATGACCGTGTCCATGTCCATCGAGGAGATGTCGACGACGAACTCGTCGGGGATGCTCCGTGGCGTCGTGACGACTTCGATGCTGTCGACGGACGGGTCGACCAGGCCGCCGCCCTGCTGGACGGCGATCGCGTCGCCCTCGAGGCGCAGCGGGACGGAGACCGTGATCTCCTCGTCCAGGTTGACCTGCAGGAAGTCGACGTGGACGACGTTGCGGCGCACGGGGTGGCGCTGCAGCTCCTTCACGATCGACGGGTACACGGTGCCGTCGACGGTGAGGTCGAGGACGGTGTTGACGCCCGCCGCGCCGGACAGTGCCACGCGCAGGTCGCGGCGGACGACGGCGACGGTCACCGGCGTCATCCCGTGCCCGTAGAGGACACCGGGGATCACGTCGGCCGCGCGCATCCGGCGGGATGCGGGGCTGCCCGTCGAACGGCCCGTCTGGGCGTTGAGCACGGTGGATGCCATGTGGAGAACCTCGGGGGTGCGTCGCCCGGGGAGACGGGCGGAAGTCGGCCGATCAGCCTACCGGCGAGTCCATCGGAGGGTTTCCGACGCCCCATCCGGTACGGAAACCCTCCGGTGCAGCAAACCCTCCGATGGGTCGGTTGCTGGCAAACACGGCGCGGTTGCCATTGTGGTGCTCCACCAGTGTGAGCGGGAGGGAGCTGCGATGAGGTCGGACGTGAGGATCGGGACACGGCGCGCCGTGATCGCAGTGGTCGCGGTGGGGCTCGTGTTGGCGGCCTGCTCGGACGACGCCAGCGACAGCGCTGGACCCACGACCACGGCGGCGGCGTCGACGACGGCTGAGGTCACGGCGACGACCACGAGCGGCGGTACCGAGTCGACCGAAGCCGAGACGACCGAACCCGAGACCGGCAGCGAATCGACGGACCCCGACACGACCGAGTCCGAGTCGAGCACTCCAGAGTCGAGCACACCCGAGTCAGGTGGATCACCGATTGGCGGCTCCGACGTCCCGCCCGAGGTGGCCAGCGTGATCGAGGAGATCCTGGCCAAGGACGAGTACCGGCACTCGACGTGGGGCGTGATGGTGCGCGACGAGGAGACGGGCGACGTGCTCGTCGACGTCAACGGCGACACCATGTTCGTCACCGGTTCGATCCTCAAGACGCTGAGCGCCGCCGGCGTGCTCGAGGCCTACGGGCCGGACCACACCTTCGCCACGCCGGTGTACGGCGTGGGCGCCGTCGATGGCGGTGTGCTGCGCGGCGACCTGGTTCTCGTGGCCTCCGGCGGAGACTTCAACTTCGGGCTGCGCGATCAGCCGGACGGCACGCTGGAGTACGCCAGCCTGCCCGTGCTCGATCACAACGAGGCCAACACGGGCCTCGGCGCACAGATCTCGCCGACGGGCGACCCTTTCGCCGCGTTCGACGAGCTGTCGGCGCAGATTGCCGACGCTGGCATCACCGCCATCGAGGGCGAGGTCGTCATCGACGACCGGATCTTCGAGGCGTTCACGGGCTGGCCGGATGGGATCATCGCCCCGATCTGGTTCAACGAGAACGTGGTCGACATCACGATCGCGCCGGGCGCCGCGGCAGGCGATCCGGCCACCGTCACCTGGAAGCCGGAGACGGCAGCGTTCACCGTGCAGTCGAGCGTGACGACCGTCGGCCAGGACGAGGAGGCCGGCGAGCTGGTGGCCAGCCTCGCCAGTCCCGGCGTGATCGAGGTCACCGGCGGGATCGCCGTCGGTGCCGATCCGGCGCCGCGGATCTACAAGGTCGACGACCCGTCGGCGTGGGCGCGCACGGCGTTCGTCGAGTCGCTCTCGCGAGCTGGCATCACCGTCGCCGCAGCGGCCACGGGTCCCAACCCGGCCGACCTCCTGCCGACCGCCCCGTACGACGAGGCCCAGAAGCTCGCCGAGCACACGTCGGCTCCGCTGGCCGAGCTGGTCAAGGTGATCCTGAAGGTCAGCTACAACCGCGGCGCCGACCTGCTGGTCTGCCTGACCGCCGTGTCGAACGGATCGACGCAATGCCCCGACGGCATCGCCCCGACCATCACGACCATCGAGTCGCTCGGCATCGAGGACAGGACGACGTTCATGTTCGACGGCGCCGGGTCCGACGAGCGTGATCGCACGACGCCTGGTTCGATGACCGAGTTCCTGCGCGGCGTGAGCGAGGCGCCGTGGGGCGCGGCGTTCGAAGACGGGCTGCCGATCCTCGGTGAGGACGGCACGTTGGCCACCAACCAGGCCGGTACGCCGGCGGCCGGGAACGTGTTCGCCAAGACGGGCACCCGGGTCGGGTTCATCGACGCCAACCTCGGCATCGCCACCGGTCTGACCCAGGTCGGCTACGTCGACGCGGCCAGTGGCCGCCGCCTCACGTACGCCGTGATGGTGCGCGACGTCCCGCTGGGTGCGGTCACCGAGTTCTTCGCCATCGACGAGGACCAGGGCGAGATCGCCGCCGCCATCCAGGCAAACTTCTAACCCGACCAATCCGAGGGTTATCTGCATCGGAGGGTTTGGTGAGGGCAAGCCCCTCACCAAACCCTCGGATGGGACGGCTCAGACGAGATTCTCGCCGTCGAAGATGTCGCTGACGCTGGTGTCGTCGAACACCGCCGACAGGGCCTCGGCGATCAGCGGGGCGATCGACAGCACCTCGACCATCGGCAGTTGCTTCTCGGGTGGCAGCGGCAGCGTGTCGGTGAGCACGATGCGGCTGATGGCGCTGTTCTTCAGCCGGTCGACGGCCGGCCCCGAGAGCACGCCGTGGGTGGCCATCGCCCACACC
>JBPCJL010000217.1:0-27742 GCA_051005355.1 Ilumatobacteraceae bacterium
TGACGACGACGCGCATTGGGCGTTCCTTTCGTGTTGCTCCCCCGCACGACGTCACCAGCGTCGCGAACGCATCGCGGCGAACTGCTCCTGGTCAGAAACTTGGCTGGACGTCCAGCCAGATTCCTGACGAGGAGCGTGCGACCTCACCGTCACCCTTCTCGATCGTTCGCTCGCTGGCGCCGCCGTCATCTCGGTGCTCTGATCGGGATGCTCCCTCATTGGTGCATCCTGACGTCATGCGACGCGATCGGGTCAGAGGGGGTGCACCAATGAGCCGAAGACCGTGCCTGATGGTTCGTCGCTCGAAGACTCGCTCGCTCACCCTCCGAGAGCGCCCCCGGACCGACCGGTACACTTCCCGGACGTCGTCCCGTCGCTGGAAAGGGCGCCCATGTTCGAACGTTTCACCGACCGGGCCCGCAGAGTGGTGGTCCTGGCCCAAGAGGAGGCCCGACTCCTCAACCACTCCTACATCGGGACGGAGCACATCCTCCTCGGCCTCATCCACGAGGGTGAGGGCGTGGCGGCCAAGGCCCTTGAGAGCCTCGGCATCTCGCTCGAGGCTGTGCGCAGCCAGGTCGAGGAGATCATCGGCCAGGGCGGCTCGTCGCCGTCCGGGCACATCCCGTTCACGCCACGGGCCAAGAAGGTGCTGGAGCTGTCCCTGCGCGAGGCGCTGCAGCTCGGCCACAACTACATCGGCACCGAGCACATCCTGCTGGGGCTGATCCGCGAGGGTGAGGGCGTCGCCGCCCAGGTCCTCGTCAAGCTGGGCGCCGACCTCTCCCGCGTTCGCCAGCAGGTCATCCAGCTGCTCTCCGGCTACCAGGGCCCGTCGGGCCGGTCCGAGGGCGGCACGCCCGCCGGCGCCAACGTCGGCGGCTCGACCAAGGACGACCCGGCGTCCGACAAGGGCAACAGCCAGATCCTCGACCAGTTCGGCCGCAACTTCACGCAGTTGGCTCGGGAGCGCAAGCTCGACCCGGTCATCGGCCGCACCCGGGAGCTCGAGCGGGTCATGCAGATCCTGTCCCGGCGCACGAAGAACAACCCGGTGCTGATCGGCGAGCCGGGGGTCGGAAAGACGGCGATCGTCGAGGGCCTGGCCCAGATGATCGTCAACAACGACGTGCCCGACACGCTGCGCAACAAGCAGCTGTACACGCTCGATCTCGGTGCCCTCGTCGCCGGGTCCCGCTACCGCGGCGACTTCGAGGAGCGCTTGAAGAAGGTGCTCAAGGAGATCAAGACCCGCGGCGACATCCTGCTGTTCATCGATGAGATCCACACGCTCGTCGGGGCCGGGGCGGCGGAGGGCGCCATCGACGCGGCGTCGATCCTCAAGCCGATGCTGGCGCGAGGCGAGCTGCAGACCATCGGCGCCACGACCACCGACGAGTACCGCAAGTACGTCGAGAAGGACGCCGCCCTCGAGCGCCGCTTCCAGCCGGTCAAGGTCGACGAGCCGACGCTGGCGCACACGATCGAGATCCTGAAGGGCATCCGCGACCAGTACGAGGCCCACCACCGGGTCACGATCACGACTCCGGCGCTGGTGGCCGCGGCCAACCTGGCCGACCGCTACATCAGTGACCGGTTCCTGCCCGACAAGGCCATCGACCTGATCGACGAGGCCGGCAGCCGCCTGCGCATCAAGCGCATGGCCACGCCGCCGGACCTCCGCGACATCGAGCAGAAGCTGACCGACGTGCAGGAGGCGAAGAAGTCAGCCGTCGAGGAGCAGCGCTTCGAGGAGGCCGGACGCCTGCGCGACCAGGAGAAGTCGCTGCTCGAGGAAAAGGCGGCCAAGGAACTGGAGGTCAAGGCGGACGGCGTCGACCTCTTCGACGAGGTCGACAAGGAGGCCGTCGCCGAGGTGCTCAGCCTCTGGACGGGCATCCCCGTCTACAAGCTCACCGAGGAGGAGACGCAGAAGCTCATCCACATGGAGGACGAGCTGCACAAGCGGATCATCGGCCAGGAGACGGCCGTGGCCGCCGTGTCGCAGTCGATCCGCCGCACCCGCGCCGGGTTGAAGGACCCGAAGCGCCCGAGCGGCTCGTTCATCTTCCTCGGCCCGACGGGCGTGGGCAAGACGGAGCTGGCCAAGACGCTGGCCGAGTTCCTGTTCGGGGACGACTCGGCAATGATCACGCTCGACATGTCGGAGTACATGGAGAAGCACACGGTCAGCCGGCTCGTGGGCTCCCCTCCCGGGTACGTCGGTTACGAGGAGGGCGGCCAGCTCACCGAGGCCGTCCGGCGCAAGCCGTTCTCCGTGGTCCTGTTCGACGAGATCGAGAAGGCCCACCCGGACGTGTTCAACACGCTGCTGCAGATCCTGGAGGAAGGTCGCTTGACCGACAGCCAGGGCCGCACCGTCGATTTCCGCAACACCGTGCTGATCATAACGTCGAACCTGGGCACGCAGGACCTGCGCAAGGCCAACGTCGGCTTCACCACCGCGGACTCGGCGATGAGCTACGAGCGGATGAAGGAGAAGGTGATGGATGCGCTGAAGGTGCACTTCCGTCCCGAGTTCCTCAACCGCATCGACGAGGTCATCGTGTTCCACGAGCTGGACCGGGCCGAGGTGCTGCAGATGGTCGACAACCTGACCAGGCGCCTCACCTCGCAGCTGGAGGGCCAGGGGCTCGGGATCGAGCTGACCCAGGCGGCCAAGGAGCTGCTGGCGGTGAAGGGCTACGACCCGCAGCTCGGCGCCCGGCCGCTGCGCCGGGCGATCCAGCGCCAGGTGGAGGATCCGCTGTCGGAGATGCTGCTGTACAAGCAGTTCCACGCCGGCGAGATCATCGTCGTGGACGTCGAGGACGACCCGGACAAGCCGGGCGAGCAGCGCATCAAGTTTTCGAGCGTCGAGGGCTTCGTGCCGCCGGCCGCCGTCGAGCTGGCGACGACCGCCACAACCGCCACGAACGCCGACGGCGACCCGGGCGAGGTCGCCGCAACCAGCGACTGAGCATTCTGTCGAGGCTGCTCGTCGCATCTGACCACGGTCGGTTGCGACGGGCAGTTGCGCGTTTTCGTAGGTTGCGGCGATGCGCTTCTCCGTCTGGCCGTCGCCGTCGCAACCGTGGGCCGACACGCTCGAGGTGGCCCGCCATGCGGACGCCACGGGCTGGGACGGCGTCTACTTCGCCGACCACTTCATGGGCGACGGTGAGACGGCGGCGACCGAGCAGCCGTCACCGCTGCTGGAGGCGACGGCAGCGCTCACGGCGCTGGCTCAAGCGACCGAGCGGGTGCGGCTCGGGTCGCTCGTGTTCGGCATCACCTATCGCCACCCGGCCGTGCTGGCCAAGTGGGCGGCCACGGTCGACCACATCTCGGATGGGCGGCTGCTGCTCGGCGTGGGTGCAGGTTGGCAGGAGAACGAGCACGAGCAGTACGGCATCGAGCTCGGGCCGCCTCCGGAGCGGATCGACCGCTTCGTCGAGGCGCTCGACATCCTGACCGGTCTGCTGCGGTCACCGACGACGACCGTGCAGGGTCAGCACTACCGCGTGACGGAGGCGCTGGCCGAGCCCAAGCCGGTGCAGCAACCGCTACCACTCTTGATCGGAGCCAAGGGCGACCGCATGCTGGGCGTCATCGCCCGGTATGCCGACGAGTGGAACCTGTGGGGCCTGGCCAAGGTGGTGGCCGAGCGAGCGGCCGTGCTCGACGCCGCCTGCGCGCGCATCGATCGCGACCCGCAGACGATCGCCCGGTCCTGCCAGGCGCTGTGGTTCCTGCAGGACGACCAGGCCAAAGCCGACGCGCTGGTCGAACGCGTCGCGCCGCAGGCCGCCATCGGAGGGCCGGTCGGCCGGCTGCAGGACGCCATCGGCGCATGGGCCGCCGCTGGCGTCGACGAGGTGATCGTCCCCGACTTCACGCTCGGCACCGGCCAGCAGCGCCTCGACCGTCTCGACCTCATCCGCGAGCAGGTCGCCGCGCCGTTCGTTCGGTGAGGTGAGAGGTGAGCGGTCAGAGACCGCTCACCCCTCACCTCGTCTCTCATCGCATCCTCTAATGTGCGCGGCGGCGTGGGCGGAACGGCACGAGGAGGATCTCGTTGGGCACCATGACTGGACTGCTGGCGTCTGCACGGCAGCGCGGGCGCCGCATGACCGTCGGTGGCCTGATGGCCATGCCGCTGATGTTCGCCCAGTGCGACCCGGGCTGCGAGCCACCCGGGCCACGCGTGATCGAGCAGCGGCAGATCGGCACCAGCATCCAGGGCCGACCGCTCACCGCCTACCGCCTGGGCACTCCGGGCGGAACGGTCGTGCTGGCCGTCGGGTCGATCCACGGCGACGAGCAAGCGGGTATCGAGATCGTCGAGTGGGTCCGCGACAACGCCGCCATCCCTGCCGGCCTCGACGTCTGGGTGATCCCCACGGTGAACCCCGACGGCAACGCCATCAACTACGAGACCAACGCCGCCGGCGTCGATCTGAACCGCAACTTCCCGCCCGACTGGGAGTACATCGACTGCGACGAGTCGCCGCTCAACTGCTCCGGCCCAGAACCGCTCAGCGAACCGGAGTCGCAGGCCGTGGCGGCGTTCGTGACCGAGGTGCGGCCGCGGGTGACGGTCTGGTACCACGCCGTCGGCCCCGTCGTCGACCGCGCCGTCGAGCACGGCGTCGCCAACCCTGCCGTGCTCGACGCCTATGCCGACGAGGTCGGCTACCCGGTCTTCACCGTGTCGTGCACGGGCCCGCGCACCGGCAACGTGACGCAGTACATGAACTACAACCTCCCCGGCTCGTCGGCCTTTGTCGTCGAGCTCGGCACGCGCGCGGCCGGAGGGATGAGCGAGCAGGGCGTCCTCAACCACACTGACGGCATCTGGGCCGCCGCCGCCCTCGGCTGAACCTGACGATCCTGTCGCGCGTGATCCGCAGGGTCGCATGGCTCACCGTCGCCGTCTTGATGGTCACGGGCTGCCGAGTCGATGTCATCGTCGACCTCGACATCCGTTCGGACGGTTCGGGCGAGGTGGTCGTCACCGCTATCGCAGATGACGGCGTCGTCGAGCAGACGCCCGGATTGGCGGACGAGCTGCGCTTCGACGATGCCGTCGCCGCCGGCTGGGTGGTCGAAGGGCCGGCGGCCACCGACGCCGGTGGCCTGACCGTGACGTTGCGCCACGGGTTCGCCACGGCCGAAGAGGCGAGCGTGCTGCTGGCCAGCCTGGGACCGCCGGTGGTCGGCCCGTCCGTCACGCGCAGGGCGGAGGGGGGCGTGTCGACGGTTGAGCTGCGCGGGCAGCTGGTGCTCGACGGAGGCTTCGAGGCCTTTGCCGACAGCGATCTCGTGGCCGCCGTCGGCGGCCCGCCCTTCGCCGATCAGCTGGCGGCCACTGGCGCCACGCCGGCGGGCTCGATGTCGGTCACGGTGCGGGCATCGCTGCCGGGCGAGATTCCGACGACCGGTGCATCGGCCGGCGGGACGGCGTCCTGGAACGCTCCGCTCGACGGCACCACCGTGGACCTGACGACGCGCGCCGTGGTGCGCCCGGCACCGGGCTGGGCGTCGGTGGTGGCCACCGCGGCCCTGGTGCTGCTGGTGGCGTGGCTGCTGGTCGTCGCCGGTGTGGCCTATCTGGTCGTGAGGGCCCGCCGCCGGCGCGCCGGTCGACCCGACCTCGGCCCGATCGGCAGCCGGCGCCTCGACGAGCTTGGTCCGTCGTCTCGTCCCACGGGCTGAGCGCGCCGATCTCGTCAAGGTGACGGGACAACGGGAGCGGCGCGTGCGGGGAGCTGCCTGCTGGGCTGACCGATCGCGGCGACCTGTGGCGAGGGGCGCCCGCCAGGACGTCAGCGCTTCATGAGGGCGACGAGCTGATCGAGCGCCGCACCCCAACCGTCTGCGAAGCCCATGTCGGCGTGCCGTTTGGCGTCGTCGGTGTTCTGGTGCATCGCGATGGCGCGGTACCGGGTGCCGCCTGACGAAGTCGGTTGGAGTTCGATGATGGCGGTGAACAGCAGCTCACCGGTCTGCGGGCGATAGCCGGGCGCCAGCGCACTGGTCCACACCAGCCGCTCGTTCGGGATGACCTCGAGGTAGCAGCCGGCGCTGTCCATCTCCTCGCCGTCGGGTGATCGCATCACCGTGCGGAACGCGCCGCCGGGACGGAGGTCGATCTCGCAGTGCGGAGTCTCGTAGGGCTGCGAGCGAACCACTGGGTGAGCAGTTCCGGCGTGGTTCAGGCCGCCCAGACGCGTTCCGGTGGGACCTCCACCTCTCGTTCCAATTCGAGGTCGACGTTGGCGTCGAGGGTGTGGGGCGTGAAGGTCATCGCTGCTCCTTGCTGCTGCTGCTGCTGCTGCTGCTGCTGCTGCTGGTCTGGTTGGTGGTGGTGAGGAGGAGTTCGTCGAGCTGGTCGAGGCGCTGTTCCCACCGCCGCCGCTGCTCGTTCAGCCAGCCGTCGACCCGATCGAGGGCGCCGGGAGTGAGCCGATAGGTGCGCACACGTCCCTGCTTGGTCGACGTGACCAACCCTGCCCGCTCGAGTACCCCGAGGTGCTGGGTGAACGACGGCAACGCCATGTCGAACGGCCGGGCCAGCTCGGACGTCGACACCGATCCCGACACGAGTCGTTCGACGACGTTGCGCCGGGTGGGGTCGGCGAGCGCCTGGAACACCAGGTCCAGCTCCGGCAATCGCTGAGGCATCTACCTAACTATAGGCCGGTGCCCCGCCGCTTCGGGCGTGCGGCGAGGCGAATCTTCCAACTCCAACTCCAACTCCACCTCCAGAAGGAGCTTGGTTCACCTCGGCGCACCGCCAGGGACCCAGAGGGACGTGTCCAGGTCGCGGTCGCGGGCGGCCTGGATGGTGGCCACGTCCTCGGTCAGGCCCACGTGGTCCTTGATGATGCACGCGGCCGATGGCAGCTGGTCGGGTTCCAGCCAGGACTCCGTCGACCACAGTCCGCCACGACGCAGGGCCTTGGCGCAGTGGACGTATGCCTCGGCAACGGTCATCACGACGACGACCCTGGCCGGGCGGCCGTCCGTGGCCAGCTGGTCGCACAGGTCGGGATCGGCGGACAGCTCGGCGGTGCCGTTCACGCGCAGCGTCTCGTCGAGCCCGGGAATGAGGAACAGCAGCGCCACGCTGGCGTTGCTCGTCAGGTTCTGGAACGAGTCGACCCGGTTGTTGCCGGACAGTTCGGCCCACGCCAGGCGATGCTCGTCGAGCACCCGCACGAAGCCGGGATGACCGCCCTTGGGCGAACCGTCACAGACGCCGGCTGCGTTGGCCGTCGACAAGACGAAGAACGGCGACTTGGCGATGAAGTCGACGCAGTGGTCGTCGATGCGGTGGATCACCTTCTCCACTGGCGCGCGGCCGGGCGGCCGGTAGATGGTGCGCAGGTCTTCGACTGTCGTGAGCGACATCCCACCAGTCTCGCGAACGGTTCACCGGCTGACACGATGAGCCAGTGCTGACCGAGCGGTGCGAGGTCCTCGTCGACCTCTACTCGGATACCCAGACCCGACCGACGGCGGCCATGCGGGCCGTGATGGCCGACGCCGAGGTCGGTGACGAGCAGCAGCGTGGCGACCCGACGGTCACGGCGCTCTGCGCAGAGGTCGCCGAGCGGCTGGGCCACGAGGCGGCGGTGTTCCTGCCAACGGGCACGATGTGCAACCTGGTCGGCGTCGCCGCTCATGTCCGGCCCGGCGATGCCGTGGTCATGGAGCACCTTGGCCACGTGCTGCGCTCGGAGACCGGGGGCGTCGGCGTCGTGTCCGGTGCCGTCGTCGACACCGTGCGCGGGGAGCGTGGGATCTTCACCGCAGCGACGCTGGCGCCGGCGTTGGAACCCGGCAACGCCTACCGCCCGCCTCCGACCCTGGTCTGCGTCGAGCAGACCCACAACTTCGGTGGGGGTTCGGTGTGGCCGCTCGACGGCTACCGCGCCGTCGTCGACTGCGCGCACGACCACGGCGTGGCGGTGCACCTGGACGGCGCACGACTTTTCAACGCCGTCGTCGCCAGCGGTGTCTCCGCCGGCGGGTGGGCCGGCATCGTCGACAGTGCGTGGATCGACTTCACCAAGGGACTCGGGGCGCCGCTCGGCGCCGTACTCGCCGGGCCGGCCGACTACATCGAGCGAGCGTGGGTGTGGAAGCACCGGCTCGGCGGGGCGATGCGCCAGGCGGGAATCGTCGCCGCGGCGTGCCGGTACGCGCTGGCCGAGCACATCGATCGGCTGCGCGAGGACCACGAGCGGGCACAGGACCTGGCTGTCGGGCTGAGGGCGCTCGGCTGTGCCGTCGAGCCGGTGGAGACGAACATGGTGTGGTTCGCCGTGTCGTCGGTCGGCATCACGGCGCCGGCGTTGGTCGAGGGGTTGCGCAACCGCGGCGTGCGCGTGTCTCTGGTCGGCGACCGCCTGCGCGCCGTCACCCACCTCAACATCGACGACGCCGGCATCAAGTTGGCGCTCGCGGCGATGGCCGAGGTGATCGGCTGAGTCGGATCTGACGGAGTCATCCGAGTCGGGCCGTCGGCGTCGTCGTCACACCCCTTCGTCATGATCCGCACTGTGAGCAAGACGAGGACGGTCCACGCGTGCGGGGAGTGCGGGGCGGAGCACCCACAGTGGTCCGGGCAGTGCGGAGCGTGCGGGGCGTGGAACACGCTCGTCGAAGCGCTCCTCGCACCGTCGCCGCCGGTCGGACCGCCCGGGGTGCGCCCGCCCTCGGCAATGGCGGATCTGTCGTTGCTGCACGACATCGACGCCCTGCTGGCCCAGCCGCAGCGCACGGGCATCGGCGAACTCGACCGGGTGCTCGATGGCGGGCTCGTGCGCGGCTCGGTCACGCTGCTCGGCGGCGAGCCCGGCATCGGCAAGAGCACGCTGCTCCTGCAGCTGCTGGCGTGGTGGCCCGGTCCGACCCTGTACATCACCGCCGAGGAGAGCCCCCAGCAGGTGCGGTCGCGCGCCGAGCGACTCGGCGCCGTCCGTCCCGATCTGTGGCTCGCCGCCGAGGCCTCGCTGGCCGGCATCGTGGAGGCGATCGAGCGCACGGCACCAGAGCTCGTGGTCGTCGACAGCATCCAGACCATCGCCGACCACGCCCTGGCGTCGGCGATCGGCTCGGTCGCCCAGGTGCGGGCGTGCGCGCAGCAGTTGGTCGTCGAGGCCAAGCGGCGCAACGTCGCCGTCGTACTCGTCGGTCACGTCACCAAGGACGGTGCGCTGGCCGGGCCGCGGGTGCTGGAACACGTCGTGGACACCGTGCTGTCGTTCGAGGGCGAGCGGCACCACGCGCTGCGCGTGCTGCGCGCGGTCAAGCACCGATTCGGCTCGACCGACGAGCTCGGGCTGTTCGAGATGACGGGTCAAGGGCTGACGGGGGTGGCCGACCCGTCCGCGCTGTTCCTCACCGATCGGCGCAGCATGTCGCCGGGGTCAGTCGTGGTACCAGCCATGGAGGGCCGGCGGCCGCTGCTCGTGGAGGTGCAGGCGCTGGCCGTGCCGATCCCGCCCGGCACGCCGGGGCGGCGCAACGCCCAGGGGCTCGACGCCGGCCGCCTGGCCCTGCTCCTGGCCGTGCTGCAGCGCCACGTCGGCGTGCGCACCGTGGATCACGACGTGTACGCCTCGCTGGCCGGCGGTCTGCGCATCGTCGAACCGGGCACGGACCTCCCGCTCGTCCTCGCCGTCGCCAGCTCGCTCACCGCCCGCCCGCTTCCCGAGCACGTGGTCGTCATCGGCGAGGTCGGGCTGGCCGGCGAGGTCCGTCAAGTCGCCCACGCCAAACGCCGGCTGGCCGAAGCCGTGCGGATGGGCTTCGAGCGGGCGATCGTCCCGTCGGCGACGCCCGACGTCGACGGGATGGTGCTCCATCGTGTCCGCTCGGTCGCCGAGGCGTTCCGGGTCGCCGGCCAGGCGTGAGACGGAGGGGAGGTACGTTGCTCATTGCATGACGTCTGGAGCGGTCGCCGCGATGGAGGCCGAGCGAAACAACGTGACCGAGCTGATGCGGTCGCTGTCGCCCGACGAGTGGGCGGCACCATCCGGGTGCGCCGGCTGGCGGGTGCAGGACGTGGTCGTCCACATGGCGTGCGTCTTCCACGCCATCGCCGATCCGGGCACCATCGAGCAGGCCGGCTCAGAGGACGCCGAGGTCAACGCCGAGGCCCCGGTGCAGGCCCGCCGGCACCTCGAGCCGGCCGCGGTGATCGAGGAGTACGAGCAGTGGTCGGCGAAGGGTGGCGAGGCGCTGCGTGGCCTCCAGGCGGAGGGTGTCGCGGAGACCGTGATCCCGCTCGGCAACCTCGGCCATCAGCCGCTGCACCTGCTCGCCAACGCCGTCGTCTTCGACCACTACTGCCACCTCCGTCACGACATCGGTGTCGCCATCGACAGGGCGGCCGCGCTGCCGCACGACCCTGCGGCGCTCGCGGCCACGCTGGAGTGGATGTGGGCCGGGCTCCCGCAGATGTGTGCCGACGCACTGCGGTCCTGCGACACCGGCGTCAACCTCGTGCTCGAAGGACCGGGCGGCGGAGCCTGGGCCGTGCGCCCGGGTCAAGAGCTGTGGACGGTGGCGCCCGATGTGGATCCGGCGTTGCCCACCGCCACGTCCACGGCGCACGACTTCGTCTCGTGGGGCACCAAGCGGGCCGACTGGCGCGCCGCCGGCGTCGACCTCGACGACGAGCGGGCGGCCGCGACGCTCGACGCCATCAACATCATCTGAACCCGTCGACCGCGGAGTTCGCGCTCATTGGCGCACCCTGACGTCATCCGACAGGTTCGAGTCAGAGGCGGCGCACCAATGAGCCGAAGACCGTGCCTGATGATTCGCTCGCTCGAAGACTCGCTCGCTCATTGGTGCACCATCGACACATGCGACGGGTTCATGGCTCTGTTGTCAACCGGGCACCAATGAGCGTGTCGCCCCAAGGCCGGCGACGAAGAAGCACCGTGCGGATGGTCGCTCGCTCGAAGACTCGCTCACACCAGGAGGACGTCGACGTCGTAGCGGCCGATCTGCTCGTCGTGCGTCACGATCGTCAGCCCCTCGAACAAGGCTTGGGCGACCAGCATGCGATCGAAGGGATCGCCATGGTGGGCGGGCAGCTCGCCGACGGCCTCGGCATGCTCGAACGTGATCGCAAGAGGATCGAACCGGGCCAGCTCGATCTGCTCCCTGAGGTCGTCGGGCGCTCGGAGCTTCCCGAGCACCCGCTTGATCGAGATCTCCCAGGCGCTCGCCGCGCTGACCAGCACCTGGTTGCGTCCATCCACCAAGTGATCACGCACCGGTCCTGCGAGGCGCCGGTCATCCATGACCGACCAGAGCAGGACGTGCGTGTCGAGGAGCAGCCTCAACGATCGGCGCTCTCGCTCTCGCCCTCGAAGGCGGACTGCAGCTCCATCGGCAGTGGCTCATCGAAGTCATCGGCGATCCAGACCTGTCGGCCTCGCCATCCTCCCAGCAGTCGCGGTTCGGACGTCGTCGAGTAGGCGGAGAGCACGGCGATTGGCTGGCCTGCTCGGCCGATCACGATCTGTTCGCCCCGCTGCACGTCGGCGACCAACTGCGACAGCTGCGCCTTGGCCTGACTGATATTCACCATCCGCACCGGCGGGGAGCCTACCGCCGAAGGCGACCAGACCAGACCAGACCATGCTGCGGAGGGTTCGCCGAGCCGGAGCCGGCGTGATCGCACCCGTCAATCCAGCTCGGCGACGAGCTCGTCGATGGCGCCGTCGAGCCACTCGAGCTCGGCGGCCACGCGATGAAGCTCAGCGGCTCCTTGGGCGGGAGTGATCGGGAAGTACCTGAGGGCGTCGACGCTGCGTTGCTTCGCGTGCTGCAGCGCCCAACGGACGGTCTCGCCGTCGTCGACGCCGTAGGCGCGGGCGAAGAGCGCCAGCCGCCTGGCGAGCGAAGGCCGCTCGGGGAAGTCGCTCCTTGCGAAGTAGGCGTCGTCGCCTAGCGGCACGTACTTCCACGCCGCGCTGGCGAACTCGACGATCGGATCGTTCGGACCGATGGTGTCCCAGTCGATGAACGCGACCGGCAGCCCAGCGCGATAGATGGTGTTGTGCGGCCCGATGTCGCCGTGACACACGATGTCACCGGCACCGAGCGCAGCGACGTGAGCACGGCGCCAGACCGCCCCATCAGGTGGCGCGAACGTCGCGGCCGCGTCGTGAAATCGGCGCAGCAGCCGCGCCGTGGCGACCAGGCACTCGTCGGTCCGCGCCCATGCGGGCCAGGGCGTCGGGTCTCCTGGCCGCCATGCCCGGCCCGCCGCCAGCGCGTCGCCTTCGATGAACGTCACGATCTCGCGACCCTCGTCGTCGGCCCCGACGACCGTCGGTGCGCCGTCGAAGCCGACACGTTCGAGATGGGCCAGCAAGGCGTGCACGGTTGGGGTCCACGGACCCTTCGGGCGGTGCACCCCTCGATCCGATCGCCACACCGGGACGCCGCCGACACCCTCCGGAAGCCGACGCTCGCCGCCCACAGCTCGATCCTGCCATCCGCGGTTCACCTGAAACTCGTGGGCCTCACCGCGTCGTCTGTTCTGGGTGCAGTGCCTGCCAGGTGTCGGCGGAGAACGCAACCGGAAAGCGTGGTGGCACGATCGGCGCCCAGTTCGCCTGTCGAACCCGGCCCCTGGTTGCAGCCGGCGGCCAGCGCGATCGGGCCCTGCGGGCTGCTACGTAGAATCCGCTGGATGGTCAACCGCGCCCGCCAGGCCAACGAGGAGCTGCGGGAAGCGCTGGCGATGGCCGCACCCGGCACCCCGCTGCGCGACGGCATCGACCGGGTCGTGCGGGCGAAGGCGGGAGCCCTCCTGGTGCTCGACGACGGACCCGACGTCCTCGCCATCTGCTCGGGCGGATTCCTGGTCGACGCCCCGTACAGCCCCCAGCGCCTCTCGGAGCTGGCCAAGATGGACGGGGCGATCATCATCTCCACCGACGGCAGCCGGATCGCCAGGGCCAACGTCCACCTCGTCCCCGATTCGACCGTGCCGACGAGCGAGACCGGCACCCGCCACCGCACCGCCGAGCGGGTGGCCCGATCTCTCAAGGTCCCCGTCGTCTCCGCCAGCGAGGAGATGGGCGTCATCAACGTCTACGCCGGCGGGTCCAAGCACCAGCTGCAAGACATCGGCCGACTGCTCGACCGGGCCAACCAGGCGCTGCAGACGCTCGAGCGCTATAAGGTCCGCCTGGACGACGCCATCGCCAACCTCACCGGCGTCGAGCTGGAGGACATCGTGACGCTGCGCGACGTCGTGGCCGTCGTGCAGCGCGGCGAGATGGTCCATCGCATCGCCGACGAGATCGAGATGATGATCATCGAGCTGGGCATGGACGCTCGCCTGCTGCGCCTGCAGATGGACGAGATCTACGGCGACGTCGACGACGAGCTGGACCTCGTGGTCGCCGACTACCTGCCCGCCGGCCGGACGGTGCGCGAGACGCAGGCCGAGATGTCCCGGCTCCACGACGACGAGGTGCTCGACCACCGCGTCGCCGCCGCCACGCTGCACCGCGACGGCGACCACCGCGACCTCGAACAGGAGGTGGCCCCGAAGGGCCTGCGCCTGCTGCACAGGGTGCACCAGCTGCCGGCGAAGCAGGCGGCGGCGGTCGCCGACCACTTCGGTGGGCTGGCCAAGCTCCAGCGGGCGACGGTGGCCGACTTGGCCCACGTCGACGGCGTCGGCGACGCCATGGCCGTGGCCATCAAGGACACGCTCGAGCGAGTCACCGAGTCGACGATCCTCGACCAGTACAGCTGAAGGCGACGGAACGGGTGAGACACGTCATCGTCGGCGGTGACGCGGCCGGGATGACGGCCGCTGGTCGAATCCGCAGCGCCGCACCCGACGACGAGGTCGTCGTGTTCGAGGCCGGCCGCTTCACGAGCTACTCGGCCTGCGGCATCCCCTTCGTCGTCGGCGGCATCGTCGCGGGCGGCCCGGAGGCCCTCGTCGCCCGGACCCCCGATCAGCACCGGGACCGCGGGATCGACGTACGGACCAACCACGAGGTGACCGCCATCGACACGGCCAAGGGTGAGGTCGAGTTCGTCGACCGCCACGCCGGGTCGATCGAACGCATGGGTTACGACCGGCTGCTGATCGCCACCGGCGGTGAACCGATTCGTCCTGATCTGCCGGGCATCGGACTGCCGATGGTCCAGGGGGTGCAGAACCTCGAGGACGCCGACCGGCTGTACCGATTGGCCGAGGAAGCCTGCCGGCGGATCGTCGTCGTCGGCGGCGGTTACATCGGCCTCGAGATGGCCGAGGCGTACGTGCATCGCGGCTGCTCGGCCACAGTGGTCGAGAAGTCGGCGCAACCGCTTGCCCTGCTCGACGCCGACCTGGGTCGAAAGGCGGCTGAGGCCATGCGCGCCCACGGCATCGAGGTGCACTGCGGCGTCAGCGTCAAGGGGTTCGAGCGCGGCAAGGTCATCACGTCGGACGGCGACCTCGACGCCGATCTTGTCGTCCTCGGCATCGGCGTCGGGCCACGCGCGAACCTCGCCCGCGACGCCGGCATCGAGCTGGGCGCCGGGGGCGCCGTCCACGTCGACGATCACCAAGCGACCACGACCGACGGCGTGTACTCGGCCGGTGACTGTGCCGAGTCTCGCCACCTGGTGACCGGCGAGCCCGTGCACATCCCGCTCGGCACGTACGCCAACCGCCACGGTCGGGTGGCGGGTGTGAACATGGCCGGGGGCGACGCCCGCTCGCCCGGCGTGCTCGGCACGGCGATCACCAAACTGTGCGAGTTGGAGCTGGCGCTGACCGGACTGTCGGAGCGGAGCGCCGTCGACGCCGGCCTCGACGCCGTCTCGGTCACCGTCGACACCACGACCCACGCCGGTTACCTCCCCGACGCAACCCAGATGACGGTCCGTCTGGTCGCCGAGCGCGGATCCGGCAGGGTGCTCGGGGCGCAGATCGCCGGCGGGCCGGGGGCGGCCAAGCGCATCGACATCGTCGCCGTCGCCATCACCGCCGGGATGACCGTGGCGGACGTCGCCGACCTCGACCTCGCCTACGCCCCGCCGTTCTCCTCGGTCTGGGACCCAGTCGCCCAAGCCGCCCGCGAAGCCATCAAGGCGGTCTGACCCCGGCCAATTCCTTTCGATTCTGACGAGGATTCGGTGTCGTTTTCGACACCGATCGCGCCACGGAATCGCAGATCACGTCGAGAGCAACTCGCGACGGAGCATGAGGAGCTTCGGGGCCGGCTCACCGTCGCTCCACGGGTCGGCGTGGAGGACCCGTTCGTAGCACTCCCACTCCTGGCGCACGCCGGACAGGTCCCCCGCGGTGGCGTGGGCGCGCATGCGCAGGGCGATCAGTTCCTCGTGCCCCGGGAGCACCTTGAGGCCCTGGCCCGTGGCCCAGAACACCCCTGCGACGTCGCCGACGGTGAGGTAGTGACCGGCCAGCTCGGCGGCGGCACCGGTAGCCAGGAGCACCAGGTTCGACGTGATGCCCTCGGCGTCGGGCCAGAGGAAGCCGGTGCCGGCGAACGGCAGGTCGCGGATCAGCTCGACCGCCGGCCGCAGCGTCTCGATGGCCAACGCCACCGGCTGGCGCCGGGCGTGCTCCACGCGCAGTCGCACCAGGTCGACGTCGGCCACGACGTGCGGATGCAGCGGCAGCACCTCGGTCAGCGTCCGGCCCAGCCACTCCTCCCCGGTCGGTGGCTCGACGTGACGGGCCATCGCCCGCCGGGACTCGGAGACGACGTTGGCGAATGTGGCGTCACGCACGTCGAGATCCCACAGCGCCGTGCGCGCCCCGGCCCGTGTCGACCGCTCGCGGTGCAGCGTCAGCCACACGACCAGCTCCCCGGACTTCGAGCGCTCGAAGCGCACCGGCGCGGCGTCGGCATCGACGACCTCGACTGGTCCGAGCATGCGCACCAGCAAGGTCCACCGCGGCTCCTCGAACGCGCCCACCTCGTCGAGGGCGACGAGCTCGGCCAACTCATCGAGCGGATCACGGTCGAGCGGGACGTCGGCGCAGGCGAGCACGTCGTGCAGGTCCTCCAGCTCGCCGCGGGTCAGGCCGACCGGCGTGAGCTCGAGGGCCAGCGGCTGAAGGACCCACCGCCCATCGTCCCGGCACCGCCGCAGGCACCACGGTGCCCCGGGCGGATCGGCCGAGACGACCATGGCCAACCCGCTACGCCGCCGAGCCGCCGCTTCGACCACCTCGGGTGTCACCTCATCGGCGGCGCCCGCCGCCGTCAGCACGACCGCCGGCTCCCACGCCTCGCCGCTCGTGTGGCGGGCTCGCAGGGTGAAGGTGCTCTGGGTCGCCGACCGGGTCGTGCCGACCAGGGTGGTCGCCAGCTCGAGGGCCTCGTCGACGCTGGCCACGTGGTGCGCCTGGCGGTGGTCGAGGAAGACGTCGTCGTCCAGCCCGACGCCGATCAGGTTGGCGACCTCGGCGAACACCGATGCGGCCAGCGTGGCGGCGATGCCGCGCACGACGGAGTCGGCGATGGGAGGATCGGCCGCCACGCTCAGCAGTCCGAGGCCCTCCAGGTCGGCGACCACGTCACGCCCCTGCGCATCGACGCCGAGCTGGGCCAGCGCCACGCACGGGGCGCCGACGGATCGTGCCGCCCCGGCCAGCGAATCGAGCGGCGTGCCGCCCGGCAACTGCCATCGGGCACCATCGCCGCGCCACGGCGACGGCAAGTCGGCGTCAGCGGTGAGCACCAACTCGACGGTGCCGTCGGTGCCGGCACAGGCGATGGCGACTCGGGCCTCGCCGTCGGCGAGCTCCGCCGCCGCCGCCCGCACCGCAACGTCGACGCGCAGCAGTCGTTCCCCCGCGTCGATCGAGCGCAGCCGTCGCTCTGTGGCCACGGTGCCCGGTGGTGGCTCGGGGATCCGGGCCCGCGGGCGCGCCGCCCGAAGCCGCTGGCGGCGTCGTGCCGCCACGAGGGCGAGCACACCGGCTGACAGCAGCGCCGCCTCGCCGATGCCGATCGGGCTCGGTGACGGCGACGACTCCGTCTCCGCCGGCTGGTCACCGTTGCCGCGCACCTCGGGTGGCATCGGTCGCGGCGCCGTGCTCGTCGGAGCCGGTTCGGGCACCGGCGACGCGTTCGGAACAGCCGTCGGGACGGGGGCGACGGTGTCGAGAGCGGCGGGTGCCGTGGCGGTCGCCGCCGCCACCGTGGCCGACACGAGCTCCGCCGCCGTCGGCGCAACGTCCACGACCGGCTCCGGCGGTACATCGAGGGCCTCGGCAGCCGGCTCCGGCGGTGGCTCGCCGATGGCCGGGAAGTCGAGCTCTTGGCCGACGTAGATCACGTTCGGGTCCTCGACCACGTCGGCGTTGAGGTCGATCACCAGCTCGAGGTGGGCAGCGACGGCAGAGTCGTCGGCCGGAGCGCCGGCGGTGGCTTCGAGGCGGGTTTCGGTGAGGTCCCACAGGGTGTCGCCAGGCTGCACCATCAGCGTCGTCGCCGCCGCGTACGGCGCCGGCGGCGCGGCTGGCGCCCGTAGATGGGGCGACGGCGCGTCCGGTGTCACCGGGGTGGGCAGCTCGACGCGCCAACCGGCGCGAAGACCGCTCGGTGAAGCGAGCCGGTGACCGTCGGCCTGCAGGCGGTCGCGGTTGAGCTCGAAGATCTCGCGCCAGCGCTCCGGACCGCCGAGGTGGCTGCGGGCGAGCCCGAACAGCGTGTCGCCGGGACGGACGGTGACCGTGCTGGTGGCGGCCGGTCGAGACGCCGCCTCCGGCGCCGGTTCATGGGTCAGTTCGACTGCCGCCACCTTCGCCGACATCACCAGTGGAGCCTCGGCCATGGTCGGTGCAGCTCGAGCGGCGATCGGCAGCGCCAGCAGCACGGCGGCCACGAGGCGTTGCGCCACGAGGCCGACGCCTTGGCGGGACGCGGCCGGTGCCACCAGCTCGACCCGGAGGCCGTTGCGTCGCGTCTCGAACGCCGATCGACGCAGCTCACCGAGCTGGAGGCGCAGCTCCGACGCGACCGCAACGACGAAGCGGGCCCACAGCACCCAGCCGGCGACGGCGAGCAGACCAACGACGATCCCCACCTCGTCGCCGAGCTCGAGGCGGGCGCGACCGGGCCACGGGTTGCCGACCAGTGTGATGAGCAGCACCGGCACGCCGACGAGCACGGCGACGGCGGCGGCGAGCGCGGCCAGGGCCGCGGTGATGGTTTGCGCCCTCGGGACGGCGTCGTCGACGCGCCGGTCGTCGACCTGCACCCCGCTCACGGCGTCACGCTTCCCGTGCGCACACCCTCGGACGGGTCCGAGGTCGAGGACTCCGTCACCGCCCCCGATCCCGGTAGCAGGAGGTAGTCGACGGTGGTCCGCACAGTGACGGTCACCGATTGGCCGGCCACGGACACCGCCCCGCTGGCGCCCTGGCGGCCCAGCTCGGCCTGGGCCCGGGAACGGGCCATCCCGTGATCGAGCCGGCGGGCGTAGACCTCGTCCGTGCTGAGCTGCGTCGCCGCCCGCGCGGCGGCCGTGGCGGCGGCGTTGGCCTCGCGCCGCGCTTGCAGCTGCCGACCGCCGTCGAGCACCAGGCCACCGGCGGCCAGCAGGGCCGGCATCACGATCACGACCAGCAACGACACGCTGCCCGCTTCGGACCGCAGTCGTGTCATGGTGCGCCGCCCCGGTTGATGTCGATCACCTCGCTGGCCGTCGCCGTCAAGGTGCGCGACCCGAGCGGCAGACCGAGCCCGGTGAGATCGGCCAGTGAGGCGACGCACGACACCGAGACGGTCACGCGACCGCCCGGCGCGTAGTCGCCGCCCACGCTGACCGACCGGCTCGAGCACGCCAGCCCGGCGCCGGCCAGCGACTCGTCGACCACGCGCTGGGCGAGGGACGAGCCACCGCCGGCGGTCTGCGCGCTGGCCGCGGCGCGGGCGCCGACCGCAGCGGCATGCTCGACCTTGCCGTCGGCCTGCGTCGTGCGGCCGTAGGCGACGACGAGGGCGAACATGGCCAGGACGGCCGGCACGAGGATCACCGCCTCGAGCGCCCCCGAGCCGCCCCGGTCCCCGCAACAACGCCGCGTCATTGGTGCACCCTGACATCATGCGACGCGGCCGAGTCAGCGGTGGTGCACCAACGACCTGAAGACGATGCCTGATCGTTCGCTCGCTCGAAGACTCGCTCCCCCCCGGGCGATCCGGATGCGGGATGAAGCGTTCGACGGGCGCCGACGCCGTGACGGACACGTCGAAGCGGCCGATCGGGAACACCTGCAGCACACCGACGTCGACCGTGACGGTCACCTCGGACGCCGAGCGGCTGGTGGCCACACCCACTCCGGTCGCCATCCGTCCCGCCGCGCTGGCCACCAGTGCGTTGGCCACCCCGGCGTCGCCGCCCGATGCCACCGACAGCGCGGCGTCCTGAGCGGCCGCCTGGGCAACGTTGCGCACGTGCGCCGCCACCGCGTACTGAAGCACCAGCCAGAACGACAGCAGCAAGCCAGGGAGGACGATGACCGTGGCGACAAGCCCGCCGTCGCCACGGCCTCGCCCCCGACGACGCCGCAAGGGCGCCGAGGTCCGCGTCGAGGTTTGCGTCAGCCCGGGATCCGGCTGGCGTTCGAGTTGATCCGGGCGATGATGATCACCGCCACCGCGGCCGCCGCCGCCGCCAGTGCGGCCAGCAGCACCACGCTGCCGGTCAGCTCGCCCCGCTCGTCGGAGCGGGCTCGGTGCGCCGTCGCCAGCACGCTCTGTCGGGCGGCCGTCCACACGGCCAGGATCTGGATCTGCAAGGGCAACAGGTTCATCGGGGTCTCGCTTCCGGTTCGTTGGTTGGTTGTGGTTCGTGCCCCGGACGGGACAGCGATCTGGTTGACGGGTCACTCGAGGAACCTGGCCACGGCCGGGTAACCGATCAGCACGACGGCGGCGACGGCCATCAGCGCCGGGGCGATGCCCATCGTCTCGGAGGACTTCTGCGCATCGGCTTCGGCGTCGGTGAGCTGACGTACGCGCATGGCGCCGGCCTTGGCGAGCAGCGTCTCGCGGATCCGCGAACCGGCCTCGGCGGCGAGGTCGACGGCCGACGACAGTTCGCGCAGCGCCACGATGTCGGAGCGGGCGCCCAGCTCATCGAGCGCCGACCACAACGTGTGCCGCCGCGTCTGAGCGGCGCGCAACGTCGCCGCCAGCTCTTCGAATTGCGGACCCGTGCCGGACTGGGCGGCGACCATCAGCGCGTCTTCGACGCCGGCGCCACCGGCCAGCGAGATGCCGACGATGTCGACGTACACGGTCACGACCTGCGCCCAAGCCTTGCGGGCCGCCGCCGCTCGCGAGCGGACCTCCAGCTCGGGGTACAGCCAACCGACCGCACCGAAGGCGACGGCGATCCCGGCGAAAGCGATCACCGGCACAGCGAGACCGGCCAACGGCAGAACGAGGCCCGGCAGGAGGCCGAGGGTCGTGAACGCCACGGCGTAGCCGAGCTGGTCGAGCGTGTGCCGGGTCGGCGTGCGGCCGAGCACCGCCAGGTCGGCGGCCAGCCGGGCCGACGGTGCCGACGTGAGCCGGGCGGCAAGGCGCTCGGACCCACCTTTCGCGCCGCCCGCGCTGGCCCGGACGCGACGCGGCTCGAGCAGCTCCTCCGACATCGTGCGCAGCGCCCGCGGCGGCGGGAACAGGGCCCGCCCGATCAGCAGGATGCCGCCACCCAACGCGCCGGCGAGCACGGCGGCGAGCACCACGGCGCCACCACCTCCGTCGGAGCGATGCGCAGCAAGCGGGCCGAGCGGGCCGGGCGCGACAGCGCCACCATCCCCCAGATCGAGCCGCCGACCACGGCGGCGACGGCCGAGAGCACGAGCTGGCCGCTGAACGTGCCGAACGGCGTCATGTAGTCCGGGTTGGTCAGCACGAGAACGCCGACGAAGAAGGCGACGATGCCGGCGATCAGCTGGGCGGTGCGGTAAGTCCTGGCGCGCGTGGCGTTGACGCGCAACTGCATGGCGACGGTGTCGCGGGTCGATGCGGCGACGGCGGCCAACATGGCGCCGAGGTCGGACACCGCCCGCTGGTCAGCGATCTGCAGCGCGGTCACCACGGTGTCGGCGACGGCATCGTCGAGATCGTCGGCGAAGCGGACCAGCGCCGAGGCCAGGTCGCCGCGCTGCGTGCGGACGTACAGCGCGTGCACCTCGTCGCGGATGGCGACGGGCGCGACGCGCGCCGACTTGCCGATCGCCTCGTGCAGTCCGGCGTTGGAAACGAGCAGGTCGCGCAGCATCTCCGCCCACACCGCGATGGCCTCCGATCGCGCCAGCTGCTCCCGACGTCGGCTGCGCACGCCGACGAGCGACGGCGTCATCCAGCCGAGCATCCCGAGGGAGGCGATCAACGCGATCCAGCCGGTCGACCAGTAGGCGACGGCGACGCCACCGCCGGCGAGTCCGCCCCGCAGCAGCAGCTGATCGACGCGCGCCGATCGACGACCGCTGCGCCCGGGCCGGTCGAGGAGCCCCTGCCAGGCCGCAACGACCGTGAGGATGCCGAGACCGAGCACCGCGCCGAGCAACCCACCGAGCAGGGCCGAGCTCCTCATTGGCACACCCTGACTGCATGCGACGGGCCCGATCCGATGGCGGTGCGCCAATGAGCCGACGACCGTGCCTGATGATTCGCTCGCTCGAAGACTCGCTCCCTCATTGGTGCACCCCCACGTCGCGCGACGGGCTCGGATCGGCGGCGGTGCACCAACGAGCCGAAGACCGTGCCTGATGATTCGCTCGCTCGAAGACTCGCTTCTTCATGGCGCCCACCAGCCGTCCTGCTCGAGCAGGAGGTGGTCGTCGAAGCCGTGCCGGCGCAGCTTGGCCCGACGCTGGTCGGACAGGTGGGCGCGTGGAAGGCCGCGACCTTCCGCGCCCGCGACGAAGATCCGGTTCAGCTGGACCTCGGCGCCGTTCCAGCCCGCCACCTCGCAAAGCTCGGTGACGACGCGCCGACCCCGGTGGTCACGACCGAGGTGGACGAAGAAGTCGACGGCGTCGGAGATCAGCAGGGCGGCGATCGAGAACTCGACGGCCTCGGTGCCCTGGGCCACGTACTGGGCCAGCTTCTTCCAGGCTGACAGCGCCGAGTGGTGGTGGACCGTCGAGAGGCTCGGGTGCCCGTGCTGCATGGCGAGCAACATCTCGCGTGCCGCGTCGCCGTCGCGCACCTCGCCGACGATCAGCCACGCCGGGTTGAAGCGCAACGCGTGGCGGACCAGTTCCCGTTGCGCGATCTCGCCGACTCCCTCGAGGTTGGCCTCGCGTGTCTCCCACTCGAGGACCGACGGGGCGCGGGTCGGATCGGCGCCCAGGTTCAACTCCCTGGTGTCCTCGATCACGACGATGCGCGTGTCGGGGGCCAGCGTGTTGGTGAGTGCGCGGATCAGCGTGGTCTTGCCGGCGCCGGTCTCACCCGAGATGACCAGGCGCATGCCGGCGGCCATGGCCGCGGCGAACAGCGACCGCATGGCGCGGTCGATCGTGCCCCGCTCCTCCAGCTCGTCGAGCGACGCCTCGGGCAGCACGTTGCGACGGATGGCGACCTGCGGCACCGTCGAGACGTTCATCACGGCGGCCAGACGCGAGCCGTCCGGCAGCCGCAGCACGAGCAGCGGCTTGCCGTCGTCGAAGCGCCGCTCCGTGCCGCCGGCGCGGCGGGCCAGGTGGGAGACCTCGTCACGCAACTCGGCTCCGCTCTGGAACAGGCGCTCCGGGTAGCGCTCGATCCGCCCGTCCACGTGCTGCAACCAGATCGAGTCGTGGGCGTTGACCATGATGTCGGTGACGCCGTCGAGGTCGAGCAGGGCCTGGAACTTGCCGGCGTGGAAGTAGGCGGAGATGGCGCGGCGGATGACATCGCCCTCGGCCGCCAGGTCCATCGGGGTGTGGCCGGATTCGATGGAGGCCCTGGCCCTGCGGCCGACGTAGGCCGACGCCACATCGTGGGCGAAGGCCTCCCGCTCGAGGTCGTCCCAGCCGGCCGCCTCGCCGCCCGCCTCCGCCGTGACCAGCGCCTCTTGGATCGCCTCGACGACCTCCTGCAGCGTGACCGTTCCGGTTGCGGTGCTCACGTCTTCGCCCTCTGCCGAACCTCGCCACCGACGTCGTCGGCGACGTCGGTGGCGTCGGACAGATCGT
The DNA here is from genome assembly GCA_051005355.1 of Ilumatobacteraceae bacterium. Lineage (GTDB taxonomy): Bacteria > Actinomycetota > Acidimicrobiia > Acidimicrobiales > Ilumatobacteraceae > JALZMG01. The sequence continues at coordinate 23,219 of JBPCJL010000217.1, forward strand.
CCGGCGCCTCGACGACGAGCCGATCGGCCAGGGTGTCGACGGCGTTCCACCAGGGCCGCCACGCGTTGGAACGCATCGCGACGACGCCGTCGCGCCTCGTTCGCACGCGCGGCAGGAGGCCGAGCACCTCGGCGCCGACGAAGTCGGAGATCTCCGCCGGCGACCACGGCGTCGGCTCGACCACGACGACCTCGACGTGACAACCGGCGGCGCGCAGCGCCTCGACGCGGTGCGGCATCAGGCCCAGCGAGGAGAAGGACCCGGCCGTCACGATCAGCACGTGGTCGGCGACCTTGGCCAGTGCCAGCGCCGGCGAGCGCGTCGTGAGGCGGCCGGCGTCGACGAACCAGTCGGTGGCCGCGTGCGCCCCCGGGCGCCGTTCGTGCCACGCTCCGGCCGCGAGCACCTCGGCCAGGGCCGGCGCGCCGTGGACGAGCGCCGAGTGGGCCTGCTCGGCCGACGAGGGCGCCGGCACGAGGTGCCAGTCGGCCACGGCGGCGCTGTTGCCAACGACGGCGTCGGCGGTCATCGGCTGCGTGCGGGCGGCGAGCGCCAGCGCCATCAGCCCGGGCTCGACACCGATGCCGAGCTCGGACCCGAGGCGGCCGCCGTCGGGGTCCGCTTCGACGAGGACGCGACGCCGGTCGGCCACGGGCCACACCGCGACCAGCCCGAGGGCCAGCCGCGTCGCGCCCGGTGCGCCCGCCACGGAACCGACCGCGATCACGGTCATTGGTATGCCATCCACTGGTATGACCGGTGGAAACGCGCGGACGCCACAGGGCACCGATGACGAGGAACGTGTCGATTGTTCGCTCGCTCGAAGAGTCGATCACTCATGACCCGCTCCCGATCAGCACGATGCGCAGGGCGTCGAGAGCGGAGGCCAGCGAAGCGTCCAGACCGACCTCCCGTTCCACGCGCACGGAGACCCACAGTTGGCCGGTGGCGATCTGCTCGACGGCCCACACCGTGCCGATGCCGATGGGCGTGGCCGAGACCGTGTCGGGCTCGTTGGTGTCACCGGCGGTCGATGCGGTCGAGCTGTCTTCCTCGTCGCTCCCGCCCGTGGCGTCGAGGGGCAGCTCGGCCGGAGGCCCGCCCGGCGCACCGAGCTGCATGGCGACCAGCTCGACCTGGGCCCCGACCTGCAGGCCGGAGAGGGGCGCCTCACCGGGGTCGAGGGCGGCGCCGAACACCACCTCGTCGCCGTCGAGCGGAAGCTCGTCGGCGAACATGCCAGGGCTGAGCATCGTGCCCGCAGGCACGCGTCCCACCGCCTTGCGGCCGATCACGTCGTTCGCCGCGGCCGGTGCGACGGTGGCGATGCCGCCGTCGACGGCGACCCGGGCGATGCGCAGGTCGGTCCGTTGCAGGCGGACGCCCGGTTGCACGTCGGCGGCGGTGACGAGGACCTCGACCCGGTCATCGTTCGAAACGAACAGCAGCACACCTCCGAGTGCGCTGAGCACGACGAGCAGCACGCCGGCGACGAGCCACGTTGGGTTGCGGTGGCGGGGCTGGGCCACCCGACCGGGTCCGAAGCGCGGCCCAGCTTCGAGCGGTGTCCGCCGCCGCAGCCGCGCCTTGCGCGCCGCTGGCCGCCGGCGTTCCGGGCGGGGTTCGCTGGCCGGCTCGAGCGGCGCGTCGCCGTTCGACTGGTCGATGATCTTCAACGGGCTCTCCATCAGTTGGCCTCCACGCCGATGAGGCGGGCGGCGACCAAGGCCGTCGACGCCCCGAGCACGAGACCGGGGCCGAGCGCGACGTGACGCCGACGTTGGACGACGGCCCAGCCACCCGAGCCGGCCAGGGCGAACAGCAACGCCAGAACGGCGACGGGCCCGCTGATGAGTCCGACGGCGGCACCGAGCACCGACCCGGCCTTCACGTCACCGAAGCCCATCCCGTCGGGGGACACGAGGTGGGCGACGAGCAGCGGCCCGCCGACCAGCGCCGCGCCAGCCAGGGCGCCGGTGGCGATGGCCGAGCCCCCGGCGGCCAGCGTCAGGGCGACGGCCACGCCGACAGGCAGCGCGGCGGCGGAGACGAGCTCGTTGGGCAGCCGCCGATCGACGATGTCGACCAGCGCCGCCGCCGTGAGGATCAGCAGGCAGAGACCGGTGGCGGCAACCGCCGGCGCGTCCCGCATCCAGGCCACGACCGCAGCCAGACCGATCCCGGCGCCCGCCAGCAGTACCAGGCGAGCCGGTCGCGGGGCGTCGCGCCAAGCGGTTTGCAGGTCCGTCTGCCGCGCCCCGTCATCGAGTTGTCGATCGTCGTCGAGGATGGCCCGTTGCACCGACTTTCCCCATCGGCCATCCCACCGCGGCGGGGAGACTAGCGACTTGCGGCGCCCGAAGCGCTCGCCGCCCTGAGGTTCTCCCACACCCACCCTGGGCGCGACGACGAGGCGGAAGCGGAAAATCCGTATCCTGGGCGGCGATGCAGTTGACCCTGTCGTCCGTCGCCAACCCGCCCGCCACGCTGCCGCAAGCCAACGAGGCGTGCTGGTGCGGCAGCGGGCGCAAGTACAAGCGGTGCCACCGGCGCAGCGAGGGACGAGTGCTGCAGGGCGTCGTGTCGCCGAGGCGGAGCGTCCCGGCTCACATCCAGCGCCCGCCGTACGCCGACACCGGCGAGGTGGCCGACCTGGGCGAGGCGCGCGTGAAGTCGCCCGAGACGATCGAGCGCATGCGCCACGCCGGCGCCGTCGCCGCCGAGATCCTGCGCCTGGCCGGTGAGGCCGTGCGTCCCGGCACCACCACCGAGGAGATCGACGAGTACGTCCACCGGCTGCACGTCGAGCGCGACGCCTACCCGTCACCGCTCAACTACAACTCGTTCCCGAAGAGCGTGTGCACGTCGGTCAACGAGGTGATCTGCCACGGGATCCCGGATTCGCGTGTGCTGCAGGACGGCGACATCCTCAACCTCGACGTGACCGCATACGTGGGGGGCGTGCACGGCGACACGAACGCCACGTTCCTCGTCGGCAACGTCGACCCGGTCAGCCGCCAGCTGGTGACCGTGACCGAGGAGTGCATGTGGCACGGCATCGAGGCGGTGCGCCCGGGCCGTCCGATCAGCGACATCGGCCGGGCCATCGAGGAACACGCCAAGGCGCACCGCTACGGGGTCATCCGCTCGTTCATCGGCCACAGCATCGGCGAGGAGTTCCACGGCGACATCCAAGTGCTCCACTACTACGACTCGCGGGCATCGATGATCATGCGGCCGGGCATGACGTTCACCGTCGAGCCGATGATCAGCCTCGGCTCGTGGCAGCACCGCATGTGGGACGACGACTGGACGGCGGTCACCGCAGATGGCAAGCGCACCGCTCAGTTCGAGCACACGCTCGTCGTCACCGACGACGGGTGTGAGGTGCTGACGGGCGGCGCCGGCGCGGTGTCGCCCAACGCGCCCTGGGCTCGGTGACGCCGGCACGGCGGCGGGATCTCGCCATCACCGCCGCGGTGCTGCTGGCGTCGGCCTGCGGCGGCGCCGGCAGCGACGACGTGCGCATCAGCGAGGCCTGGGCTCGGCCGACGCCGGCCGGAGCCACCGTCGCCGCCGTGTACTTCCGGCTCGAGACCGGCGACGACGACCGGCTGGTGGCCGCCACTGTCGACAAGTCGATCGCCGGGCAGGTCGAGCTGCACGCCACCCTCACCGATGACTCGACCGGTGCGGCCAGGATGGACCCACTGAACGGGGTGGCGGTGGACGGTGGCGAGCCAGTGACGTTCGAGCCGGGAGGCAACCACGCGATGCTCGTCGACCTGCCCGTGCCGCTGGCCGCTGGTGCGACGTTCGACGTGACGCTGCAGCTCGAACGGGCCGGACCGCAGGTCGTCGAGGTGACGGTGCGCGAGGAGGCGCCGTGAGCGAGCGAGTCTTCGAGCGAGCGAATCATCAGACACGGTCTTCGGCTCATTGGTGCACCAGCTCTGAACTGAACCTGTCGGATGACGTCAGGGTGCACCGATGAGGGCGGCGAGTCTGCTCGCCGTGGCGGCGCTGGTCGTCGGGGGGTGCGGTGGTGACGGTGGCGGTGACGGCGTCGTCGAGCGCTTGCCCGACGTGGAGTTGGCGCCGTTGAACGGCGAGGGCGCCGCGCTGGCGCTGGCCGACGTGTCCGGGCCGGCCGTCATCAACCTGTGGGCCACGTGGTGCGCGCCCTGCCGGCGCGAGCTCCCGGCGTTCCAGGAGGTCAGCGCGGCACGACCCGACGTCGAGTTCATCGGCGTCGACATCGGCGAGGACCCCGTCGCGTCGCAACAGTTCCTCACCCGACTCGGCGTCACCTTCCCCCAGTTCCGCGACCCGAACGCCGAGCTCACCGACGCCCTCGGCGTGGCCAGCCTCCCCGTCACCCTCTTCGTGGACGCCGAACAACGCGTGAGCCCTCACGTGGGACCCATCTCGAGTGCAGAGCTAGAAGAGGCCCTCGCCCGGCTCGGGTAGTGCGCGAGGTGTTTGAGGTCCCAGAGCGCCCCCGCAAACCCTCGGGTCAGGGAC
>JBPCJL010000218.1:0-8033 GCA_051005355.1 Ilumatobacteraceae bacterium
TCGGTCCCCAGCACCAGTCTGAGCTACGGGCTCACGGCACCAATGAGGATCCGGGCTCGACAAGACGACACCCCACGAGTTTCATCCCCACGGGTGCGCCGCGCCAGCGGGGCATGGAAGCCTGAGCTGGAGTTATCTTGGCACCCCCAACGGGATTCGAACCCGTGCCGCCACCTTGAAAGGGTGGTGTCCTAGGCCACTAGACGATGGGGGCAGGCGCCGCATCCAGTTGAGAGCACCCCGACGTTAGCAGCGCGCCCCAACCCTTCCACGAGGCCCTTCTGCACGGCCCCGAGCCTGGTCTCCGTCACCGTTTCTGCCACCGATGACGGCTGTGGTGACGCAGCTCCAGGAGCCCCGGTTTGCGTCACCGGATCTGCCACCGGTGGCGAATGCGGTGACTCAGCGAGCGAAGCGAGCCTCCCGGTAGCCCCTGGCGTGACCCAAACGCCGGCGGACTCGCGGGATTCACCCCGACAGTTGGCGGATGGCGGCGTCCAGGACCCACGACAGGTAGGCGTACAGCTGGTACTGCGGCGACGCCAGTTGGTCGGCCGACTCCACGTCGTCGTCCTCGGTGACGCCGAGGGCCGTCCCGAGCACGAGCCGCAGCGCGTTGACGGCCTGCACGAACGACATCATCTCGGCCTCGTCCATGGTGACCGTTCGTCCCTGCCGGCGCAGGACTCCGTCGACGACGTCCAGGGCACCGAGCCGGCTGCTCACCAGATCGGAGCGCGTGAGCCGCTGGTACTCGGCTTCCTGATCGGGGAGGTCGGGGTGGACGACGGGGAACAGCCGGCTCGCCATCTCGCCCGGCGCGGGGTCGGTCACCACCTCGCGCAGCTCCCCCAGCAACCGGGACAGCAGCGCTCGCTCGTCCTCGCCCAGGTGCAGCACGTGACCGCCGCGCCCCGACGTGAACAGCTCACTCGTCATGTTCGAGCGTTGCCCAGAGCCCGTGCTCGTGCAGGCGGAACACGTGCATCTCGGACTGCTCACGCGACCCGCTGGCCACCACTGCCTTGCCCTTGTGGTGCACGTCCAGCATCAGCAGCGTCGCCTTCTCCTTGTCGTAGCCGAACAACTTCTGCAGCACGAACGTGACGTAGCTCATCAGGTTGATCGGGTCGTTCCACACGATCACCACCCACGGCCGATCGTCGACCGGTGCTTCGTCGACCTCCGGGCGCTCGAGCACCGACGTGCCCGGCCCTCCCGGAGCCTCGGTCGACGACATGGCCACATTCAACCGCGCCAGCCCTGGAGGCCAGCGCGCCTGAGCCGCAGAGTGCGGCTGGGATGCAAGGAAACTGGCACCTGAGCCGCACTCTGCGGATTTGGTTGCGGTGTTTCGCGCCTGAGCCGCACTCTGCGGCTGGCGTGCGCTCGAGGTGATTGCCCACGAGTTCGGCGGCAGCCGTAACCTGACCGCCGATGGCCGTCGGCAGCCGCCCCCTCGTCCCGTCGCGGCTGGCGCCGGGGCGCCACAGGCCCCCCGGACGGTCGATCCCAGCCAGCGTCGAGCCGATCGAACGGTCGCCGCTCGCCACCCTCGGTGCCTACGTGGCCCTGACCAAGCCGCGCATCATCGAGCTGCTGCTGATCACGACCGTGCCCACGATGGTGCTGGCCGAGCGCGGCTGGCCGCCGCTCGGCCTCCTGCTCGTGACCCTGGCCGGCGGGACGCTCGCCGCCGGTGGCGCCAACGCCGTCAACATGTACGTCGACCGCGACATCGACGCCCTGATGCAGCGCACCAGCGGCCGACCCCTCGTGACTGGGGCGATCCAGCCCCGCCCCGCCCTCGTCTTCGCCCTCGCCCTCGAGGTCGCCGCCTTCGCCGTGCTGTGGTGGGGCGCCAACCTCCTCTCGGCCGTGCTGGCCCTCAGCGCCGCCGCGTTCTACATCGGCGTCTACACGCTCTGGCTCAAACGCACGAGCCGCCAGAACATCGTGATCGGCGGCGCCGCCGGCGCCGTGCCTGTGCTCGTCGGCTGGACCGCCGTGACCGATTCGCTGGCCTGGACGCCGGTGGTCCTCTTCATCGCCATGTTCTGCTGGACCCCGCCGCACTTCTGGGCCCTCGCCATCCGCTACGCCGACGACTACCGGGCCGCCGACGTCCCGATGCTCCCCGCCGTCGTCCCGGTGCGCGACGCGGCGCGCCAGATGCTCGCCTACACGGCGGCGATGGTCGTCGCCACGCTCGTCCTCGTGCCCGTCGCCGACCTGGGGTGGATCTACACCGTCGCCGCCGTCGTCCTCGGCGCCGCCTTCACGCTCGCAGCGGCGGCTTTGATCGGAGACCCGACGGCGGCGCGAAGCATGCGGGTCTTCACGGCCAGCATCAGCTACGTGACGCTGCTGTTCGCCGCCCTGACCCTCGATGTGCTGATCGCAGCATGAGGCACCTGACCAGGCGGAGAGTGGTTCGGACGCCGACGAGACCGACCGGTAGTGTCCCGCCCGCAGCGGGGCGCCCGTGGCCCGCCGACGACGAGCTATGACGACCACCGACCTCGCCTCCGAGCGCACCGCCACCGTCGCCGACGAGCGCACTGCCGACGTCGAGCGCGGTGCGAGCAGCACGCGCGCCGCTCCTGGGCCAACCTCGACCAGCTCCCGCGTCGCCGCCGCCGGTCGCGTCATCACCTCCACCGACAGCAAGGTCATCGGCGCCTGCTTCGTCGGCGGCGCACTGCTCGTCCTGCTTGCCAGCACCGTCGTCGGCGCTGTCCTCGGCGCTGCCCGCATCAGCGGCGAGGGCGACCTGCTCGACGCCGGCGCCCTGCCCCAGCTCTTCGCCGGCTACCGCGTCGGCATGGTCTACGGCGTGATGGTCCCGCTGCTGCTCGGCTTGGCCGTGGCCGTCGTCCCGCTGCAGGTCGGCGCTCGCTCCCTGGCCTTCCCCCGCCTCGCTGCGGCTGGCCTCTGGGCCTGGGTCGGCGGCATCGTGCTCATCATCGTCAGCCTCGCCAACAACGGCGGGCCCGGCGGCGGCAACGCGCAGATGGTCGATCTGTTCCTCGGCGCCCACGCCCTCGTCCTGGTCGGCCTGGCCGCGGTCGCGGTCTGCGTGGCGGCCACCGTGCTGACGACCCGGGCGCCCGGCATGCGGATGAGCCGCGTGCCGTTCTTCTCGTGGTCGGCGCTGATCGCATCGATCGGCCTGCTGCTCGCCCTCCCCGTCGTCCTCGGGGCGATCGTCTTCGTCCTCGTCGATCATCGATACGCCCGCGTCGCCTTCGGCGGCAACACCGGTGTGTCCGACTGGATCGGGTTCGCCCTCACGCAGCCGACGACGTACCTCTTCGCCCTGCCGGCCGTCGGCATCGCCGCCGAGCTCGTCCCCGTCACGTTCCGCACCCGGATGCCGCTGCGCGGTGGTGTGCTCGTCGCCCTCGGGTTGGTCGGCGTCGCCGCCCTCGCCGCCGTGACCCAGCAACCCGGCTTCGACGTGCCGTGGTCCGGGAGCGGGCTCTCGCTCGGCGGCTTCGGCGACAAGTTCTCCGACCTCGTCCCGTACGCGCTGTTCACGCTCCTGCCGGTGCTCGGGGTCGTGATGGTGATGGCCGTCGGCGCGCTGGCGGCCAAGCCCACCCCCGGTCGGGCCCGCCCACGCCTGGTCGCCGCCTTCCTCTTCGCCTTCTTCGGCCTCGGCATGATCCTCGTCGGGATGCTGGGCGGTGCCCTCACCCCGATCGTCGACCTCGGGCTGCAGGGCACGGTCTTCGAGGAGGGCGCCTTCGTCTACGTGGCCTACGGCGCCGTGCTCGGTGGCCTCGGCGGCCTCCTGTGGTGGGCGCCGAAGTTGACGGGCCGGCTGGTGCCGACGGTGCCCGCCGTCGGCCTGGCCCTACTGGGTGTCCTGGCGACGATCCTCGCCTCGCTGCCGTACTACGCGGCGGGCCTCTTCGACCAGCCGGCCGCCGAGGTCGAGTTCGACTACGACGGCCCCGCCGCGCTGTGGAACCTGGCCGTGACCGCGGGTCACGCCCTGATGGCCCTCGTGGTCATCGCCGTGCTCGGACTCGTCCTGCGCACGACGCGTGGCGGCGACGTCGCCGACGACGAGGCGTCCGGCGGTCAGACGCTCGAGTGGCTGACCACCTCGCCGGCCCCGTTCGACAACTTCGCCGAGACGCCGACCGTCATGTCGCCCGAGCCCGTGCTCGACCTGCGCGGCCCCGAAGGTTCCCGCCGAGGAGCGAGGGAGTCTTCGACCGAGCGAATCATCAGCACGGTCTTTTCCGTCATGGCCGAGTTCTCGGTGGGCACCTGCTCGGCGTCATCACCCACGGCGAGGTGCTCACATGACGGACACGACGATGCAGCCGCTGGCGCTGCCGGCCGCTCCGGCGCCACCGCCGCGCCGGCAGCTCCTCGTCGGCACCGCACTCGTCGGCGTGGCGCTGCTGATGCTCACGGCCGGGATGCTCGGCATCTGGATCCTCATGCGTGAGCGATCCATCGCCGCCACCGGTACCTGGGTCCCGGAGGACATCGTCATCCCAGAGGTGCCGTCCAACGTCATGCTGATCGGCGTCTACACCCTCGTGCTGTTCGCCCACTGGGCGCAGTACTCGGCGCGCCGGCGTGACCGGCCCCACGTCGGCCTGGCCCTTGGCATTGTTGCCCTTTTCGCCATCGCGACCATCAACGCCCAGGCCTTCATCTATTCCCAGATGCCGATGGAGGTCACCGAAGGCGCCTACCCCGGCATGTTCTACGCCGTCACCGGCTTGACGACCGTCCTCTTCATCGTCGGGCTGATCTTCACCGCCGTCACGGCCTTCCGCTTCCTTGGTGGGCGCCTCGACGACCAGGAGCTGCTCGCCGCCCACACCCTGTACTGGTACGCCGTGGCCATCGTCTTCTCGGCGGTCTGGCTCGTCGTGTACGTGACGAAGTGACGCCCGAGATGGTCGCCTGACGATGTTCCAGACCGGGTCCCGCTTACTCGTCGGCGCCGCCGTGCTGGCCACGGTCGCCGCCATCGCGTACGGCGTCTTCCAGGGCGGCGCGCTGGGCACGACCGGCCTGATCATCGCCGCCACCGCACTCACGGCGTTGGCCGGCGTCAACATGTGGGCGCGCGACTCCGACGTGTCGGCGATGGACGAGTCGGCCAGAACCCGCGCCCCCGCCGCGCTGCGACCACCCGGGCCGTCGACGTGGCCGCTCGTCGCCGCCGTCGGCGGGGTCCTCCTCGTCGTCGGGATCGTGTCCTATCCCGTGGTCTTCATCTTCGGGGTGATCGCACTCCTCGCCGCAACGGCCGAGTGGATGGTGCAGGCCTGGAGCGAGCGGGCGTCGGCCGATGCCGGCTTCAACGCCGCGATCCGCACCCGCATCGCCCACCCGCTCGAGTTCCCCGTGCTGGCCGCCATCGGGTTCGCCATCATCGTCTACTCGTTCAGCCGGATCATGCTGTTCCTGTCCAAGACCGGCGGTGTCGTCGCCTTCGCCGGGATCGCCTTGCTGCTCCTGCTGGCCGGGTTCGTGATCGCCTTCCGACCGTCGCTGCGCACCGGGGCGATCGCCGGCGTCGCCACGATCGCCGCCCTCGGGCTGGTGGCCGGTGGCGCGGTCGCTGCGCTGGAGGGCGAGCGCGAGGTCGAGGCCCACGAGACGGTCGGTGACCTGGCCGCGCTCGGCGAGTGCAGCCTCAGCGAGGAGACCGAGGCCGACGAGAACGCGTCGCAGTCGGTGTCGGCCAAGGCCAACCTGGCCGGCCGGGTGATCCTGCAATCCGACGACGATCTAATCGCCGACAACGCCGGCGTGGCCGGCGCGGGCGACGCGTTCGTCGTGACCCGAGCCAACCCGACCAACGTGCTGTTCGTCAACAACAGCACCGAGGATCGGCGACTGTTCCTCGATCTCGGGACTCGGCCGGAAGTCGACGAGACCGGTGCCGTCATCGAGGGCACGGCGGTGCCGTGGCAGTTCTGCACCGCGCTCGTCGAGGACGGCGGCCGGCAGCTGATGACGTTCTCGATCCCGACGGCCAGCGCCTACGCCGTCCAGCCGTACCGCTTCCTCGTCCCCGGGGTCGAAGGCGCCGAGGTCGCGGTGGTGGTGCCGTGATCGATGACTCGAACGCGTCGCGGGACGTCAAGGTGCAGCAGTGAGTGATCGGCAGCAGCGCGTGGGTACGTTGGCCGCCGTGCTGCGCACCGACCCTCGTGGCCGCCGCTGGGTGCGCCGGGCGGTGTCGGGCGTGGCGCTCGGACTGCTCGTCGTCGGGTGTGCCGAGGACGCCCCGCAGGACACGTGGCAGCCGGCCGGGCCCAACGCGCAGCGCATCCACAACCTGCAGTGGCCGGTGTTCGCCATCGCCGGCGTCGTGCTCGTCATCGTCGCCGCCGCCATCGGCTGGTCCATCTTCCGGTACCGGGACAAGGGTCAGCCGCTGCCTCGACAGACCCACGGCCGGCCCACGCTGGAGATCGCGCTGACGGTCCTGCCGGCGCTGATCCTCATCGGCGTCGCCGTGCCGACCGTCGGCACGCTCTTCGCCCTCGCCGAGACCGACGACACCGAGTGCTACGTCAACGTGACCGGGCAGCAGTGGTGGTGGGAGATCTCCTACCCGGCCCAGTCGGGCTGCGGCGGCATCACCGAGCCGATCGTCACCAGCGGGCAGATGGTCATCCCGACTGGGTCCAAGGTGCTGGTGCGTGGCACGAGCCGCGACGTGATCCACAGCTGGTGGATCCCGCGGCTCAACGGCAAGCGGGACATGGTGCCCGGGCGGGTGCACACGGTGCGCATCGAGGCCGACGAACCGGGCATCTACGCCGGCCAGTGCACGGAGTTCTGCGGCCTGTCGCACGCCAACATGCGGATGGAGGCGGTGGCGCTGTCGCCGGCCGACTTCGAGACGTGGAAGCAGCGCCAGCTGGCGCGGTATGAGCCGCCAGCCGCTGACACGCTGGCCGCCGCGGGTGAGCAGACCTACATCTCCCAGTGCTCGCGCTGCCACCAGGTGAACGGGTTGGTCGACGCCAACGGCGAGCCGGTCATCTCCCGTCCGGAGGCCTACGTCTGGTCAGAGGCGGCGCCGAACCTGAGCTATCTGATGAGTCGCAACACGTTCGCCGGGGCGTCATGGGACCTGCTCATCCCGGCCTGCCGGCGCGAGGTGTGGAACGCGTCGCCGGAGGAGTTCGGCGCCCGCTATCTCGCGGGGGTGACGCCGGAGTGCCTCAACTCCGTGGACCTGCGCGAGTGGTTGCGCAACGCGCCGGCCAAGAAGCCGATGTACACCGACGCCAACGAGCTGGCGCCGACCGAGGGTCGGACGCGCGGCATGCCGTACCTCGCCCTCTCCGAGCAGCAGATCGACCAGCTGATCGCCTACTTGCTGGAGCGTCAGTAGCTCATGGCCATCATCGAACGCCCTGTTCCGGAAACCACGATCGTCCCGGCGACGACGGGCCCGGCGCTACCTGCGGTCACGCCGTCTACGTCGCTCGGCGTCTTCAAGCGACCGGTCTCGTCGGTTGGGTGGAAGTCGTGGCTGTTCTCGGTCGACCACAAGAAGATCGGGATCATGTACGGGGTCAGCGCGATGGTGTTCTTCATCGTGGGTGGCATCGAGGCGCTGCTAATCCGCGCCCAGCTCGCCGCCCCGGACGGGACGCTGCTGACGGCCGAGCTCTACAACCAGATGTTCACCATGCACGCCACGACCATGGTGTTCCTCTTCGTCATGCCGATGGCGGCGGCGTTCGGCAACTACTTCATGCCGCTGCAGCTGGGTGCGCGCGACGTCGCCTTCCCGCGCATCAACGCCTTCGGGTTCTGGTCGTTCCTGTTCGGCGGCATCCTCATCAACACCTCGTGGATCCTCGGCGGCTCGCCCGACGGCGGCTGGTTCATGTACGCCCCGAACTCCAGCGTGCCGTTCTCGCCGACCAACGGCATCGACCTGTGGGCCGTCGGCCTGCTGATCACCGGCATCGCCTCGCAGACCGGTGCGCTGAACCTGATCGTCACGGCCTTGAACATGCGCACCAGGGGCA
>JBPCJL010000219.1:0-7892 GCA_051005355.1 Ilumatobacteraceae bacterium
CGAGCCGACACCCGAGGCCGTCATCGACCGCACCAAGCGCGATGGGGATTGAGCGGTTCAGACATGAGTGAGCGAGTCTTTGAGCGAACGAATCATCGACACGGTGCCTTCTTTTCCTTCGGCGCGAAGCGGCGAAGGACTGCTCATCGCTGCCGCCGGGCCGAGCGATCTTTGGAGTCGTCGGAGAACTCGGGAGACCAGCGATGAGTACGGGATCGATCGCGCTGATCGCGCGGCGCAGCATCAGGGCGCGCGTCGGGCGCCTCATCGCCATCGCCCTCGCCATCCTCGTCGGCGTCTCGTTCGTGGTCGGGTCCTTCGTGCTCGCCGACAGCCTGCGCAAGACGTTCAGCGACCTGTTCACCCAGATCAGCGAGAACGTCGACCTCGAGGCCAGGTCGGTGGTCGCCTTCGAGCAGGGTCAGGGCACCCAGGAGCGCGATCCCATCGGGGCCGAGCTGGCCGACCAGATCGCCGGTGTGGAGGGCGTGGCGGCGGTCGAACCGCTGCTGCTGCGCTACGCCCAGCTCGTCGACAAGGACGGCGAGGCCATCACGACGCAGGGCGCGCCGACCTACGGCACGGCGTGGGCCGGTGACGCCTCGCTGTCAGGCCTGCAGATCAAGGGCGAGGGCCGCCCACCGGACGGACCGGGCGAGGTGGCGATCGACGCCGCCACCGCCGATCGAGCCAACTTCGACGTCGGTGACCCGATCGAGGTCATCACGGACATTGGTCGCGCCACGTACACGATCACCGCCCTCGTTGGCCTCGGTGACAGCAACGGCTTCGCCGGCGCCACGCTCGCCGCCTGGGACGTGCCCACGGCGGCCAGCGCGGTGGGTGCGGGTGCGTTCTTCGACGGCGTCGACATCGCGGTCGCCGAAGGCACCGACGTCGCCGCCGTCCAGTTCCGGCTCGACGACGTCTTGCCGGACGACGTCGAGGTGGTGACGCGCGAGGTGCTGATCGCCGAAGGCGAGGGCGACGTCGACGTGTTCATCAACGCCTTCCAGATCGGTCTGCTGGTGTTCGCCTTCATCACGGCGTTCGTCAGCGCCTTCCTCATCAACAACGTGTTCCAGATCACCATCGGCCAGCGGTTGCGCGAGCTGGCCCTGCTCCGGGCGGTCGGGGCGTCGGGTGACCAGGTGCGGCGGATGATCTACACCGAGGCGCTGATGACCTCGATCGTCGCCACCGCCCTCGGCATCGGCGGCGGCATCCTCGTGGCGCGCGGTCTCCTCGGGCTGTTCAACGCGGCGGGGGTCGGGTTCCCCGACGCGTCGACGGTGCTCACGGCGCGCACGGTGATCGTGGCCGTGCTCGTCGGCATCGGGATCACGATGCTGTCGGTCGTCGTGCCGGCGCGGCGGGCGGCGCGCATCCCACCGGTGGCGGCGATGCGCCCGGAGCTCGGCTTCGACGCGATGCGCACCCGCCGGCTCGTCGCCGGGACCGTCGTCACGGTCGTCGGCGCAGCGTCGTTCGCGGTCGGCCTGTTCCTGCGACCGGGCGGGACCATCGGGCTTGCTGCGCTGGCCGGTGCGGGCGCGCTCCTGCTGTTCCTCGGCGTGGCCAGCGTCTCGGCGACCGTCGCACGACCGGTGACCCGGGCCATCGGCTGGCCGGTCAACAAGCTGCTCGGCACGCCGGGAGCCCTCGCCCGCGAGAACGCCGGGCGGGCGCCGCGCCGGACGTCCTCAACGGCGGCGGCGTTGATGATCGGCGTGGCGCTGGTCAGCGCGGCCGCCGTGTTCGCCGCCTCGTTGCGCTCGACGTTCGGGGCCATCCTCGAGCGAGCGGTGCAGGCCGACTACCTCGTCACCGACGAGTCGTTCCAGGGCCTGCCACCCGGCGTCGCCGACGCACTCGCTGGTGTGCCCGAGGTCAGCGCAGTGACCCCGATCCGCATCACGCAGGCGCTCATCGGCGACGAGCAGCGCGGGATCGGCGCCGTCAACCCGGCCGCCATCGAGCAGCTGATCGACCTCGACTTGCGCGAGGGCAGCTACGCCGATCTTGCTGATGGCGGAGTTCTCGTCAACGTCGACCCGGCCCGAGAGCTGGACCTGGCGGTCGGTGACGACGTGCCAGTGACGTTCCAGAACGGCACCACGCTGACGCTGTCCGTGGCCGGCATCTACGCCGACTCGTCGCTGGCCGGCGGGTGGATCACGTCACTCGACACGCTCGGGCAGGTGAGCAGCGACGCCACGACGCGTGACCTCTTCGTGGTGGCCAAGTTGGCCGACGGCGTCGAGCCGGCGGCCGGCGATGCGGCGATCAAGGCGGCGGTGGCCGGGTTCCCGCAGGCGCAGGTGCAGACGAACGCCGAGTTCCGGCGCGACCAGGAGGGTCAGATCGACCAGTTGCTGCTCGTGATCACGGTGCTGCTGGCCTTCGCCATCATCATCGCCGTGCTCGGCATCTCCATCACCCTCGGCCTCGGCGTCGTCGAGCGGACGAGGGAGATCGGCCTGATGCGGGCGGTCGGGATGAACCGCCGCCAGATGCGCCGGTCGGTGCGCTGGGAGGCGGTGATCGTGTCGACGTTCGGGGCCCTGGTCGGGATCGTCGTCGGCACCGTGATCGGCGCGCTGCTCGCCCTGGCCGTCCCCGACGACGTGATCGACCGGCTGGCGCTCAGCCCGCTGATCATCGTGGCCATACTCGTCGGCGCCGTGATCGCCGGGTTGGTGGCCGCGCTCTACCCGTCGGCCAAGGCGTCCCGGATGGACATCCTGAGGGCCATCGCCACGGAGTGACTGTCCGGTCGACGCCGTTGCGGTGAGCAGCATCGAGTGTCTGATCTATTCGGCTTCGTGAACTCGTGAAAGTTCTTACGCTGCGAATGTGAGCCGCGACGCGCTCTCAGTCGAGCGGGCTGTCGCGCCGGCGCCCGCCGTCGCCGTCAACGACACGGTCACGCCGGCCCATCACTTCGCCATCGTCATCGGCATCGACCGATACCCCGGCCTCACGGACCTGTCGGGGGCGTGCAACGACGCGACCTCGTTCCACGACTGGTTGGTCGACCCGCATGGGGGTGGCCTTCCGTCGAGGAACACGCGGCTCCACCTCGGACGAGACGCCGCCGACGCCCGATCGGCCACACCGAAGAAATGGGAGATCGACGCTGACCCCGATGAGCTGATCGATGCCGTCCGGGCCTCCGGACCGTTGCCGACGCGGACCCGTCTCTACCTGTTCTTCGCGGGACACGGGATCGTCGCCTCCACGGGGACAGGCGCCTGGTTGATGGCCGACGCCAAGCTGAACCTGTTCAACAACCTGGCGTTGACCCCCTATCGCGCGTGGCTCGAACGGTGTCGCGACTTCGACGAGGTCGTCATGCTGTCGGACTGTTGCCGTTCGATCAAGGCAGAGGTCCAGGACACGCCGCAGCCGCACACCTGTGACGAGCCGGAGTCCCGCGAGCAGCGGGTGTTCCTTGCCCACGCCGCCAACATCGGGGGGCGCGCCTTCGAGGACTCGACGGCCGACGACCTCGTGGTGCAGGGACACTTCACGCGCGCGCTGCTCGAAGGCCTCAGGGGGCAGGCCGCCGACGCCACCGGCGCCGTCCTCGGCGGCAGCCTCGCCGATCACCTGCGGCAACGCCTCACTGAACTGTCGGCGGACACGCAACTCGCGGACGTCGACGCTGAGGATCGCATGGTGATGGCCGTCAACGCGAGGTCGCGCCGGGCGGTCCGCATCCAGCTCGCGCAAGGCGCAGCGCGGTCGGTCCGGCTGCTCGGCGCCACCAGCGTCGTCGCTGCTGAGGTCCGCGGCGGGGGGAGTTGGGAGCTGCAACTCATCGATGGCGACTACCAATTGCTCGACGACCGCAGCGACCGCATCGTTCGGTTCACCGTCGCCGGCGCCGACGTCGAGGTGGAGGGATAGGCGATGCCGCTCCTCACCGTGCGGTGCGCGGGCGATCCGTTCGCGGCCATCGAGATCCGGGACGCCGACCATCTGGCGGTGGCCACGGGGACTGGCGAGGTCGCCGCCGATGCGGAGCCGGGCAGCTATGGGTTCTTCGCCGCGGCGTCCGGCCGGCAGAGCTTCAGACGGCTCGATGTGAGAGAGGCTGACGCCGTCGTCGAGTTGCAGCTCGGCCCGTACCCGTCGGCCGCGCCGACGGATGGGACGTCCACGGATGTCGGCGGGCATGGTGCGGCGACGCAGTCGTTGAGCGAGCGGTTGGTGAGCACCGGCGCGGGAGGCTGCGCCGTCGGGATCATCCTGCGTCGACCCGCTGGTGCCAGCGCCGGCCAGCTCGCTGGGCGGCGCGATGGATCCTGGCCCGTCGAGTTGGCCGCCGACGGACGACGACAGGACCTGGCGTGGTCCGCCCCGTTCGCCAGCCGGTCGGGTGACGATTGCATCACCGCCGGCTCGCCGGTGCGGCCCGGAACCTACATCGCAACGATCGGCGACGATTCGGCGTCGTCGCTCGTCGTTCCGGCCTGGGAGGGATGGCAGACGCTGCTATTCCTGCCCGTCACGGGAGACGGCATCGCCGCCTCGCTCGCCGTC
Organism: Ilumatobacteraceae bacterium; assembly: GCA_051005355.1. Classification (GTDB taxonomy): domain Bacteria; phylum Actinomycetota; class Acidimicrobiia; order Acidimicrobiales; family Ilumatobacteraceae; genus JALZMG01. Next base: position 4,549 of record JBPCJL010000219.1, read on the forward strand.
GTCCATGTCGTGCCGATCGAGGCGCCGTGGACGCCGACCCTCGCCCTCGCCCGGCTGCTCGACCAGCTGCACTGGGCGCTGATCGAACGCCCGGAGGTCACCGATGCGTGCCTTCGCGCGCTGCATCGCGACACCGATGCAGGTGTGCTGGCCTCGCCGCTGGTGCAGCTGTTGCTGGGCACCCTGGTGGCGGCGTCGAGCACAGGTGAACTGGCCCGGCGCCAGGCCGGCGAGTCGTTGCAGGTCTTGAGCGATCAAGACCTGGCCGGCGTCGTGCCGAGCGACGTCGCCGCACTGCGCCTGGCTGTCATCGGTGACGCTGGCGCCACCCTTGCCGCGGATCCACCCGTGCTCGCGCGTTCGGCCGACATCCTCATCGCCCGCGAGTCCCGCAACCTGCAGACGATCGGCGGGGGAGTAGTGGATGCCATGGCCACGCGACTCGCCTCGTCGCTGTGGTTCCGTTGGCTGCCCACCGCCGGCAGGCAACTGGATCTGCTGCGCATCGACTCCTACAGCGACGACGAATGGCGTGAGCAGCTGGCCAGGGCTGCATCAGCTGTCTCGACGGTGCGGTCGCTCGAGGGAGTTGCCACCGCGTCCGACCCGTCGACCCCCTCGACTCGTCGCCTACCTCCACGATGAGTCTCGGCGGCGAGGCACGACGCCGGGTGACCTCCTGCTCACAACGCACGCCGGCGAGCTGGTGCGCGGCACCGGCTTGCCGGCGATCGGTGTGCTGCGCGCCCTCAACGCGATCGGCCGCTCCGGTCCGCCTCCCGACCCGGCTCCTCACGACCCCGCACCGGAGCCCACAGGACCGCCGGGATCGCCACGATGGACCCGAGTCCTGCTGGGGGCGATCGTCGCCGTAGCGATCGGCGCCGGACTGTGGGTGTGGCGGGCCGTCGCCGACGACGAGACGACCGACGACGATGCCTCGACCAGTGCGGTGACTGCGCCGGCATCATCGACAACGGCGACGGCATCATCGACCACCGCGACATCAGCGACGACACCGCCAACCGTGACCACGGCGCCGCCACCGCTCAGCGAATCGACCTCGTCTGGACCACCACCGGAACCGTCCAACGAGGCGCCGGTCGCAGATTCCTTCGAGTTCTATGCTCTGGAGGACACCACCTTCACCGGCAACCTCACCGCACGTGATCCAGACGGCGACACGTTGACGTACCGGCTTGTCGGAGAAGTCGCCGAGACTTCGCTCGAGCTCCAACCCGACGGCTCGTTCTCCTACTCCCCCGACGGCGACACGGCCGAAGCGTCCACGTTCGAGTTCGTCGCCCGTGACGACATCAAGGACAGCGCGTCGGCGCGGGTCGTCGCCAACGTGTTGCCGAGGGCGATCGCCAAGACGTACGAGGTTGGTGAAGCAGAGCCGTCGCTGGTCGTAGAGATCTCCTTGACGCGAACGGCGGCCACGACGGTGCTGGTCGGCGTCACGGCCGTCGCCGGGCGCGACGGCCCCTCCGCCACGCCGGGCGACGATTTCGCGCTGCCCGACACCGTGCTCAGCTTCGAACCAGGCGAGGTCAGGGACCAGGTCGTCATCGACCTGGTCGATGACGTTGAGATGGAGACCCCGAGCAATTCATCCTCCGGCTCACGGTCCGCGCCGACGGCACGCCCGATCCCGACGAAGTGACGATGACCATCATCGATGACGACGAAGTGACTCCCGAAACCACGTTGCCGGCTCCGACCGAGCCGCCCGCCTTCGAGGTTGAGTAGCACGGATGCGATTCCGCGGCGCGATCGGTACCCGTACGGGTATCAGATCGTCGTCAGAACCGGCTCGGGCGGGGCGGGCGGGCGGCGGGGGGCGAGGCGGACCTGGCACCCGGGGCACCAGTAGAGGGTGCGGGCGAACTCGCCGGTGCGGCGCGACAAGACGGTCGAGCTGCAGCGCTGACAGGGCTGGCCGGAGCGGCCGTAGACGGCGAGTCCGCCACGCACCCCGGGGATGGTGACCCGCTGGGCATGGCGGAGGTTGGCCCGGAGCAGTTGGGCGGCGAGGTTGACGAGCCGGACGGCGTCCGCCTCGGGCAGCTCGCCGACGGACGCGAACGGGCTCAACTCGGCGACCCACAGGACCTCGCAGCGATACACGTTGCCGACGCCGCAGAAGACCCGCCGGTCGAGCAGTACCTCGGCGATGGTTGCGTGCGGGTCGTCGTAGGCCAAGAGACCGTCGACGCAGCGCCGCAGGTCGGCGTCGGCCCGGCAGAGGTCGGGACCGAGCGCCCGGCGGCCCGGGTGTCGGCTGGCGTCAGGGTGGCGGTAGGTCTCGACCAGCGGGGCGTTGAAGCAGACGGCGACCCAGCCGTCGACCTCGATCAACGCCCGCACATCACGGTGGTTGCGCAGCCAGCTCTGGCCCTTGCGGTAGAGGTGCCACGAGCCGCTCATCCGCATGTGCGTGTGCAGGATGATGCCGTCGTCCCACTCGATCTCGAGGTGCTTGCCGTGGCTCTCGACCCGCTCGATCGTCCGCCCCGCTCGGGGAGTGAGCCCGACGAGCCGCGGCGCCTCGAAGAAGAGCATCTTCTGGTCGACGAGGGCGCTGCGCAAGGCGGCCGCTGCCCGGTGGATTGTGTCGCCCTCCGGCATCGACCCCCGAAGCTACGTGCCGACGGGGACCCGCCGGTGGACCCTCCGCGTTGCGCACAGAATCCGCAGAGTGCTGCTGGAATGCCAGTTTTCTGCAATCCGGGCAGCAGAGTGCAGGTTCAGCGTCGAGATTCGCGTCCCAGCCGCAGTCTGCTTGTAACCGTGCGAACCACCGTACGGGAACTCGCCGCAGTGGGCCAACGCCATGCGGATGAGGCGGTCGTGGCCGCCGGTCATCTGCTCGCGTACGGCCTGTCCGACCGCCTCCGCGCAGCCGAACCAGGCCAGGTCGAGCGCTTCCTGCGTCGGCTGGCAGTCGCCGTCGACCGGCACGACGTAGGCGAGGCTGACGGCGTGGTGTCGGGGGTCGTGGAACCCCGAACGATCTGGGTCGGGGAAGTACTCGACCACCGTGAACGGCGTCGGGTCGGCCGGCAGCCGTGGCAGGGCCATCGGCCCGAGGTCCTTCTCGAGGTGACGCATCAGAGCGTCGCGAATCCGCTCGCCAAACAGCACTCGCCCACTCACCACCATCCGACTGATGGTCCCGTCGGCGGCGACGCGCAGCAGCATGCCGACCTCGGTCACCCGGCCGGCGCTGTCCACGCGCACCGGCACGGCGTCGACGTACACCAGCGGTACCTGCGCCCGCACCTGCTCCAGCCGTTCCGGCGACAACCAGCCGACCGACGTCTCGGTGGGCAGGTCCAGCT
>JBPCJL010000220.1:0-8074 GCA_051005355.1 Ilumatobacteraceae bacterium
GCCGACGAGCACTTCTCGATCGAGAAGCCGTCGCCGGCCTGGACGGCACCGAGCGAGGCGGTGCACGACACGGGGCTGGTGCGGTTCCTCTCGGCGGCGTGGGACGAGTACCAGCGCGACGTCAAGCCGAGCCACGACGTGGTGCCTGACGTGTTCGCCATGCCCGGCCTGCGGGCTGGGATGGGCCCGTCGAGCGAGCCGGCGCAGGTGTCGGGCCGGCTCGGCTGGTGGTGCTTCGAGACGACGACGCCGTTGACGTCGGGGACGTACGACGCCGCCCGATCGGCCGTCGACTGCGCGCTCGGGGCGGCCGACGCCGTGCTCGGTGGTGCGCCGCTGGCGTACGGGCTGTGCCGGCCACCGGGCCATCACGCCACGACATCGCTCTACGGTGGCTACTGCTTCTTCAACAATGCGGCGATCGCCGCCGTCCACCTGGCGGTTGCCGGTGGAGGCCGGGTGGCGGTGCTCGACGTCGACTATCACCACGGCAACGGCACCCAGCAGATCTTCTACGAGCGCGACGACGTGCTGTTCGCGTCGTTGCACGGCGACCCGGCGCGGGCGTACCCGTACCACACCGGGTTTGCCGACGAGATCGGCGCCGGCCGGGGACGTGGTTGCAACTGCAACGTTCCCCTGGCCGCAGGTACGGACGACGACGCGTACCTGACTTCGCTCGAGCAGGCGCTGGGCGCGGTGGATGCGTTCGATCCGGCGGTGATCGTCGTCTCGCTCGGCGTCGACACCTACGTCGACGACCCGATGTGCGACCTGGCGCTCACGACCGACGGCATGGGCCGCTGCGGCGCCGCGGTCGCCGCGCTCGGCCGCCCGCTGGTCGTGCTGCAGGAGGGCGGCTACGCCGACGACGCCCTCGGCGCCAACGTCCGCAGCTGGCTCCTCGGCGCAGCTTCGCTCACGCAGAAGACGACCGGGCCATGATCACGACCTCATTGCCGTCAGGGTCGAGCACCCGAGCCATCCGCTCGCCCCACGGCTGATCCTCCGGCTCGGCCGTGACGGTCACCCCGTTGGCCCGCAGCAGCGCGACGGCGTCGTCGCAGTCGTGGGCGTAGATGCAGAACGACGTGCGCCCGGGCCCGACGTCCGCCGGGACGCCGCCGGCGCCGATGCCGAGTTCGGCGACACCCAAGCGCAGCGTCACGAACCCCGGCTCGCCCTCGGGTGGGAACTGGTAGCTCTGCTCGAACCCAAGCAGGTCGCAGTAGAAGCGCAGCATCGGCTCCAGGTCGGCGGTCGCCAACATCGGGAAGAACTCGCCGAACGTGCCCATCGACGATTCAGGCGGACTTGATGTCGTCGAGCACCTTGCCCCAGCGGTCGGGGTCCGACTTGTACGGGGCGTAGAACATGACCCGCTCGACGACGTCGCCGTAGCGGCGGTGCAGCTCCGGACCGACGTGCTCGGGAGGGCCGACCACGGCGAACGTGTTGAGGATCTCGTCGTCGATCAGCTGGCCCATCTGCACCCACTGGCCCTGCTTGGAGAGCGCGTTCAGCTCGTCCTGCAGCCCGCCCCATCCGTGGAGGTCGAGGACACCCCGGTACGCCGGCGTCGAGCCATAGAAGGCGATCTGCTGGCGGGTGCCGGCGGCAGCCTTGTCCATCTCCTCGTCGCCGTTGCCGGTGACGACGAAGCTCGGCCCGATGATCTGGAAACCCTCCATCGTCTTGCCGGCCTTGGCCCTGCCCCGCTCGAGGGCGGGCAACGTGACCTCGCGCAGGTAGCGCTCGGTGGTGAAGCCGTGGCAGAGGAACCCGTCGCAGACCTCGCCGGCCACCTCGGTCATCAGCTCGCCGACACCGGCCAGGAAGATCTTGGGCACGCCGATCCCGTCGAGGTCCTTGGCGTCGGGCGTGAAGAACGGCGTCATCAGCGTGTGCGTGTAGAACTCGCCCCGGAACTCCAGCTTGGCGCCGGTGAGCCAGGTGTCCCAGATGGCCCGGATGGCCCGGATCAGCTCGCGCATGCGGGCGGCCGGGTGGCTCCACGGCATCGAGAAGCGTTTGGTGATGTGCGGCTTGATCTGGCTGCCGAGGCCGAGGATGAAGCGCCCCTTGGAGTATGCCTGCAGGTCCCACGCCGTGTTGGCCAGCGTCATCGGGCTGCGGGCGAAGCCAACGGCGATGGACGTCCCGAGCTCGATCGTGTCGGTGTGCTCGGCCGCCAGCAGTAGCGGCAGGAACGGGTCGTGCGCCGTCTCGGCCGTCCATGCTCCTGAATACCCCGCCGACTCCAGCTCCTGGGCCTGGGCCGCCGCCTTGTCCAGATCTGTCGGGATGCCTCCGTCGACCTTCATGCGCCTCGACCGTAGGCCCCGACCTGGACCGCCCTCCCATCCGAGGGTTATCTGCATCCGAGGGCTACGTGCGGCGCCTTCCCTCAGCAAACCCTCCGATGGGTCAGGACTTGCCTTGCTCGCGGAGGAAGCGTTCGACCTCTTCGCCGATCTCGTCGCCGGTGCGCAGCTCCAGACCGCCCTGCCCCGGCAAGCTCTCGTCGGCGGCGTCGTACATCCGCTCGAACTGGGCGATCATCGCCTGGTGCTCCTCGTTGCCGTCGACGAGCTGGTCGAGGCGCTCGCGCTGCAGGACCGACTCGCGGCGCAGCTCGGTGGCCTCGACGCGCACGCCCGTCGCCGTGGCCAGTCCCTCGAGCAGGGCGACCGACGCCGCCGGGTACGACATCGACGCCACGTAGTGCGGCACCTGGGCCCAGATCCCGACGGCCGGGATGCCTCGTTCGTGCACCGTCTGCTCCAGCGCCGCCGCCATGCCGGCGGGGACGTCGACCGAGCTGGTGCGGAACGGCAGGCCGACCAGCACGTCTCGCGAAGGGGACGTCGCCGACAGGTGCGACGGCCGCGTGTGCGGCGTGGCGAACGGGTAGGCGCCGAGCGCGGCCATGCGCTCGACGCCGAGCTCCTCGGCCAGGTCGGCGACGGTCCTGGCAAAGCGGTGCCAGGCCATGTCCGGCTCGGGACCGCCGAGCAGCAGCACGTCCTTGCCGTCGGGGGAGCGTCCGCGTTGCAGCGCCGGTGACGACCAGACGAGCCGGTGGTTGACGCCGTCGCGCAGCTCCAGCACGGGCCGGCGGGCTCGGTAGTCGATGTACACGTCGTCGTCGAACTCGACCAGCGGGGCGGCGTCGCACTCCTGCTCGAGCGCGCCCATTGCCGATGCAGCTGCGCCGCTGGCGTCGATCCAGCCGGTCAGCATCACCACCAGCACCGGCGTGTCGAGGCCCTCGGTGGCGGCGACGAAGCGGTGGTCAGACGTCACGGTCAAGCCCTTCGAGCTGCTCGGCAGCCATGGTTGCGGCGGCATCGACCTGGGCGGCGAACGGCGCCAGCTCGTCGAGATGTCGGGCGCCGAGCGCGCCGCCGACGTAGCGGGCGTAGACGCCCTCGAGGATGCAGGCCAGCTTCCAGTACCCGAAGGCGATGTAGAAGCCCAGCTGCGACAGGTCGCGGCCGGACACCTCCCCATATCGCTCGATGACCTGCCGGCGGTCCCAGAACCCGGCCGCAGTCGTCGCCCGGCCGGCCCACGCGCTCGGCGCGTCGCCCGGGCCGGTCCAGCACACGTGCAGCAGCCCGACGTCGGCCAGGGGGTCGCCGAGGGTGCAGATCTCCCAGTCGAGCACGGCGACGACATCGCCGGCGGTGGAGACGATCGTGTTGTCGAGGCGGTAGTCGCCGTGGACGATCGTCGCCGGACCCTGGTCGGGGATGCGCTCCGCCAGCGCGTCGTGGACCTCGTCGACGAGCGGCAGCTCGCGAGTCCGCTGCTGTTGCCATTGGCCGTGCCACCGCTTCAACTGGCGGGCGATGTAGCTGTCGTGACGGGCGAGGTCGGCCAGACCGACGGCCTCGACGTCGACGGCGTGTAGCGCCACCAGCGTGTCGGCGATAGACCGGCTAGCGACGGCCCGTGCGTCGGGGCTGAGCATCGCCTCGGCCATCGTTTCGTCCCGCACGACGTGACCGTCGACGAACTCCATGACATAGAACGGCGCCCCGATGACGGCGTCGTCCGGGCAGTAGCCAAGCGTGGTCGGCACGGGCACCGCAGTGTCGCCCAAGCTGGCGATGATCCGGTGCTCGCGGGCCATGTCGTGGGCGCTGGCGAGCACGTGGTGCAGCGGCGGGCGGCGCAGCACCATGGCGCGGCCGGCGGCGTCGTCGACCCGGTACGTGAGGTTGGAGTGACCGCCGGCGATGACCTGGAAGCGGAACGGCCCGGACGCGCCGGCCACGTGCTCGGTCAGCCACGCCGACACCCGGTCGACATCGATCCCCGGCACCGCCGCCAGCGCCACCGCCTCTGCTTGGTGACCGGCCACCTCCGCCGTCATCGAGACGACGGTACCAACGAATCCCGCCCGCTGGGGCCGGCCACCCGGGGCCCGGAGCCCGCCTTCGGGTCACCGGTATCCTCGCTCGCATGGCGATGGATGTCACCGATGCGACCTTCGAGGCCGAGGTCGTCGAGCGATCCAAGTCGGCCGCCGTCGTCGTCGACCTGTGGGCTCCGTGGTGCGGCCCGTGCAAGACGCTCGGCCCGATTATCGAGAAGGTGGTCGACGCCACCGACGGTCAGGTCGTGCTGGCCAAGGTCAACGTCGACGAGAACCCGGCGATCAGTCAGGCCTTTCGTGTCCAGTCCATCCCGGCCGTCTACGCCATGCGGGACGGGCAGGTCGTCGACGGGTTCGTCGGCGCCTATCCGGAGCACGAGGTGCAGCGGTTCGTCGACGGGCTGCTGCCGACCGAGGCGCAGTCACAGGTGGCCACGCTGCTCGCCGCTGGCGACAAGCTGAGCCTCCGCCAGGCGCTGGCGCTCGAGCCGGGCAACGAGGACGTGATCGTGGCGCTCGCCGAGCTGCTCGTCGAACAGGGCGACACCGAGGAAGCGCTCGGTCTGCTGGAGCGCATCCCGGAGAGCGAGCGCACGCGCCGCATCGCTGCCGCAGCACGCGTCGGCATCGAGCCGACCGACGACTACGACGCCAAGCTGGAAGAGCTCCTCGGCCGCGTCCGCGGCGACGATGAGGCGCGTCAGGAGTTCGTGGACATCCTGGAGCTGATGGGTCCCACCGACCCACGCACCGCCGGCTTCCGCCGCCGCCTCACCGCCACGCTGTTCTAGCCGTCCTGTCCTGAGCAGACGGCCGGGTACGGCCGGTTCGGCAGGACAGAACCGGTCTGGTGACACCTCGCAGGTACGTTCGCCGGTACCCGACATCCCCCGATTCCCGTTGCGTCGATGGCGCCGCGTGCGAGGAGGGTTCGATGCCCATCGAGGACATCTCCGCCGAAGATCTGGATGGCGACCCGGCGCGTCCAGCCGGCCGGACGGTTCCATGGCCTGACGGCCGGCTGCGGCCCTGGATCGAGTGGTTCGGAGCCGGCCGCCTGATCGCCGGCGCCGTCACGATGGTCGTCCTGGTCGTCGTCGGCTGGTGGCTGCTGCGGGCGCCCGTGCCGCCGACGGAAGCCGGACTGCCGCTTGCCACCGCGCCACCCGGTCCCACGTCCACGCCGCCGACGGCGACCACCGGGCCGCCGGGCCCGATCCTGGTCCACGTGGCCGGTGCGGTGGCGGTACCGGGCGTCTACGAGCTGGCGGCCGACGCGCGCGTTGAGACGGCGATCGACGCCGCCGGCGGCGCCATGCCCACGGCCGACCCCGGCGCCCTCAACCTGGCCGCCGTCGTGGCCGACGGCGAGCGCGTGTACGTCCCCGTGGTCGGCGAGGCACCACCTCCCGCACCGTCGAGCGGCGGCGTCGCGGAGGGGCCAGCCGGACCGATCGACCTCAACCGGGCCTCGGTGGAGGAGCTCGACGAGCTGCCGGGGATCGGGCCGGCGACGGCCACGGCCATCGTCGAGCACCGCACCGAACACGGCCCGTTCGCGTCGGTGGACGACCTGGAAGCCGTGCGCGGCATCGGCCCGGCCAAGCTCGAGGGCTTGCGCGACTTGGTCCGGGTCTGACCCGTGCCGGGCTCAGATCAGCGCATCGCCGACGGCCGCCCGAGCCACACCCAGGGCGATGCCGGCACCGACGCAGATGCCCCCGGCCAGCACGGCGTAGGCCCGCCAGAAGTCGCCCCAGGTCGCCATGGGGTAGCGCGTGGCCCGGCGGGAGGCGAGAAGCCCGACGACCAGCCACAGCACCACGCTGATCGCGATCCCGACCGGGATCAGCGAGTTGCTGGAGATGGGCGAGCCGACGGCCAGCAGTGCCGGTGCGGCCAGGATCCCGAGCACGAGGCCCGTGACGCCGGTGAGACTGCTGCCGCCCAGGTTGAGCAGAAGCAGGGCCACCGCGCCGACCGCGGCCGGCGGCAGGAGCGCGACCAGGGGTCCTCGACTGCGGATGCGGCCCCGGTACCACCGCGGACCTTCGAACGTGCACTGGGTCATGGTTGAGAGGGCGATGACCGGAGAGTACGAGACGGTTCGCCCGTCGTGGCGGCATCGTAGGCCGGGCGTCCGCTCTGCCCTGCCGACGCCGTGGGTGGTCGCGGCCGCATCGACCGTCGCCGTGGCTGCGGCGACCAGGACGTGGTGGGTGGCGGTCATACCGGCCGGCGCCGCGCTCGTCACCGGCCGCGCCGCCATCGCTGCCGGCTTCGTCGTCCTGGCGCTGGTGGCGTCGACGCGGGCCGACGGCGCGTGGCAGGCGCTGGTCCCCGACCGCCTCGGTCCGGTGGACGGCTGGGCCGAGGTCGTCGGTGACGCCCAGCGGGCGTCGGCCGCGCTGCGCGCCGTCGTCGAGATCGACGGCGAGCGCTACGAGCTGTGGGTCCGCGGGCGGGCGGCGCAGCTGCGTGTGGCCGAGTGGCGCAGCGGCGACAACGTCAGGATCAACGGCCGGCTGGTCGCCCTCGACGACGACCGGGCGCGGCGGGTCGCGTGGCAGCACATCGTCGGCGAGCTGTACGCCGACTGGCTGGGTGACGTCCGCGTCGGCAGCCCGCTGGCCGAGAGCTCGAACCGGGTGCGCGCCGTGATCGAGCGTGGCGCCGGCGTCCTGCCCGCCGATCGCGCCGCGCTGACGAGGGGGCTCCTCATCGGCGACGACCGTGACCAGCCGCCGGAGATGATTGAGCGCTTTCGAGCCAGCGGCCTGTCCCACCTGACGGCCGTGTCGGGACAGAACGTGGCCTTCGTGCTGGCGGCGGCTGGCCCGCTGTTGCGGCGGGCCCGACCGGTCCCGCGCTGGCTGGCCACGCTCGCGATCATCGGCTGGTTCGTGGTGCTCACCCGGGCCGAGCCGTCGGTGCTGCGGGCCGCCACGATGGCCGGCCTCAGCGCCACCGCCTTCTTGCTCGGGCGCCAGCGCCAACCCGTCCGGCTGCTGGCGTTGGCCGTGGCCGGGCTGCTGCTCATCGATCCGCTGCTGGCGTGGTCGGTCGGCTTCTGGCTCTCGGTCGGCGCCACGGCGGGCGTCACGGGCATCGGCCCGTGGTTGGCGCGGCGGCTCGGTCGACTGGGGCCGCTGGCCCTTCCCGTCGCCATCACGATCGGCGCCCAGGTGGGTGTGGCATTGCCGAGCCTGCTGGTGTTCGGGCGGCTGTCGGTAATCGGCACGGTCGCCAACCTCGTCGCCGTGCCGGTCGCCGGCCTGGTCATGCTGTACGGGTTGCCGGCATCGCTGCTCGCCGGCGCGGTCCCGGCGATGGCGCCGGTGGTGATGGCACCGGTCGGTGTCGGCGTGCAATGGATCGACGCTGTGGCCACGGTCGGCGCCGCTGTCGAACCGGGCCCGCCGTGGTCCTGGCTGGGGTGGGTGCTGGTGGTGGCGGTCGTTGGGATCGTGATGATCAGGTCGAGGAGCCGGGCGGCGGTGTCGAGATGATGACTCCGGGCGGCCGCACCGCGCCCACAGGTCAACCGTGTACGAGCTGCATCGGCGCGCCGCCCCTACACCCGTGGGGGACGAGTTGCGCTCACCGGCGGCCTCGGACGCGATGTAACGCGGTATCGACCCTCACCGCTCTCGGTCGGGTCTCCCGGAGTCGTGCTAGGTCTCGCAGTTG
>JBPCJL010000221.1:0-10334 GCA_051005355.1 Ilumatobacteraceae bacterium
GCATGAAGGCCGACCCGAACATCGTGAACAGGAAGAACTTCAGCGCCGAGTTCACCCGACCCTCGTAGCCCCAGCCGCCGATGAGGAAGTACATCGGCACGAGCGTCAGCTCGAAGAAGATGAAGAAAATGAAGAGGTCGAGGCTGAGGAAGGCACCCATCATCCCGGCCTCGAGCAACAGCAGCCAGGCGAGGTAGGACTTGTCGTCGTGGTGCGGCTGCACGGCCACCATCACGAGCGGGAACAGCAGCCCGGTCAGGGCCACGAGCAGCAGCGAGATCCCGTCGACGCCGAGGTGCCAGGAGATGCCCCACTCCTCGATCCACGTGTGCTTGCTGACGAACTGGAACCCGGCATCGGCAGTGCTGAAGGCGGCAATGGTCCAAATGGTGAGGGCCAGCGTCAACGTCGCGACGACGAGCCCGACGAGCTTGACGATCTCCGGCCGCCGGGTCCCCGTGAGGGCGACGAGCACCGACCCGATCGCCGGAACCAGGACGAGGGCAGTGAGGATCGGGAACCCGACGTCCGAGTCCATCAGCAGCCGGCGTTCACAGGATGGCCCTGGCGACGACGAACCAGCCGAGCAGGATCACGACGCCGATGCCGATGACGCCGGCGTAAGCGCGCACGAACCCGGTCTGGCCCTTGCGCAGCTCGCTGGCGGTGTCGCGCACGACGACGGCGGTGCCGCGGACCGCGCCGTCCACGACGTTGTGGTCGAACCACGCCGCACCCTCGGCGGCGTCGTAGCCGGGTCCGCCCATGAAGTCCGTGACGGCGCGGTCGTAGTACCAGGCGTTGGCGAAGAACGCCGGCTCGACGGCTTTGATCCGGCGGCGCTGGTACACGAGCCAGGCCACGACGATGCCGGCCACCGCGCCGACGGCGGCGATCACGAGCAGGAGGTAGCGCGCGTCGTACGCCGACGTGTCGGTGATGTCGGCTTCGCCGAACTCGATCACCGGCTCCAGCCAGTGCTCGAGGCGGTACCACGACTCGCCGAACGGGAGTTGGATGATGCCGCCGACCGTGGCCAGGCCGGCCAGCACGACGAGGGGGATGAGCATGGTCGGCGGGCTCTCGTGCGGCTTGATCTCGCCGTGGGCGCCGTGCTCTGGGGCGGCATCGCGCCAGTGGGCCTGGCCGAAGAAGACGAGGATCACCTGGCGCGTCATGTAGTAGGCGGTGATGATCGCCGTGACCAGCCCGATCACGTACCAGATCGGATTGTCGGCCAGCGAGTACAGGAGGATGTCGTCCTTCGACCATAAGCCCGCGAACGGCGGAACGCCGGCGATGGCCAGCCAGCCGACGATGAAGGTCATCGCCGTGACCGGCATGAGCGCCCGCAGCATCCCCATCCGCCGCATGTCCTGCTCGTCGTGCATGCCGTGGATCACGGAGCCGGCGCCGAGGAACAGCAGCGCCTTGAAGAAGGCGTGCGTGATCATGTGGAAGATCGCCGCCACGTAGGCACCGGAGCCGACGGCCAGGAACATGTAGCCGAGCTGGCTCACCGTGGAGTAGGCCAGGACCCTCTTGATGTCGTTCTGGGCCATGGCGATCGTGGCGGCGAAGAACGCCGTGATCACGCCGATCCAGCCGATCAGCTCGGGCACCCAGTCGGCCGACACCGTGAGCACGGGGTTGACGCGCACCATCAGGAACACGCCGGCGGTGACCATGGTGGCGGCGTGGATCAGCGCCGAGACCGGGGTGGGGCCCTCCATGGCGTCGGGCAGCCAGAAGTACAGCGGCAGCTGCGCCGACTTGCCGACGGCCCCGAGGAACAGCAGGGCGGCGATGGCGGTGGCGCTCGACTCGGCCAGCAGCCCTTCTTCGGCGGCGCCGTTGAGCACCTCGTAGCTCAGCGAGCCAACGGCACCGAACGTGAGGAACATGGCCAGCATGAAGCCGAAATCACCGACGCGGTTGGTGACGAAGGCCTTCTTGCCCGCCGTCGCCGCCGACTCGCGGGTCTGCCAGAAGGCGATCAGGAAGTAGGAGCACGTGCCGACGCCCTCCCAGCCGAGGAACGTGACGAGCAGGTTCTCGCCGAGCACGAGCAGCAGCATCGAGACGGCGAACAGGTTCATGTAGAGGAAGAACTTGGAGAACTTGGCGTCGCCGTGCATGTAGCCGATGGCGTAGAGGTGGATCAGCGCCCCGACGCCCGTGACGAAGAGGCACATGCCGATGCTCAGCGGGTCGGCGAGGAAGGCCATGTCGACCTGTAGCGAGCCGACCGGCAGCCACGAGAAGAGATCGACGATCTCGACGCGTTCTTCGTCGGGCCGACCCAGCAGGTCGAAGTAGGCGCCGACCGACACGACGAACGAGCCCACCATCATCGCCGTGGCGAACCAGCCGGCCCGCGGGTCCCCGAGCCGCCGCCCGAACAGCAGCAGCACCAGGAACCCGAACAGCGGGAACCCCGGCACCAACCAGATCAGCTCGGCCATCTCCTCTCTAGCCCTTCAGCTCGGCGAGGTCGTCGGCGGTGGCGCCGGGGCGGCGGCGGAGGATCGACACGATGATCCCGAGACCGACGACGACCTCGGCGGCGGCGACGACGAGAACGAAGAACACCGCCGTCTGACCGCCGATGTCACCGAGGCGCTGCGACAGGGCGACGAAGCTGAGGTTCACGGCGTTGAGCATCAGCTCGATGCACATGAACATGACCAGCGGGTTGCGCCGGATCATCACGCCCACCGCACCGATCCCGAAGACGAAGGCGGCGAGGATGAGGTACCACGTGGCGTTCGGCTCGATGGCTGCGATCACGACCGGCGCTCCCGGCGGGTCAGGATCACGGTCGCCGCCACGGCCACGATCAGCAGGACCGACGTCAGCTCGAAAGCGAAGACGTTGTCGCTGAACAGGTTGCCGGCCAGCTGGCGGATGTTGGCGTCGGTCTCGACGACGGTGCTCTCGTCAATGGGTGTTCCGGCGACGTCGAGTCCGGTGCCGCGCGCCAAGGGGTCGGTGTCGCGCGAGGCGATGATGGCGGCGACCAGCAGTCCGACCACGCCGACGCCCATGACGGCGGCCAGCGGGCGTTGGATCGGGAGTCGATCGGTGCGCAGATCCTCGGCCCGGTCGACGCCGAGCAGCATGATCACGAACAGGAAGAGCACGACGATGGCGCCGGCGTAGACGATCACCTGCACGGCGGCCAGGAAGTGCGCCTCCATCGCCACGAAGTGAACGGCCACGCCGAACAGCGTCAGAACGAGGCTGAGCGAGGCGTGCACCGGATGGCTGGAGACGATCACCCCCACCGCCCCGACCAGCACCATCATCGAGGCAATGACAAAGACGATGAGGTCGATCATCGGAATGACCACCTGGCGGCGTCACCCAACCGCACCGGATCCGCAGACTGCGGCTGGGGCGCGAAAAACCGCGCCGAATCCGCAGAGTGCGGCTGAGGTGCAAGAAAACCGTGACGCCAGCGGCAGTCTGCGGATTCGGTGCGCAAGATCGCGCCCCAGCTGCACTCTGCGGATTCGGTGCGCAAGATCGCGCCCACGGCCGTCACGGCGCCGGGGCCTCGGGTTGGCGGAGGCCGTAGCCGAGGTCGGCGCTCCAGCCGACCTCACCGACGAAGTCGGCATCGCCGGAGGAGGCCGTGGCCCGCACCCACGCGCTGGTGTTGACGTCGTCCCCCTCGCGCCAGTCCTCCCACGGCAGGTGTTGCGGCCGACCGTCGTCGCCGACCAGCAGCTCCGCCTTGGTGTAGATGGCGTCGCGCCGATTCGTGAACGAGAACTCGAAGAGCTTGGACTCGGTGATGGCTTCCGTCGGACAGGCCTCGACGCACAGGTCGCAGTGGATGCAGCGGAGGTAGTTGATCTCATACACGAACCCGTAGCGCTCGCCCGGTGACGTCGGGTCCTCCGGGTCGTTGTCGGCGCCGCGCACGTAGATGCAGTCCGCCGGGCACACGCCGGCGCAGAGCTCGCACCCGATGCACTTCTCCATCCCGTCCTCGTAGCGGCCGAGGACGTGGCGCCCGTGCACGCGCGCCGGCTTCGTCATCTTCACGTCGTCGTGGGCGTCCGGCGGCGCCAGCTCGACGGCATCTCCGGAATCCCCCTTCTTGCCCTTGCCGCGCGCCCGCTTCACGGCCCGCCCGCCGGAGTAGTTCTCGGTCACCCGCTTGCCGCCGAACAGGCGGTGCTGGCGCAACGTCACACCGACTCCCTCGAGGTAGCCCCTCAGCTCAACGCTCCTTCCCGGTTGCGGGCGCTGACCCTGATCGCCGCCAGCATGACCGCCCCGCTGACGACGAGCACCACGAACGAGACCGCGACCACGGCGACCACGTTCCAGTCGTTGTCCCGGCCGACCTGGATGGCGGCCAGCAGCAGCAGCCACCCGAGCGAGATCGGGATCAGCACCTTCCAGCCGAGGTCCATCAGCTGGTCGTAGCGCAGCCGCGGCAGCGTGGCCCGCAACCACACGTAGATGTAGAGGAACACGAACAGCTTGAGGACGAACCAGATCGTGCCTTCCAACCCGTTCGGGATCAGCGGGATGTCGGCCGTCCAGTCACCGATCGACACGGGCTGCGGCCCACCGAGGAACAGCGTGACGATGATCCCGCTCATCGTGATCGTGTTCATGAACTCGGCCAGAAAGAACAGCGCGAAGCCGAACGCCGAATACTCGGTGTTGAACCCGCCGACCAGCTCCTGCTCGGCTTCGACCAGGTCGAACGGCGGCCGGTTCAGCTCGGCCGTCGCGGCGATCATGAAGATGACGAACGGCACGATGCCCGTGGCGATCAGGTTCCACTCGGTGATCGAGCCCTGGTCGGCCACGATTCCCGCCGTCGACAGCGTGCCCGCACTCAAGAGCACCGCAGCCACGCTGAGGCCGAGGGCGGCCTCGTAGCTGACCATCTGCGCCGATGCCCGCACCGATCCGAGCAGCGGGTACTTCGACCCGCTGGACCAGCCGGCGAGCATGATCCCGTACACGGCGATCGACGAGACGGCCAGCACGAGCAGGATGTCGATCGGTGGATCGGCCAACATCACTCGCGTCGGCTCACCGAACCACGTGACGACGCCCGTCCGCTCGTCGCGGAAGTCACCACCGAGCGGGATCACGGACCACACGACGAACGCCGGCACGAAGGCGAGAAACGGCGCCATGCGGTAGACGAACCGGTTGGCCCGATCGGGCAGGAAGTCCTCCTTGAAGATCAGCTTCATGCCGTCGGCCAAGGTCTGCAGGAGGCCGAACGGTCCGGCCTTGTTCGGGCCGACACGGTTCTGCATGCCGGCGATGATCTTGCGCTCGAACCAGACCATGAACATCGTCGCCACGAGCCCGATGGCGAAGATCACGAGGACCTTGATGGCGACGATGATCAGCGGCGTCCACAGCAGGTCGCCGAAGAACAGTGGGTCGATGGCCAGCACGGCTACAGCCGCTCCACCCGCACGTCGGTGACCGCCGCGCCGGCGTCGACGAGGTCGGTGATCGCCGGGCCGGCGACGTTGAACGGGACGCGCAGCGAACCACGCGGCACACGGGCGTCGGCACTGATCGGCAGCAGCGCGGTGCCACGAGCGGCGACCACGCGGACCTGGTCGCCGTCGGCCACACCGAGGGCGTCGAGGTCGAGCGGGTTGACGTGGGCGGCGCTCCTGCCGGCCAGCGGAGCCAACGACGGCGACCGCGCCGTGCCGACGGCCCGGTCGTACAGCTGCCGGTTGAGCACCAGCCGGTAGTCGTAGCGGTTGCGCACCGGAGCGTCGCCATCCGGTCCGGCGGGCCAGTCCACGGCGCCGGTCGGCGGGACGGCCAGCACGCCATCACGACTCGACGCGAGGGCGGCACGGGTGGCACCGGCGTAGGCCGGCACCCGGCTGGCGATCAGGTCCGTGATCGCCTCGACCGACGCCAGCTCGTCGGCCAGTTCGGCGTGGTCCAGCCGGTCGGCCAGCTCGGCGGCGATCATCCAGTCCGGACGGACGGTCCTGCGCCCGGTGACCTTCTGCGCCACGACCGACACCCGGCCCTCGAGGTTGGTGGTGGTCCCGTCCTGCTCGCCGAACGCCGCCGCCGCCAGCACGACGTCGGCCTGCGCCGACGATTCGGTGATGAACGTGTCGACGGCGACGATTCGGCGCGCGCCGGCGAGGGCGCGCCGGGCCAGGTCGGCATCTGGGCAGTCGGCGATCGGATCGGCACCCAGCAACACCAGCAGGTCGATGCGGCCCTCGGCGGCGGCGGTGAGGATCCCGATGGCGTCCGCCCCGACACCCTTCGGCGCGAGTCCGAGCGCCAGCGCGCCGACCACGTTGCCTCGGCGCAGCGCCGGCAGCACGGTGGCGCCAGGGCAGACGTCGAGGACGGCACGCAACGCGGCGACGGCTGCGCCTTCGGACTCGGCGAGGTTGCCCCGACCGGCGACGATCACTACGGGACCGGCGCCCAGCTGGTCGGCGACCTCGTGCTCGCTGAGCGCGCGCCGGACGGCGGCCGCCGAGCCGGCCTCGACCCGGATGCTGCGCCAGGCGTACGGCGAGAGGCCCGTCTCGGTCGGCCCGACCTCGATGATGCGGCTCGTGCGCTGCTCGGCGGCGTGGCGCAGCCGCAGGTACAGCACGGGGAGCTCTTCCTTCAGATCGCCCCCGAGGAGCACGATCGTCGGTGCCGCTGCCGCCTCGTCGATGGTGGCCCGCGGCAGCGACAGCAGCGCGGCGGGCAGACCGTCGCCGAGCTGCGGATCTCGTCGGTCGACGCCGAGGGCGTCGGCCAGTTGCGCCCAGGCGAAGGCGCTCTCGTTCGTGCCGCGGGCGCCGCCGAGCACGGCGATGCCCTCCGGTCCCCGGGCGCCGAGCGCCTCGGCAAAGAGCCGGCTCGCCGTGGTCATGGCCACGTTCCAGCTCGTCTCGGCCAGACCGCCCTCGCCGCGCACCATCGGCGCGCTGAGGCGCTCGTCGGAGTTGACCGCCTCGAAGTCGAAGCGACCACGATCGCAGAGCCAGCTCCAGTTGACGGGGTCGGAATCGACGCCCTGGTACCGCAGCAGCTGGTCACGGCTGGACTGCACCACGATGCGGCAGCCGACCGAGCACGTGGTGCACGTGCTCTCCACCTGCTCGAGGTCCCACGGCCGGGCCTTGAACCGGTACGGCGTCGCCGTGAGCGCGCCGACCGGGCAGATCTGGACGGTGTTGCCGGAGAAGTAGGACGAGAAGGGCAGGTCGGGGAAGGTGAGGATCTGCGTCTCGTTGCCACGATGGGTGAACGAGATCAGCGGGTCGCCGGCCACCTCGTTGGCGAATCGGGTGCACCGGTCGCAGAGGATGCAGCGCTCCCGATCGAGGTTGACAAGGCTGCTGATCGGGATCGGCTTCTCGAAATGCCGCTTCTCCTCGACGTACCGGCTCTCGCCCGGGCCGTGCGAGTAAGCCTGGTCCTGCAGCGGGCACTCGCCGCCCTTGTCGCAGACCGGGCAGTCGAGCGGGTGGTTGGCGAGCAGCAGCTCGAGCACGCCTTCCTGGGCCCGCTTGACGGTCGGGCTCGCGGTGTGCACGACCTGCCCATCGGCGACTGGGGTCATGCAGCTGACGATCAGCGCCGTGCCGCGTGGACCCTCGACCTCGACGAGGCACTGCCGGCACATCCCGACCGGGCGCATGCGCGGGTGGTAGCAGAACCGCGGGATGTACACGCCCGCCTCCTCGCAGGCGTCGATCAACCACTCGTCGGGCCGGGCCTCGAACGGGCGGCCGTCGATCGTGACGGTCAGTGTGGTCTTCGGTGGCGGCTCGGGCTCGCCCGCGTCCTCGGTTGGGTCGTGGTCGTCGGCCGCAGGCTCGGTGGACAGACCCTGATCGTCGGCGGCCGCGGCCTCCTGGTCGTCGAGCACCTCGTGGTGCTCTTCGCCCTCGGCGGTCTCGCCCTCGTGGACCTGCTCGTTGCGCGTCGAGTCGTCAGACGACATCGGCCATCGATCCGTGGATGGGGTGGCGGCGCAGGCCGTCCGTCGGTCGGCCGTGTTCGACGTAGTGCGCAAATTCTTCGGGGAACCGGCGCACGGCGGAGGCGATCGGACTGACGGCGCTCGGACCCAGCGGGCAGATCGTTGTCTGGCGTGGCGGCCAGGCGATCCCTGGACTGATCGATTCGCTGACGTCCATCAGCGTGGCGACGTCGTCCGGGCGACCCTCGCCGTCGAGCAGCCGCTTGAGGATCCGCTCCAACCACGTGGTGCCCTCGCGGCACGGCGTGCACTTGCCGCAGCTCTCGTGGGCGAAGAACCGCACCACCCGCCAGCAGGCGGCGACCATGTCGGTGCGGTCGTCCATGACGACGATGGCGCCCGAGCCGAGCATCGACCCGGCCTTGTCGATCGTCGGCTTGTCGAGCGGCAGATCGACGTGCTCCTCGTAGAACCACGGCGCCGACGCCCCACCCGGGATGAAGGCCTTGAGCGTGCGGCCGTCACGGATGCCGCCGCCGTACTCGGGCGCCTCGAACAGCATGCGGAACGTCGTGACGCCCTGCGGCACCTCGAAGACGCCGGGCCGGTTGACGTGCCCGCTGACGGCGAACATGCGCATGCCCGTCGACGTCGGCGCGCCGATGTCGCGGAAGGCCTGACCACCTTCGGTGAGGATCCACGGGACGTTGGACAGGGTCTCGACGTTGTTGACGATCGTCGGCTGGAGGTAGAGGCCCTTGGCGGCCGGGAAGTACGGCGGCTTGAGGCGGGGCATGCCGCGCTCGCCCTCCAGGCTCTCGATGAGCGCCGTCTCCTCGCCGACGATGTAGGCGCCGGCGCCCCACGTCAGCGTCACGTCGACGGAGAAGTCGGTGCCGAGGATGTTGCCGCCCACCAGGTTGTTGGCGTAGGCGTCGTTCAGGGCGGTGGCGATGCGCTCCTGCGCCAGCGCCATCTCCCCCCGCACGTACAGGAAGGCTTGGGCCGCACCGACCGCATAGCAGGTGAGCACCGTGCCCTCGATCAGCTGGTGCGGATCGAGCTCCATCAGCAGGCGGTCCTTGAACGTACCGGGTTCGCTCTCGTCGCCGTTGACGACGACGTAGCGGGGGAACACGTCGGGTGGGAGGAAGCCCCACTTCACGCCGGTCGGGAACCCGGCGCCGCCGCGGCCCTGCATCTCCGACGTCTTGACCTGCTCGTGGACCTGCTGCGGCGTCATGTCGTTGAGCGCCTTGCGCAGCGCCGTGTACCCGCCCGTGCGTACGTAGCCGTCGTACGTGTGGCCGTCCGCGACCCCGAAGCGCGAGGTGATGATCTCCGGACCCGTAGGAACGCTCACCACGCGCCTCCTCCGTTCTGTCCTTGGCGATCGGCGTGATCCAGCGCATTGCGACGGACAGTTGGGCAGAAGGTGCCGGACCCGTGCGCGAGTAGGTCAACTGTCCGTCGCAATCGACCTGGATCGGGCCGATCGCGAAGGACAGAACGCTCTTCCAACAGACTCACCTCGCGTCAACCGCTGCTTGGGCGACCGTGCCGGTGCCGGCCCAGCGATCGGTGGTCCGCTGGCGGATCCGGCTCAAAGTGCCGAACGGCGGGATCTCGTCGTCGAGCCGGCCGGCGGCGAGGTCGTCGACGAGCCGGTCGAAGTCGTCGTCGGTCACGTTGACCCGGAACCGGTAGTTGACCTGCAGTGCCGGCGCCTCGGTGCAGGCGGCGATGCACTCGACGTCGGCCAGCGTGAACAGGCCGTCGTCGGTGGTGCCTCCCGGGCGGATCCTCAACCGGTGCTCGGCGTGCTCGAGCAGCTCCCACGCGCCGACCAGCTGGCAGGAGATGTTGGTGCAGATGTTGATGCAGTAGCGACCGACCGGCTCGAAGGCGAACATCTCGTAGAACGACGCGGTGCCGTAGACCTCGGCCGGCGTCGTGCCGACCAGCTCGGCGATGTGGGCCATCGCCTCGTTGGTCACGTGACCGTCCTGCTCCTGCGCCAGGTGCAGCAGCGAGATCAGCGCCGACTTCGGTCGCGGGTAGCGACCGATGATCTCCCGCGCGATCGACAGGTTCGCGTCCGTCAAGCGCGCCATGTCAGCGATCCACGTCGCCGAGCACGGGGTCGACCGACGAGATGATCGCCACGGCGTCGGCGACGAGACCGCCGCGCATCATGTGTGGCAGGCACTGCAGGTTGACGAAGGACGGCCCTCTGATGTGCATCCGGTAGGGGCGCGCCCCGCCGTCGCTCACGAGGTCGCAGCCGAGCTCCCCGCGCTAGCTCTCGATGGCAACGTATACCTCGCCCTCTGGCCCATTGAAGCCATCGGTGAAGAGCTTGAAGTGGTGGATGAGCGCA
>JBPCJL010000222.1:0-4766 GCA_051005355.1 Ilumatobacteraceae bacterium
AGGCTGGAGCCCATGTCCCGGTCGGCGGTCAACATGAACCCGTGCGTCATTCCCGGGACGCCGGCGTCGCCGAGGAACAGGGCGTACAGCGACCACCCGAACGCAGCCAGCACACCGACGGAGATGAGCGTGTCCATCGTGGCGGTGGCGTGACGCAGGTTCATCCAGGCGGCACGGTGGAACGGCCACGCTCCCCACGTCACCACTGGTGCCGCCAGCGTCAACGACAGCCACTGCCAGTAGTCGAATTGCAACGCCGGCACCATCGCCAGCACGATCACTGGCACGGCCAGCACCGCAGAGGTGATCACGCGGTCCCGCAACGGCTTCGTCTCGTCGGCCGCTTGCGGCTCGCCATCTCCGGTGTCGGATGGCGCCGAGCCAGCTCGGCCGGTCTGTCGGGCGGTGTAGCCCGCCGCTTCGACCTGGGCGAGAAGGTCCGCCAAGGTCACCTCTCCGCTCGCATGCACCTTGGCCTGCTCGGTGGCGTAGTTCACCGTCGCCGTGACCCCGTCGAGCTTGTTCAGCCGCTTCTCGATGCGCGCTGCGCACGAAGCACAGGTCATGCCGCCGATCGTCAGGTCGACCTCGGTCGTTGCAGTCGGTTCTGGGCGTTGGCGTGTGTCGGTCACCGTCAACCTCCGTGTTCGTCGTGGGCGTCGGTCGATGGACCACCGTCGTCGGTTGCCGGCTCGGCGTCGGGTTGGACGGCTTCGGCGATCACCGGCGCCGTGCGGACTGTGCCGTCGTGGGAGAAGTCGAAGTACAGCCCGTAGGTCCCGGCGGTCGGTACCTCCACGGCGAAGCGGACGGCTGGACCGCCCGGGCCGGTCGCGGTCTCGAGGGGGTGGACGTGGAGGTAGGCCAGATCGCCGTCGCGGATGGCGACCAGGTGGCCGAGCGCGCCGAGGTACGGGTCGAGGTCGGTCACCGGCTCGCCGTCACGTGTCACGGTGACGGTGACCTCCGATTCGGTTCCGGCCACCAGCGCACCATCGAAGGACACGCGGTAGCCGTCGACCGTCACCGCGCTCGACGCAGCGGGGAGCGGTACCGGCGCGCTGTCACCGGGCACGGTCAGATCGGCCCCAAGAGTCAGCCCGTCGGCACCGGCGGGCGTGAAGTCGGCGAACACCCGGTACGACCCGGGCGCCATGGCTGGGATGTCGACGGTCCACAGGCCGGTGTCGTCGCGGGTCGGGTGGACATGGGCGTACTCGGCGAGGTCGCGGCTGACCACGATAAGGTGCAGCTCCTTGTCGTGCTCCACCTCGTAGTCCGACAATGGACGTCCGTCTGGTCCCGTGATGACCAGCGCGAGCTCGTCGGGCGCGCCGGCCTCGCCCGTCGACGTGCGCAGGTCCAGCGTGTAACCGTCACGGCTCACCGCAAGTCCTGCGGGAAGCTCGGACCCCGCGCCCGTGCCCGCTTCCATGTCCGGGTCGGCGACCGTACCGCCGCCATCGGCCGCCGCGTCCGGGCCGATGGTCGCGCCGACCAGCGCCCCGCCGCCGAGGGCCACGGTGAGGATGACTGCGTAGGCACCCAGCCGGACTGGAGCCGAGGCCAACCGGCTACCGCTCTTGTGCATGCTGGCATCATACCTCTAGGGGGTACGGGTTGCAACACCCGATCCCGTCTCGACCGGTCTGTGCGCCCGGAATCGGAAGGCCCGCCGCGCTGCGTCAACCGACACGTCGACGAAGCCCGCCACGCGCAGGCGCTCGGCAAACGAGTCCGGTTCGACGAGCACCATCGTGTCGGCCAGGTGGGCCAAGCGGAAGACGACGCTGCTGCGGCTGTCTGACCCGACGAACGTGCCGCCGGGGATCAGCACACGGCGCACCTCACGCAACAGCTGGTCCTGAAGCCCGAGGCTCGGCACGTGGTGCAGCATGGTGAAGCAGGCGGCCCCGGTGAAGCTGGCGTCGGCAAAAGCCATGGCCGTTGCGTCGCCCTGCTCGACGGTGACATTGCTGCCCTGGAAGCGTGCGGCGAGGCTGGCGGCGAGCACGTCATCGATCTCGAGTGCAGTCAGGGACGGGACCGCGCGACGAAGGGCGTCCGTGGTCACGCCCGGGCCCGGTCCGACCTCGAGGACGCGATCGCCAAGCTCGACGTCGCGCAGCGCCCACGGGAGGATCTGGTCCTGCACGGCGTGGCGCCAATGCCCGCTTCGACAGTACCAACGGTGGAACCGGTTCACGATGGCGCTCTCCTTGCATAGCGGTCGGGTTCGGCGACAAACGCAGCGACGCACGCCAGCGAGCAGAATCGGTGCTCGACACCGCCGTGCTGAACGCGTCCGGCCGCGGCGGAGGTGGCGACTCGCATTCGACACACCGGATCGACGAAGACGTCGACGTCGCCGGGGCACAGATCGAGCGACCACAGCTCGACCGACGAGGCCACGTTGCGCAGCACCTGGACCCCCAGCGAGGTTGCGCCGATGCCGGCCTCAGCAGCGGCGTCCAGCATCGTTGCCGTGGCGAACGCCTGACTGCTGCCGGCGCGGCCGGCGACACGAGCAGCCAGGTTGACGGTGGCTCCGTAGTAGTCACCGCCGCGCTCGATCACCGAGCCGTGGTGCATCCCGGCGCGCGGCTCCGGAAACCCGTCGAGGGCGCGTGTTGCCTCGAACAGGCGCCGGACGGTACGCAGCCCACCGCCGGGGTCGGTCGCTGCGATCATCACCGCATCGCCGATCGACTTGACGAGCTCGGCATCGTCGCCGCCAACAGCATCCCGAGCGGCGCCGACGAAGGCGTCGAGGAGGTCAACGGCTGCCCGATCGCCGTGGACGTCCGTGAGCGCGGTGAACCCCGCCAGGTCGACGAACGCCACCGTCCGCTCGCTCACCGGGTGTGCGGATGCGTCGGGACCACCGGTCACGATTGCGGCGCAGTGAGCTGCACGCGCCGCAGGAGCTGCGCGTTGAGGGCCACGACGATCGTGGAGAGGCTCATCAGGATCGCCCCGACAGCAGGCGACAGGCTGACGCCGGCCCATGCCAGCCCGCCAGCGGCGAGCGGGATGGCAACAATGTTGTAGCCGGCTGCCCAGGCCAGGTTCTGGAGCATCTTGCGGTAGCTGGCGCGAGACAGGCGGATCACGCCGGCGACGCCACGGGGGTCGCTGGAGGCGAGCACGACCCCGGCGGACTCGATGGCGACGTCAGTTCCGGCGCCGATGGCGAGCCCGACATCGGCGCGGGCCAGCGCGGGGGCGTCGTTGACGCCGTCGCCGACCATGGCCACCGAGCTGCCGCGCTGTTGCAGGTCGATGACCGCTTGGTCCTTGTCCTCCGGCAGCACCTCGGCGAACACCTCGTCGATGCCGAGGTCGCGGCCGACGGCGTCGGCCACTTGGCGGGTATCGCCGGTGGTCATCGCCACCTTCACGCCCATCGCTTGGAGCTCCGCCACCGCTTGGCGCGCTTCGGGCCGCACCTCGTCCTCGAGGGCGAACGCCCCGACGATCTTGTCGTCGCGCACCAGGTAGAGCACCGCTGCACCTCGTCCCGCCCACGCTGTCATCAGTTCTTCCAGCTCCGCCGGGACGTCGAGCTGGCGCTCACGCAGCAACGCGGGGCCGCCGACGGCGTAGGTGACCTCGTCGATCTCGGCTTGCACACCGCGCCCCGTCAACGAGCGGAACGATCCGGCCTTGGCCACCTCGCCACGCTCGCGGGCGGTGGTGACGATGGCCCGGGCCAGCGGGTGTTCGCTGTCGGATTCCACTCCTGCCGCCAGGCGCAGGACCTCTGCGTCGTCGAAGCCGTCGGCCCCGGCGACGCCGGTCACGACGTGGGCCCCCTTGGTCAGCGTCCCGGTCTTGTCGAAGAGCACCGTCTCGATCGACCGCATCCGCTCCAGCGCGAGCCGATCCTTGACCAGGATCCCGGCCTTCGCCGACACCGCCGTCGAGAGCGCGATGACGAGCGGGATCGCCAACCCCAAGGCGTGCGGGCAGGCGATCACCAAGACGGTGACGGTGCGCACGATCGCGTCGTTCAGGTCTCCGATCGCCCACCACACGACGAACGTCAGCACACCGGCGCCGACGGCGACGTAGAACAGCAACGCGGCGAACCGGTCGGCCAGCACCTGCGCCCGGCTCTGGCTGGCCTGGGCGTCGGCCACCAACCGCTGGATGCCAGCCAGGGCCGTGTCGTCACCGACGGCGCCGACTCGCACCCGGACCGAGGAGTCGGTTGACACCGTGCCGGCAACCACCCGATCACCCGGACCCTTGCCGACCGGCTTGGACTCGCCGGTGATCATCGACTCGTCGAGCTCGGCCTCCCCGTCGACGATCGTCCCGTCCGCCGGCACGCGCCCACCGGCCCGCACCAGGACGACGTCGCCGACCTGGAGGTCGGCCAAGGAGACGGCTCGGACGGCGTCGCCGTCGACCAGTTCGGCCTCGTCAGGCAACAGCTCGGCCAACGCAGCGAGCGCGTTGCGGGCCTGACCGATGGCCTTCATCTCCTGCCAGTGACCGAGCAGCATGATCGTGACCAACGCCGCCAGCTCCCACCAGAACTCGAGATCGAGCCAGTCGAGGCTGGTGGCCATCGACGCCACGTAGGCCACGGTGATGGCCATCGAGATCAGCAGCATCATCCCCGGCTGGCGGTCACGAACCTCGCGGACGCCGCCGACGAGGAACGGCCAGCCGCCCCACCAGAACACGATCGATCCGAGCACTGGCCCGTACCACTCCATCGCCGGCAGCGACAGGTCGTAGCCGAACCAGTCCATGAC
>JBPCJL010000223.1:0-6613 GCA_051005355.1 Ilumatobacteraceae bacterium
TCGTCCCCTCCCTCCCTCCGTTCTTTCCCCCTTCGGGTTTTTTGTTTTCGCTCCCCCCCCACAAACCACTCCGATGAAGGCAAACACTCGGATGCGTCTCAGCCGATCGTCACCGGCGTAGCGGCCGCCTGCCGGCGGACCTCCTCGAACAGGTCGTTGCCCTTGTCGTCGACGACGAGAAAGGCCGGGAAGTCGACCACCTCGATCTTCCACACCGCCTCCATGCCGAGCTCGGGGTACTCGAGCACCTCGACGTGCTTGATGTTGTCGAGGGCGAGGCGTGCCGCCGGGCCGCCGATCGACCCGAGGTAGAAGCCGCCGTGACGCCGGCACGCCTCGGTCACCTGTCGTGACCGGTTGCCCTTGGCCAGCATCACCATCGACCCACCGGCGGCCTGGAACTGCTCGACGTAGCTGTCCATCCGACCCGCCGTCGTCGGCCCGAACGAACCGGACGCATAGCCGTCCGGCGTCTTGGCCGGCCCGGCGTAGTAGACGCAGTGATCGCGCAGGTAGCCGGGTGGCTCCTCGCCCGCGTCGAGGCGCTCCTTGAGCTTGGCGTGGGCGATGTCGCGGGCGACGATCATCGGCCCGGTCAGCATCACGCGGGCCCCGACCGGGTGCTGCGTCAGCTCGGCCAGGATCTCCGGCATCGGCCGGTTGAGGTTGACCACCACGGCTGGCTGGTCCTCGACGTCATCGGAGATCTGCTCCGCCAGGTCGGGCAGGAACCGGGCCGGGTCGGTGTCCAACTGCTCAAGGAACACGCCGTCGCCCGTGATCTTGCCCTTGGCCTGCCGGTCGGCCGAGCACGACACGGCCAGCGCCACCGGACAGCTGGCGCCGTGGCGAGGCAGGCGGATGATCCGCACGTCGTGGCAGAAGTACTTGCCGCCGAACTGGGCGCCGATCCCGGTCCGCTGCGCCAGCTCCAACACCTTGGCCTCGAGCTCGACGTCGCGGAACCCGTGCCCGGCCGGCGAGCCGGCCGTCGGCAGCGCGTCCAGGTAGTGCGTGCTGGCCAGCTTGGCCGTCTCCACGGCGAACTCGGCCGACGTCCCGCCGATCACCACGGCCAGGTGGTACGGCGGGCAGGCCGACGTCCCCAGCGTCTGCAACTTCTCGAACAGCCACGGCAGCAACGTGGCCTCGTTGAGCAGCGCCTTGGTCTCCTGGAACAGGTACGACTTGTTGGCGCTGCCGCCACCCTTGGCGATGAACAGGAACGAGTACGCATCCCCGTCGACGGCGGCGATCTTGATCTCGGCCGGCAGGTTGTTGCCGGTGTTGGTCTCCTCGTACATCGAGATCGGCGCCAGCTGGCTGTAGCGCAGGTGGCTCGTCAGGTAGGTGCGGGCGACCCCCTCGGCGATCGCCGCCTCGTCGCCGCCGCCGGTGAACACGAACTGGCCCTTCTTGGCCTTGACGATCGCCGTGCCCGTGTCCTGGCACATGGGCAGCACGCCGCCGGCGGCGATGGTGGCGTTCTTCAGCAGGTCGAGGGCCACGAACCGGTCGTTCTCGCTGGCCTCGGGATCGTCGAGGACCTTGCGTAGCTGCGCCAGGTGGTCGGTGCGCAGGAAGTGGCTGATGTCGCGCATCGCCGCCTCGGTCAGCGCCGTGATCGCCGCTGGCTCGACGCGCAGGAACGGGCCGGCCGGCGTCTCGAACGTCGAGACGCCCTCCCTCGTCAGCAGGCGGTACTCGGTGGCGTCAGGCCCGAGCGGCAGCAGCTCGACATGCTCGAACGGTACGACGGCGGCGTCGGCGGCCATGGCGTCAAGGTACCGGCGCGCCGAGCCGGACCTGGGTGCTCGAACGCCGACCGGCGACGTCGACCGCCACGATGCGCTCGGCCGTCGCCAGCGGGTCGTCTGATGCGACGAACAGGTCGGAGCCGTCGGGCCGCTGGAACTGTCCCGGCCGCCGGCGGGTGGCCAGGCGGTCGGGGAAGCCGATCAGCAGCGCCGCGCCCACCTCGTCCGCGTCGATCGCGTCGGGCTCGAACGTGATGCCGCACCGCCGAGCCAGGTCCTCGGCCTGACGCCGCACCCGGGCGACGGCCCGCTGGTCGGCCCGCTCGTCTCCCGCCTGCCCGCACACCACACGGACCCGGATGCGCAGGTCGGCGGGGACGCGCCCCGGCCCGCCGCGCAGGACGTCGCGCTCGTCCACGACGGCGGCGACGACGCAGGACAGCGTGTCCTGCCGCCCGACGACGATCCGGGCCAGCCGGGGGTGGGCCGGGATCGTCACCATCTGCCGGCCCAGTGCCGTGATGGCGCCGTCGGTGTCGAGTGCGCCGAGCACGGCCAGCAGCCCTTCGGCCTGGCGCCTTGCCCGCGCCGGTGGCCGGTCCAGGAACGCCAACTGGTCCTCGCGGCGGCCCCAGGCCGCCAGCTCGAGCACGAGCCCGGCGAGGTCGACCTGCGTCACCTCGGCCGCTCGGTGCGCCGGGCGGGTGCCGTGCTCCATCCGGCTCCACAGCCGGTAAGCCGTACCCGGCCCGAGGCGACCGGCGCGTCCCGTGCGCTGCTCGGCCGAGTCCCGACTGATGGCGACGGTCTTCAGCCGGGTCATGCCCGTACCGGCGTCGAACCGCGGCGTCCGGGCCAGCCCGCTGTCGACGACGATGCGCACGCCCGCCACCGTCAGCGACGTCTCGGCGATGTCGGTGGCCAACACGACCCGCCGGCGCCCGCCGGTCGAGGGGACGAGCGCCGCGTCCTGCTCCTCACCGCCGACCGCACCGGCCAGGCGCCGCACGTCGACGCCGCTGGCGGGCAGCTCGGCGAGCTGTTTGGCGACCCGGTCGATCTCGGCGATGCCGGGCAGGAACACGAGCACGTCACCCTCGTCGTCGCGCAGGGCCCGGCGGACGGCCGCCGCCACCGCCGGCTCCAGCCACTCGTCGCGTCGCCGGGGCAGCCAGCGGATGTCGACCGGATGCACCTCGCCGCTCGTCGCGACCACCGGCGCCGGCCCGTCGCCCGTGGCCAGCAACCGGGCGAAGCGGGCCGTGTCCGCGGTCGCCGACATGCCGACGATGCGCAGGTCGGGGCGATGCTCGGCCGCCGCGTCGAGGGTCAAGCCCAGTCCGAGATCGGTGGTCAGGTTGCGCTCGTGGACCTCGTCGAAGATCACTAGCCCAACCCCCGGCAGCTCTGGCGTCTGCTGCAGCCGGCGCGTCAGGACGCCCTCCGTGACGACCTCGACTCGCGTGTCGCGCCCGATCCGCCGCTCGTCCCGGGTCTGGTAGCCGACGAGGCCACCGACGGATCCGCCGGCGAGCTCGGCCATCCTTGTGGCGACGGCCCGCGTGGCCAGGCGGCGTGGTTCGAGCACGACGATGCGTCCGCCGGCGTGGAGCCACGGCTCGTCGAGCAGCGCGAGGGGCACGATGGTCGACTTCCCGGCGCCCGGCGGCGCCGACACGACCGCTCGGCCGTGAGCGGCCAGCGCCGTGCGCAGGTCGGCCAGGATCTCGAGGATCGGTAGGTCGGGAAGCCCGCCCCGCAGCGCCACGGCGTGGCCGGCTCGACTACCCCAGCGCCGGTGAGCCCCGGAAGGGGCCGGGATCGCCGAGGATGGGGATGTCCGGCGCCCGCCACGCCGTCGCAGTCGTGATCGCCTCGGCGACGGCGCGCCACGCCCCGGCGTTCCAGCCCTCGGCCACCGCGGGGACGGTGCCGTCGACCCGGATGAACACGAACGCCGGCAGCTGTTCCAGGCCCAGCGCCTTGACGGCGAGGCGCTCCGGGTCGAGGAAGACGAGGAACTGCTTGGTCAGCGGCCCGAGGAAGTCGCGAGCGCCGCGCTCGTCCGCCGTGACGAGGAAGTTGACCCGGGCGTCGGAGCCGCGCAGCCCCTCGAGGATGCGCGTCGCCGTGCGCAGGACCCACGAGCTCTCGTTGGTGTACGGGTCGAGGGCCACCGTCGCCAGGTGGAACGTCGTCAGCCACTCCTCGAGCGGCCGGGCTTCGGCTCCGAGCGGCGCCAGCACCAGGTCGGCAGGCGGGTCGGTGGCCACGGCCTGGGACGGTAGCAACCGGGTCGATGACCGCACCTGCTCCGCCAGGGGTCAGCAGGACGGTCGGTACCCTGGCCGGATGCATCCGATCGAGCGGCTGCGCTATGTGGCGCGGGCCCGTGGGGCGGATGCCGAGTCACTCGTGCGCGAGACGGCCGGTGCGCTGCGCGGCCTCGGGCTCGATCCGTCCGGCCTCGTCGTGGCCAGTCGACGGATCGTCGAGCGGCACCCGACGTGCGGTCCGCTGTGGTGGCTCTGCGCCCGGTTGCTGACAAATGCCGACCCGCTGGCCGCCAGCCGGGCCGCGGTCGAGGAGATCGCCGGCGACGAGACCGCCGAACGGCTCGTCGACGCGCTGCCGGACGGCGTGACCGTGGCCACGGTCGGCTGGCCGCTCCTCATCGGCCAGGCGCTCGTTCGGCGCGGCGATGTGCGCGTGCTGGCCGTCGACGCCGGCCTCGAAGGTTCCTCGTTCGTGCAGCGCCTGGAGCGCCACGACATCGAGTGCGAGCTGGTGCCGACCGAAGCGGCGGCGATCGCCACGGCGGCGGCCGACGTCGTGCTCGTCGAGGCGCAGGCGCTCGATGTCGGCCGCATCGTCGCCGGCACGGGCTCGGCCGTGGTGGCGGCAGTGGCCGGGCTGGCCGACACCCCGGTGTGGGTGGTCGCCGGGTGTGGGCGGCGGCTGCCGTCGCCGATGGTCGGTGCCATCGTCGAGCGGCTCGACCAGTCGTTCGACCCCTGGGCGCGGGAGTGCGAGGTGGTGCCGGCGTCTCTGTGCTCGGTCGTCGTCGGGCCCACCGGGCGCGGCCGGCCGGCCGACGTGAGGGCGGAGTGTGACATGGCGCCGGAGCTGCTCAGAACCGGCATCATGTGACGATGGCCAGCCGACGGGACCAGGTGAAGATGACCGAGGCCGAGGTGGCTGCCTACCTCGACGAGCAACGGGTGCTGAACATCGCCACCAATGGCCCGGGCGGATACCCGCACGTGGTGGCGATGTGGTTCGCGATGGTCGACGGCCGCCCGTCGTTCTGGACGTTCGGCAAGAGCCAGAAGGTCGTCAACCTGCAGCGCGACCCGAAGATCTCGGCCCTCGTCGAGAGCGGCGACTCCTACGGCGAGCTGCGCGGCGTCGAGCTGGTCGGCACGGCACGGCTCGTCGAGGACCACGACGCGATCATGGACATCGGTCAAGCCGTGGCCGTGAAGTACCAGGGCGAGGCGGCGACGAGCGACGCGGCCCGGGACTTCCTGAAGGCGCAGGCGCGCAAGCGCATCGGCGTCGCCATCGACGTCGAGCGGACCGTGAGCTGGGACCACACCAAGCTCGGCGGGGCGTACTGACCGTTCGGGTCCTGACCACGGCCGAGCTCGGCGACGAGCTCGTCGCCGCCCTGCGCCGCATGCTGGACGACGCGTTCGCCGGCGACATGAGCGACGAGGACTGGGACCACGCGCTGGGCGGGTGGCACGTGCTGGTCGAAGACGACGACGATGATGGCCGGCCGATCGCCCATGCCGCCGTGGTACCGAGGCGCCTGGAGCTCGGGGCGCAGGTCCTGCACGGCGGCTACGTGGAGGCGGTCGGCACGGCGCCGGACCACCGGCGGCGCGGGCTCGGTCGCTTGGCGATGGTGCAGATCGACACGCTGCTGCGGCGGCACTTCGAGGTCGGGGCACTGGCGACGGGGTCGCACGAGTTCTACGAGGCCCTCGGGTGGGAGCGGTGGCGGGGGCTGACCTACGTGCGCCACGGAGGCGAGCTGCGGCGTAGCCCGGAGGAGGACGACGCGATCATGGTGTTGCGTTACGGCGTCAGCGCGGACGTCGACCTCGACGGCCCGATCGTGTGCGACGCCCGGCCCGGCGACGACTGGTGAGGCGGGTCAGCGCTTCCAGCGCTTCATGCCCTTCATCCCGTACATGTAGAGGATGAGGGCCCGACTTGGTTCGACGGCGATGAACGCGGTGTCCGGCGAACCGTCGGGGCCACCGGGGGCGAAGTCGTTCAGGTTGTAGTCGAACACGCCGTCCCACAAGCGGCGCTTGGTCTCCACGTCGGTGTGGACGGCGGCCGTGCCCCACACCTCGACGCCGTCACCCGCCTCGGTGACCTGCCAGTGCAGCGCCACCTCGGGGTTGGCGGCGACGTTGCGCGCCTTGACCGAATCGGCGCCGATCATCGCCCAGAGGGTCTCGCCGTCCCAGGCCGGATGCACCGGCACCACATCGGGCGCCCCGTCGGCGCCGACCGTGGCCAGGTGGGCCCACGGGCTGAGGGAGGCGGCGAAGGTCTTGACCTCGTCGAGGTTGGTGTCGTCACTCATGAGGCGGACCCTAGGCCGGGGGTGTGACGTGTTCGCCGCTGAGCAGCCGCATCCCCCGCAGCTGGCGGTCGGTCTCTTGGTCCGAGAAAATGGTTGCTGAGCAACCATTTCTCGGACGAGGAGACCCGGATCTGGTCGGGTCAGGTCTCGCGTTGGCGGTGGACGCCGGTGGCGGCTTCGGCATCGGACTCGGGGTCGAGGACGTTGCCGTTGAAGACCTCGCCGTTGCCCGATTCGGTGAGGCCCTGCTGGA
>JBPCJL010000224.1:0-10564 GCA_051005355.1 Ilumatobacteraceae bacterium
CGCCGCCATCCTCGGCTGCTGCGACGTCGTCATCGCCACCACCGATTCGAACATCGGCATGGGCGGTCCGGCGATGATCGAAGGCGGCGGGCTCGGCGTGTTCGAGCCGACCGCCGTTGGTCCGATCGACGTGCAGCGGTCCAACGGCGTCGTCGACCTGGTCGCCGGCGACGAGGCCGAGGCGGTCGCGCTGGCCAAGCGCTACCTCTCGTACTTCCAGGGACCGGTCGACGACTGGAGGTGTGCCGACCAGGCGGAGCTGCGCGACGTGGTGCCGGTCGACCGCCTGCGCAGCTACGACGTCCGCCGGGCCGTCGAGCTGCTCTTCGACACCGGTTCCGTGCTCGAACTGCGCCGGGACTTCGGCCTCGGCATGATCACCGCGCTGGCCCGCCTCGAGGGCCGGCCCGTCGGTGTGCTGGCCAACGACCCGAGCCACCTGGCCGGCGCCATCGACTCGCCCGGCGCGGACAAGGCGGCCCGTTTCCTGCAACTCTGCGACGCCTTCGACCTGCCGGTCATCACGCTGTGCGACACGCCGGGGATGATGGTCGGCCCCGACGTCGAGGCGACGGCGCTGGTGCGCCACTGCAGCCGCCTGTTCGTCACCGGGGCCAACGTCACGGTGCCCACCGTGACGGTCGTCCTGCGCAAGGCCTACGGCCTCGGCGCCCAGGCGATGATGGGCGGTTCGACGAAGGCGCCGCTGGCCTGCCTGGCCTGGCCGACCGGCGAGTTCGGCGGCATGGGCCTCGAAGGTGCCGTACGCCTCGGTTACCGGCGCGAGCTGGAGGCAGTCGGCGACGGCGAGGAGCGCGCGCAGCTGTTCCGCCAGCTGGTCGACCGGATGTACGAGGTCGGCAAGGCGATCAGCACCGCCTCGTTCTTCGAGATCGACGACGTGATCGATCCCGCCGACACGCGGCGTTGGATCACGACGCTGCTGGCCGCCGCACCGCCGAACCCGGCCCGACAAGGCAAGAAGCGCCCGAACATCGACACCTGGTGAGCGAGCGAGTCTTCGAGCGAGCGAACGACGTTGCGGTGCCTGCTTCGTCCCCGGCTTTGCGGCGGCGGTTCATTGGTACGCGGCCGCCAACGCCTTTGCCGGCCCGTCGCAGAGGGTCGGGGGTGCACCAATGAATGCCGGCGAGCTGGTCGGCGTCATCGTCGTCGTCGCCGTCGCCGCGACCGTCCAGCTGGCCGCCGGCTTCGGCTTCGGGCTGGCCGCGGTCCCGTTGTTGGCTGTGCTCCTGGACCCGCACGACGCGGTGGTCGTGGCCCTCGGGCTGGCCACCTTCACCAACAGCTACCAGGCGTGGTCTGGGCGCCACGACGCGGATCGGGCGGTGCTCGGCCGGATGATCGTGGGAGCCTTCGCTGGCTTACCCGTCGGTCTGGCCGTCTTCCTCGCCGTCGACGATGCCGTGCTGGGACTGCTCATCGGTGTTGCCGTGCTCGCCGCCGTCGTCGTGATCGCCGCTGGCCTGGACCTCCGCCAAGCCGGCCCGGCGCTCGACGTCGCCGGCGGGGCGATGGCCGGCGCCTTCACGATGTCGACGGGTGTCAACGGCCCGCCGCTGGTCTTCGTGCTGCAGGCGCGGCACTTTCCGCCGGACCGGTTCCGCGGCACGATCACGACGGTCTTCGCCACCCTCGACGTGGTCAGCATCGTGGTGTTCGCCGCCACGGGCGAGCTTCGATCGACGGCGCTCCTGGCGATCGCCGTCGCGCTGCCGGGACTTGCCGTTGGTGCGCTCGTCGGGTTGTGGCTGCGCCGGCACCTCGACCCGGCCCGGTTCCGTCGCCTGGTCCTTGCCCTGCTGACCGTGGCCGGCATCTCGGCGGTCGTCAGCGCCCTGACCTGATCCCGGATCGCCGGCCTGCGCCGTAGCCGCAGAGTGCCGCTACGGCGCGAAGATCGGCATCAAACCCGCAGACTGCTGCTGGGGTGCCAAAAAACTGCAACGCCAGCAGCAGTCTGCGGGTTTGGTGCGGTCGCGATCGCCGTGGCTAGCCGGACCCGAACATCGTGAGCCACTGCTCCTTGGTGGCGGGGCGGTAGACGTAGTTCTGCTCGCGGACGGCGTCGATCGACGCGCTCGACGGCATCGAGTAGCGGTGCCCGGGGAACACGATCGTGTCGCCGGGCAGCGTGGCCAGGCGCTGCAGGCTCTCGTACATCTGGCCGACGTCGCTGCCGGGCAGGTCGGTGCGGCCGCACCCCTCGAGGAACAGGGTGTCGCCGGACACGAGCTTGCCGTCGACCAGGAAGCACTGGCTGCCGGGCGTGTGACCGGGCGTGTGGACCAGCTCGATGTCGACCTCGCCGACGGTCACGTGATCGCCGGGGTCGTGCGTCGCCAGCTCGCTCTCGGCGATCCCAGTCGTCCGCGCCACCCACGGCGCCTCGGCCCGCTGCACGTGCACGGGGACCGGCACCCGCTCGAGCAGACGGGTCAGCCCCTCGATCGACGCACCCATCATCGACCCGCCGACGTGATCCGGGTGGTAGTGCGTCACGAGCGCGCCGCCGACCACCATCCCCTCCGCCTCGACCGTGTCGACGAGCTCGTCCACGCCGTAGGCCGGATCGACCAGCAGGCACTCACCTGTCGCCCGGTCGCCGATGGCGTACACGAAGTTGACCATCTGGGCGGCGATCGGGTCGTCGACGGCGAAGTCCCGTCCGGACAGCAGCTGGCGGAAGTACAACCGATCACCGGACGCCATGGCGTCACGGTACCGACCCGACGCAGACCGCCGACCGATGCTCGTACGCTGACCGGCCGATGACGCAGGACGCCGCGCTGGCCGCCGCCGGCACCGCCGAACCGTCGGCTCCCGGCGACGTGCGCTACGGCGTCATCGGGACCGGGATGATGGGCGTCGAGCACATCAACAACCTGCTGGCCATCGAGGGCGCCGCCGTGGTCGCCGTCGCCGACCCCGACGAGCGCTCCCGGGACTGGGCGCAGCTGGCCGTCGGCCTCGACGAGCCGCTGGCCCGGTTCAGCGATCATCGGGACCTGCTGGCGGCGGGGGAGTGCGACGCCGTCGTGATCGCCACGCCGAACCACACGCACCGCGACGTCCTCATGGACGTCCTCGACAGCCCGGTCCACGTGCTGGTGGAGAAGCCGCTGTGCACGACCGTGGCCGATTGCCGGGCGGTGATCGAACGGGCGGCCAGCGGTCCTGCCGGCCGCGTCGTGTGGATGGGTCTCGAGTACCGCTACATGCCGCCGACCCGGCGCCTGCTCGAGGAGGTGCGCGGCGGCGCCGTCGGCGCCGTCCGGATGGTGGCGATCCGCGAGCACCGCTTCCCGTTCCTGCCCAAGGTCGGCGACTGGAACCGGTTCAACGCCAACACCGGTGGCACCCTGGTCGAGAAGTGCTGCCACTTCTTCGACCTGATGAACCTGGTCGCCGGGCGCCGGCCGCGTCGGGTGGTGGCGTCAGGTGCACAGGACGTCAACCACCTCGACGAGTGCTACGACGGCGCCGTTCCCGACATCATCGACAACGCCTACGTGCTCGTCGAGTACGACGGCGGCGTGCGGGCGGCGCTCGACCTCTGCATGTTCGCCGAGGCCAGCCGCAACGAGCAGGAGCTGGCCGTCACCGGCGACGCCGGGAAGGTCGAGGCACTCGTCACCGAGGGCCTCCTGCGCATCGGCCGGCGGGCCGATGGGATCGGCGCCGTCACAGAGCTGGCCGTCACCGACGATCGGGTGCAGTTCGCGGGGTTTCACCACGGTGCCAGCTACCTGGAGCACGTCGACTTCCTCGAGGCCATCCGCGCGGGCGCCCCGCCCGCCGTCACGCTGGAGGACGGCATGTGGGCGGTGGCGATCGGTGAGGCCGCCCACCGGTCGATCGACGAGCGGCGCTGGGTCGACGTCGGCGAGTTGTTGTCATGAGCGAGGTGGCGCCACTCGAACGACTGGAGGCCGGCCAACCGATTGTCTTTGGCGGCGATCGAGTGCGTGCCGTGCCGGCCGAGCTGGCGGCGGCCTTCCGGGCGGGCGACCGGCTGCTGGTCGTCCAGGAGACGGGGCGGCTGCTGCACGTCCCGGCGGCCGACCACCGGGTGGCGGAGGCGGCGGTGACGGCGGCTGTCGACGCCTTCGGCGCGCTTGGCGGCTGCGACGACTCGGCGATCAGCGAGTTCTACGATGAGTTCGCCCGGCGGCTCGCCGACGACGCCGTCGCGGCACGGATCCTCGAGGCCAACCGGGCCGACGTCGAGCAGGCGACGGCGGCCGGCCGCTCGACCACCCGCCTCGTGCTCACCGAGCGGATGCGCGATGACATGATCGACGGCCTGCGGGAGTGGCGCGACCTCCCGCTGCGCCGTGACCAACGGCTCGATCGCATCGACCACGGCACGTGGAGCGTCGAGGCTCGCCAGGCCCCGCTCGGCGTGGTCGGGTTCGTCTTCGAGGGACGACCGAACGTCTTCGCCGACGCCACCGGCGTGCTGCGCACGGGCAACACGGTCGTGATGCGCATCGGCTCCGACGCCCTCGGGACGGCGAAGGCGATCATGACCGAGGCCCTGGCCCCGGCCCTCGCCGCCGCCGGGCTCCCGCCCGGGACCGTCGCCCTCGTCCCGTCGCCGGCCCATGCTGCCGGCTGGGCGCTGTTCGCCGATCGCCGCCTGTCGCTCGCCGTGGCCAGGGGGTCGGGTGCGGCCGTCGCCGAGCTCGGTGCCGTCGCCCGCCAGGCCGGCACCCCGGTGAGCGCCCACGGGACCGGGGGCGCGTGGCTGTTCGCCGGCTCGTCGGCCGACACGGCGCGCTTGAGAGCCAGCGTGGTGCACTCGCTCGATCGCAAGGTCTGCAACACGCTCAACGTGTGCTGCCTGCCCGCCGATCGCGCCGACCTCGTGCCGGCGTTCCTCGATGCCCTCGACGAGGCGGCGGCGCGACGCGGCGCACCGGCCAGGCTGCACGTGGAGACGAGCTCGGCGCACCTCGTGCCGGCCGAGCGGTTCGACCACAAGGTGCGCATCCGGCGCGCCGGCCGTGCCCAGCTCGAACCAATGGCGACGATCCTGCCGGCGGAGGAGTTGGGGCACGAGTGGGAATGGGAGGACTCGCCAGAGGTCACCCTCGTCGTCGTGCCGACGCTCGAGCGGGGCGTCGAGCTGTGCAATCGCACGAGTCCGCGCTTCGTCGTGTCGCTGATCACCGAGGACGAAGACGAAGCCGAGCGCTTCTACGCCGCCATCGACGCGCCGTTCGTCGGTGACGGGTTCACGCGCTGGGTCGACGGCCAGTACGCCTTCGACACACCCGAGCTCGGCCTCTCCAACTGGCAGGGCGGGCGGTTGCTCGGACGCGGGGCCGTGCTGTCGGGCGCCTCGGTGCACACCATCCGCCACCGGGCCCACATCGTCGATCCGGGACTGCATCGATGAGGCGGCTGGCCCTGCTTGCTGTCGCGGTGGCGACCGCGGCGGCCTGCGCGTCGTCCGGCGTGCGCTCGGAGTCGGCCCGCCAGCAGGCCGCGCCGTCGACCACCGGAGCAGCCGAACCGCAGCCGACGCCGGAACCGGAGCCGACCGAACCTGCGCCCACCGAGCCGGAACCGACGGATCCGCAGACCACCGACCCGACCGAGCCCGATCCGCCCCCACCGTCGAGCCCGCCGACGAGCGACGACGAGCCGATCACGACCGAAGTCGCCGAGGGCCAGGAGAGCATCGGCGACGACATGTTCCCGGAGCTCGGCACCGACGACCTCGACGTCCAGTCCTACGACGTCCGGCTGTCCTACGACCCGGCGACCATGCTGATCGACGGCGGCGTCACGCTCGCGGCGACCCCTGATGGCCCCGTCGAGCGCATCGTGCTCGACGCCGTCGACCTCGACATCGAGGCGGTGACCGTCGACGGCGCGGCCGCCGAGTTCGAGCTCGGCGCGGACGAGCTGGTCATCACACCAGCCACCCCGCCGCTGGAGCTGGCGCCGATCACCATCGACGTGCAGTACACGGCCGAGGCGGCGGTGGCCGACGTGGAGGCCGGCATCTTCGGGCTCGGCTGGTTCGCCACGCCGGACGGCTCGTACGTGCTCAACCAGCCCGACGGCGCCCGCAACTGGCTCCCGAGCAACGACCACCCGTCCGACAAGGCCCTCTGGCGATTCGAGCTCACCGTGCCCACCGGTACGACCGCCGTCGCCAACGGCGAACTGATGGAGCAGCGATCCGGCCCGGACGGCGACACGTGGGTGTGGGAGCAGCGCGAGGCGATGGCGACGTACCTCGTGCAGGTCCTGACCGGGGATTACGAGATCCTCGAACGCGGCTCGGTCAGCGGGGTGGCGATCGTCGACGTCGCGCTGGCCGAGGACGTCGAGCGGATGGAGCCGTACTTCGACCTGACCGACGACCAGCTCGCCTTCTTCGAGCCGTTGTTCGGCCCGTACCCCCTCGATCGCTACGGGCTGGCCTTCACCGACAGCTTCCCCGGCCTGGCGATGGAGACGCAGGGCCGGTCGCTCTACTCCCGGGACGACTTCCCGGGTGGACGGGTCGGGTTCGTCGAGCACCTCCTGCTGTCGCACGAGTTGGCCCACATGTGGTTCGGCGACGCCGTCACGCCCGCGGACTGGAGCGACCTGTGGCTGAACGAATCGTTCGCCACCTACGGGGAGTGGCTGTGGCTCGACCACGTCGGGTTGGCGACGCTGGAGGCGCAGGCGGAGGACGGACTGGTGCAGCGACGCAACTTCGCCGAGTCGACCGGTGACCCGGGCAGCGTCGAGAACCTGTTCGGGTTCGAGCGCTACGGCGGCGGCGCCGTCGTGGTCCACGCCCTGCGCCTCGACATCGGCGACGACCTCTTCTTCACGCTGCTGCAGCGCTGGGTGGCCGACAACACCGGCACCTCGCGCACCACCGAGGACTTCATCGCCCTGGCCAACGAGGTGGCCGGCCGCGACCTCACCAACTTCTTCGACTCCTGGCTCTTCGCCGAGCAGCTCCCGGAGCAGTACCCGTCTTGACTGGTTCTGTCCTGGGCGATTGGCCGTAGTGAGTCGCTTCCGGAGGACAGTTCGATCTCAGCGCCCTGAGAGGGTCGACAGCACCTTGGTCCAGGCGCGGGCGCGTGCCGGGGGCCATCGGCCGACGCCATGCTCGGCGGCGTCGGCGCGAGCGGCGGCGTGGCGGGTCAGGTTGATCCCCAGCCACCGCAGCGGCTCGGGCTCCCAGCATCGGCTGCGATGATCGACCCACGGCAATGTCGTCAGCTCGGTCCGCCGTCCCGTGATCAGGTCGGCGAGCGTGCGACCGGCCACGTTGGTCGTCGAGACGCCGTCGCCGACGTAGCCGCCGGCCCAGGCCGTCCCGGTTCCTCGATCGAACCCCACCGACCACTGCCAGTCGCGCGGGACACCCAGTGGACCGCCCCAGTGGTAAGGCACCTCGACTCCGGCCAGGACCGGGAACAGCTCGCGCACGGCGTCGACAAGTAGGCGACGCACGGCGGCCGACCGGTCGAACCTGGTGTCGATGCGCGAGCCGAAGTGGTACGGCGCGCCCCGACCGCCGAACGCGATGCGTCCGTCGGCCGTGCGTTGCCCGTAGACGATGAGGTTGCGGGCGTCGTGGAAGGTCGGTCGGTCGGCCAGGCCGATCTGGCCCCACTGCTCATCCGTCAGCGGCGCGCTGCCGACCATCAGTGAGTACAGCGGGACGACGTCGCGCCGCCGGCCCGGCCAGGCGGCGGTCCACGCCTCCGTCGCAAGCACGACGACCTCCGCCCGCACTTTGCCACGATCGGTGACCACGCCGTTCGGAACGCGCTCGAGCACGTTCGTCCGGCCGTGCAGTGCGACGCCGCGCCGCTGCGCCGCCCGAGCCACACCGTGGACCAGCCGCAGTGGGTGGAGAGCGGCGCAGTGCGGCGTGAAGAGGGCCGAGCGGGCGCCCCGCATGCGGCACTCGCGGTCGAGCTCGTCCGCTTCCATCCAGTGCAGGTCGTCGGCCGTGAGACCGAACGACCGTGCCGCTTCCAGCTCCTCCGCCAGTCGGGCGTGCTGCTGGGGCGTGCGGGCGGTCGTGATCGTGCCGCCCTTGGCGAAGTCGGCCTCGATCCGCTCGGTCCGCAGCACCCGGCCCACCTCGTCGACCGACCGGTGCATCGCCGCCTGCATGGCGATGGTGGCCGGCCGACCGTGCCGGGAGGCCAGGGTCGTCAGGCTGTTGGCCAGCAGCCCGGAGCACCAGCCGCCGTTGCGGCCGCTGGCGCCGAACCCGACGCCGTGGCGATCGAGCACGGCGATGCGCAGCTCGGGGTCGGCGACGGCGAGCGAATGCGCGGTCCACAGGCCCGTGAGCCCGGCGCCCACGATCACCACGTCGACGTCGAGGTCGCCGGGCAGCGGGGCGGCCTCGACCCGTTCGCCCGCCGGCATGGTCGCCTCCCACAGCGAGCCGGTCGAGTCGACCGTGGTGTCGGACACCTCGGCATCGTCGCGGATCCGTTGGCCACGGCAGCCACCGGTACCATGCGCGCGGTGCGGGCGGTGCAGGCGGCGCGTCGATGGTGACCGTCCTCGGCCCGCCCTCGCGCCTCCCGCCACCGACGGGCTGGCAGGCCGGCTGGTACCGCGATCCGTACGGCTACCCGCTGATGCGCTACTACGACGGGCGGGGTTGGACCGGGCACACGATGGGCGTCCTGGCCGCCAGGCCCGACCTCGGCCGGCATCCGGTGCTGCCGATCGGCGTCGCCTTCGGTGCGGTCGCCGTGCTGATCGCCTCGCTGATCACCAGTCGCTTCCTGCTCGACGCGCTCGTCGACCTCGAGTGGTCGATCGCCGCCTACACCGCCATCTCCGTCCTGGTCGGCTACGGCCCGTCGGTGTGGTGGTGCTGGTACGCCAGCCGGCGGTGGGGAACCCGGCGGCCGGCGCGGGACCTGGGGCTGCGGTTCCGGTGGGCCGACGCCGGCTGGGGCCCGATCGTGTGGATCTCCGCCTTCGCCGGTGAGCTGGTGATGATCCTCCTCGTCGACCTCACCGGCATCCCGCTGGTCCCGAACACGGAGCCGATCGGCGAGCTCGACGCCGACCGCACCTACGTGATCGCGCTGCTCATCGCCACCGTCGTCGCCGCCCCGCTCGTTGAGGAGGCGGTGTTCCGCGGCCTGATGCTGCGTGGCCTGCTCAGCCGCATGGCCGTCGTCCCGGCGGTGGCCGTGCAGGGTGTGCTGTTCGGTCTGGCCCACGTCGACCCGGTGCGCGGCACCGGCAACATCGGCCTCGCACTCGTCCTCAGCGCCGTCGGCGTCGTGCTCGGCGGCGCCGCCTACCTGCTGCGTCGCCTCGGGCCGGTGATCATCGCCCACGCCCTGTTCAACGGCTTCGTCTTGTTGATCGTCCTCCTTGCGTCTTGAGCCAGCCGGCGCGCGCCGATCGCCGGCAGCGTGCCTCTTCGTCGCCGGCGGCGACGAACATCGCGGTGGCCACCGGCACGACGTGGTCATCGAGGACGTCGACCGGCAAGACGCCGGTCAGCACGAGCATGGCGAGTCCGTGCCCGAACGCCCAGAACCGCGTGGCGA
Organism: Ilumatobacteraceae bacterium; assembly: GCA_051005355.1. Classification (GTDB taxonomy): domain Bacteria; phylum Actinomycetota; class Acidimicrobiia; order Acidimicrobiales; family Ilumatobacteraceae; genus JALZMG01. The sequence continues at coordinate 9,582 of JBPCJL010000224.1, forward strand.
CGGCACCTGGGTCGGTGTGCGGCGCGAACCGCCCTCCATCTCGCGCCCGGGCCGCGCACGAGACGAGCACCTCGAAGCTGGCGTTCGCCGCGGCAGGGTCCTCGAGATCGAAGCCGGCGTCGAACATCGCCCGGTAGAGGGCGGGGTGGGCCAGGGCGTTCGACATGAAGGCCGCCCCGTAGGCGACGAGGTCGCGCACCGGGTCGCCGGTCGGCTGCACCGCACCCAGTTCGGTGGCGAGGCGGGTGAACCCCTCCTGGCGAACCGCCCGCCAGAGCCCGGGCATGCCGTCGAAGTGGGTGTAGACGGCCATCGTCGAGGCACCCGTTCCAGCCACAACGGAACGCAGCGTCACAGGTTCGCGGCGCGCCAGCATCTCGGCCGCCCTCTCGATCAGCATTCGACGGACCGCGGTTGATGGGACCTTTGGCACTTGCACATTGTTGCATATCTTTGCTATGCATACGACATGGCAATCGAAACGCTCAACCCCGATGGCATTCCTAAGCCCGATGCATACGCCCAGTGGCCGTGGCCACCGGCACCCGTCTGGTCTTCCTGGCCGGCCAGGTCGCCCGCACCGGTGACGGCGAGCCGGTCGGACCCGGTGACCTGGCGGCCCAGACCGAACAGGCCTTCTCCAACGTGGCCACTGCATTGGATGCCGTTGGCGGCTCGTTCGCCGACGTCGCCAAGGTCACGCTCTACGTCGTGGACTGGCAGCCGGAGAAGATGGCTGCGCTCGGCGAGGGCATCGGTCGAGTCGTCGCCCGCCTCAGCATCGACCCGATTCGCCCCGTGACGCTGATCAGCGTCGACAAGCTCGCAGAACCCGACATGCTCCTCGAGGTCGACGCCACCGCCGTGCTCGCCGGACCTCCCTGTGCCGACTTTTGGCGGGACGGGCCGCCAGAGTTCGGCCCGGGAGGCGGCCGGCCGAATCTCAGTCGTCGTGGTCCGAGGGGCGCACGACGCGCCATCGG
>JBPCJL010000225.1:0-4374 GCA_051005355.1 Ilumatobacteraceae bacterium
TCATGTCTCACCTCACGAGCCGGACCCGGTGCCTCCGCGTGCGGTTCGCTCTGCCAGCGGGTAGGACGGCGCCATGAGCGATCAGCAGCAGCCAGCCCCTTCCTCCCAGCCAGCCCCCGCCTCCCCAACCTCGCCCGAGAAGCCGACGGACCAGTGGGTCACCGGCGACGAGCCGATCACGGGGCCGCAGGCGTCGCATCTCGAGACGCTGGCCCGGGAGGCCGGTGAGGAGGTGCCAGAGGGCTTGACCCAGATACAGGCCTCGGAGATGATCGACCGGCTGCAATCGAAGACCGGCCGGGGCGCCGACTCCTAGGGAGCTCCTCGAGCAGCTGAGCCGGTCGGCCGGGAGAGCCGGCGGCCACACGCAACACCACGACGACACGTCTGCTACGCCTGCCCGCGTGTTCCCCCTGTCCCGCTGGTCGTCGCCAGCGGTGCTCGGCGTCGGACGCCTCCCGATGGCGGCGGCGCTGACGCCGTACGACGACGTCGACTCGGCCCGCGCCGACGGGCCGTCGTCGTGGGTGCAGTCGCTCGACGGGCGTTGGCGCGTCCGGATCGTCCCGCACTTCGACGACGTCGGCCCCGCGGACGTCACCGGGCCGACGACCGATTGGGCCCGCGTCGACGTGCCCGGCACGTGGGTCCTGCAACCGGCCGGAGCCGGCCGCGGCGAGCCGATCTACCTCAACGTGCGCATGCCGTTCGGCGGGCAACCGCCCGCCGTCCCGGACGACAACCCGACCGCCATCTACCGCCGCACGTTCACGACACCGCCGGCATGGCGGCCTCGGCAGACGCACCTGCGCGTCGGCTCGGCGGACTCCATGGGCTTCGTGTGGGTCAACGGCACGTTCGTCGGCCTCGGCACCGACAGTCGCCTGGCGTCGACCTACGACATCACGCCGGTGCTACGGCGCGGGCGCAACGAGCTGTGCGTCGTCGTCCCCCGTTGGAGTGCGGTGAGCTGGATCGAGGACCAGGACCAGTGGTGGCTGCCCGGGCTGCACCGCACCGTCGAGCTGGTCTCGGTCCCCGCGACGCACCTCGCCGACGTGGCGACCGTCCCCGGACTCGCACCCGACGGGACGACGGGCACGCTCGACCTCGACGTGCGCATCGGCGGCGCCGACCTCGCCGCCGAGCTGACCGTCGAGGTGCAGGTCGAGACGATGACCGGGCGCCGCCGACGCCTGCTGCGCACCGAGCGCATCGAGGTCCCGCGCTGGGCGCCGGCCGATGCGGCCGAGGAGATGGGGCTCGGCTACCTGTGGCCGGGCGCCCGCGTGGTGCGCCGGTTGACGGTCCCCGGGGTCGAGCCTTGGCACCACGAGGCGCCCGTGCGGTACCGGGCGATCGTCGTCCTCCGTGACGGTGACGGCGCCGTGCTCGATGTCCGCACCCGCCCAATCGGCTTCCGCCGCGTCGAGGTGGCCGACGGCCAGCTGCTGATCAACGGCCAGCCGCTCGTGATCAACGGCGTCAACCGCCACGAGAGCCACCCCGACATGGGACGGACGGTCACGGCTGCCGACACCCGTCGCGACCTCGAGCTGATGAAGCGCCACCACGTCAACGCCGTGCGTACCGCCCACTATCCGGACGACGAGTCGTTCTACGGCCTGTGCGATGAGCTCGGCTTGTACGTGATCGACGAGGCGAACATCGAAGCCCACGCCCGCTGGGGTTCGCTGTGCGACGACCCGCGCTACACCGCCGCGTTCCTCGAACGGGCTCAGCGGATGGTCCTGCGCGACCGCGCCCATCCCTGCGTGATCGCCTGGTCGCTCGGCAACGAATCCGGCGACGGCAGCGCGCACGACGCCATGGCGGCGTGGATTCGGCGTGTCGACCCGTCACGCCCCCTGCACCACGAGGGCGGCCTGACGTTCGACCTATTTGCCGCCAACCCCAACAGCGATCTCGTCTGCCCGATGTACGCGCCGGTCGAGCGCATCGTGGAGTGGTCACGTCGCGCTGGCGACCGGCGACGGCCGCTGATCCTGTGCGAGTACGGCCACGCCATGGGCCAGGCCGGCGGGCTCGACGACTACTGGGCCGTGTTCGGTGTCGAACGCGGTCTGCAGGGCGGGTTCGTGTGGGAGTGGGCCGACCACGCGCTGCGCCGGCACGACGTCGCCGGCACCGAGTGGCTTGCCTTCGGAGGGGACTTCGGTGAGACCGACCACGACGGCACGTTCGTCTGCGACGGTCTCGTCTCGGCGGACCGAGAACCCCATCCGCTGCTCGAAGAGCTGGCCGCGCTGACCCAGCCGGTGACCGTCGAATCCGTTGCGGGCGGAAAGCTCCGGGTGCGCAACCGACGTTGGTTCCGGGAGCTCGATGACCTGGAGGCGCGATGGGAGGCCGCCGTCGACGGCGTGGCGGTGGCGTCGGGTGTCCTCGCCCTGCCGGCGATCGCGCCGCAGTCGTCCGCCGTCGTCGACGACCCGTCGGCACGGCTCGGCGGCCGCGCGTTGACGGTGACGTTCCGGCCGCGACGGTCACCACCCTGGGCCGCCGAGGGCGAATGGGTGGCGGCGACGACCCAGCTCGACCTCGACGGCGCTCATGCCGCGCCGCCGGTCGGCACCTCCGAACCCGGGCGCGTGGACGAGGACGGGATCAGCTTCGGCGAGCTGGAGATTGGATGGCCGCAGCTGTCGCTGTGGCGAGCGCCGACGTCCAACGACGATCCGCCGGGTGCATGGCGACCGGCGCCGGCACCGGCGGTGGCCTGGCGGGCGTGGGGGCTCGACCGGCTGAGCGACGCGCCCGAGTCGGTCGAGGTGAGCCGGCGCGGAGGCACCGTGCGGCGGGTCGCCCGCTTCACAACGACCGATGGTGCGGTGATCGAGCACCGGCAGACGGCTCGCCTCGAGGACGGCGCCGTCGTGCTGGGCGAGGACATCCGCGTCGACCGTGCGCTCGACGACCTGCCGCGCGTCGGCGTGCGGTTCGCCCTGCCGGCCGGGTTCGAGGCACTGACGTGGGCGGGGCTCGGGCCCGGGAGCTCCTACCCGGACCGGCGGGCGGCGGCTCGGCGCGGCACCTGGCGCTCGACTGTCAGCGAGCAGCGCCTGCCGTTCGTGGTGCCGCAGGAACACGGCCTGCACCTCGAGACCGCGTGGCTGAAGTTGGCGTCGGAGCGCGACGCGCTGGTCGTGCGCGCCGACCGGCCGTTCGCGTTCTCGGCGTTGCACCACACAGTCGAGGACCTGACGGCGGTCATGCATGCCCACCAACTCATCGAGCGGGCCGAGACGTTCGTCCACCTCGACGCCGCCCACCGCGGCCTCGGCACGTTCGCCTGCGGTCCCGACACACACGCTCGACATAGCGTGCGCGGCGGACGTCATCGCATCACCTGGACGCTGTCGGTACCGTCACGGCGGTGAGCGGGCGGTCGGCCGGCGTCGAGGCGCGCCGGGCCCGCAGGGCCACGATCGACGACCGCCGACTGCGCATCCCCGCCGACCTGCCGATCGCCCACCGTCGGGACGACCTGCTGGCGGCGATCTCGGCCCGCCAAGTCGTCGTCGTCGCCGGTGAGACCGGGTCCGGCAAGAGCACGCAACTGCCCAAGCTGTGCCTCGAGCTGGGCCGCGGCGTCGACGGGTTGATCGGCCACACCCAGCCCCGGCGGATCGCCGCCCGCACGATCGCCGAGCGCGTCGCCGACGAGCTCGGCACCTCGCTCGGCGACGCCGTCGGCTACTCGGTCCGCTTCGACGACCGCGTGCGGAACGGGACGCTGGTGCGGGTGATGACCGACGGCATCCTGCTCGCCGAGCTGGCCGGCGACCGCTCGCTGCGGCGGTACGACACGCTGATCATCGACGAGGCTCACGAGCGCAGCCTGAACATCGACTTCATCCTCGGCTACCTCAAGCAGCTGTTGCCGCGCCGGCCGGACCTCAAGGTCGTCATAACCTCCGCGACCATCGACCCTGAGCGGTTCCGCCAGCACTTCGCCGACGATGCCGGGGTGGGCGCTCCCATCCTCGAGGTGTCCGGCCGGACCTTCCCGGTAGAGGTGCGCTACCGCCCTCTGGTCGAGGAGGTCTACGCCGACGACGACGGCGAGCCGGTCGTGCGCGACCAGACCGAGGCGATCGTCGAGGCGGTGCGCGAGCTGTCGGGCGAAGGCCCCGGTGACATCTTGGTCTTCCTGCCGGGGGAGCGCGAGATCCGGGACACCGCCGAGGTACTCGGCAAGCTCCGCTCTACCCGACCGAGCGAGTCGCTCGAGGTTGTTCCGCTGTATGCGCGACTCTCGGCTGCCGACCAGCACCGCGTCTTCGCTGCGCACTCCGGTCGCCGGGTGGTGTTGGCGACCAACGTGGCCGAGACCTCGTTGACGGTTCCGGG
>JBPCJL010000226.1:0-3859 GCA_051005355.1 Ilumatobacteraceae bacterium
CGCAGGTTCGCCTCGGTGTCGAACCGGGGCACAGCTGGTGGCACGGCGGCGACCTGCGCCAGCGCGCCGACCAGGCCCGGGACCGGGCCTGCGACGAGATCGGCTGGCGGATCGTGCGCTGCGACGAGTCCGTGCGTGACGAGCTGGCCCGCTTCGGGCTGCAGCTGAAGATCATCTACGACGAGCGCCGCCGCAGCCTGCGCACCGCCTGACCACGTTCCGTGGCGCGATCAGGGTGGAAAACCACCCCGAAACTTCGTCAGAACGCGATCAGTGACCCTCTTTGGCCCGTTCGATGCCGAGGGTCTGGAGGAGGTCCTCGTGGAGCTCGAACCAGATGGTGTGGTAGGAGTCGCAGGCGGGGCTGGTGAACCACTGCACCTCGCCGACGAGCACGCGCGCGAGGGCGTCGGTGAGCCGTCCGCCGTAGCCGCCGAAGCGGACCATCACGCCGGCCAGCTGGGCGCACACCGGCTGGACACGCTCGTCGATGGCGCCGAGGGCGTCGATCACCTTGGCGTCGAAGGCGGCATCGGCGTGATCGTTCATCCCGCCGTCCGGCTTGACCTGCCACTCGGTGCACACGCCGATCAGGTCCTGGTTGACGGTGAGGAACTGCCGGTACGCGTCGTCGATCGTCTCGGCCGCACCGCACCCCTCGCGGTCGATCGCGACCAGCGCGGCGTGGGCGTCACGCCCCTCTGGGGTGAGCGACCACCCCGCCGCCCGTCCCTCCCGGTACCTGAGGTGACCCGCCGCCGACGCCGACTGCAGCAGCGCATCGACGTCGATGGTCGGGTCGCCGATCGAGTGGGCGACGGCCTCAGGGCTGGCCCGCCCGCGCAGGCGCACGGCATGCAGCGTGTGGAAGGTCGGATCCGAGCGGTGTGTCACGAGGCGAACGGTAGGTGACGGGCCGATGGCGCCCCAACGATCGCTCGCTCGCTGAACCTCACCGTCACCTCGGTCCTCCGCTCCGGACGCTCGCTCGCCCGTCGACGCCGAGCGGTACCATCGCCGCGGTGACGGCCGAGTCCGGCCACGACCACGGCCACACCCACCAGCACGGTGCCGGGCTGGCCCGAGCCGGCACCCGCCATCGCAAGCGGCTGGCCATCGCCTTCGCTCTTGGTGCGGTGGTGCTCGTCGTCGAAGCCGTGGCAGGCTTCCTGACCAACTCGCTGGCCCTGCTGTCCGACGCCGGCCACATGCTGACCGACGTCATCGGGCTCGGCATGGCGCTGGCCGCGATCCAGCTGGCCGACCGCCACGCCCGGTCGGCTCGCGCCACGCCCAGCCAGCACACGTTCGGCCTGTACCGCCTGGAGATCCTGGCCGCCCTCGTCAACGCCGTCCTGCTGTTCGGCGTGGCCATCTTCGTGCTCGTCGAGGCCGTCGATCGGCTGCGCGCCACGACCGACGACGTCGACAGCGGGCCGATGCTCATCGTCGCACTCGTCGGCCTGGCCGCCAACCTCGTGTCGTTCGCCCTGCTGCGTGAGGGCGCCAAGGAGTCGCTCAACGTCCAGGGCGCCTACCTCGAGGTGGTCAGCGACGCCGTCGGGTCGGTCGGGGTGATCGTCGCCGCCATCGCCCTGCGAGTCTTCGGCTGGAGGTGGATCGACCCCGTGGTCGGCGCGGCGATCGGGCTGTGGATCCTTCCGCGCACGTGGCGGCTCGGGCGCCAGGCCGTGCACATCCTCCTGCAGTCGGCGCCGGCCCGGGTCGACCTCGGTCGGCTGCACGACGAGCTGGCGGCCATCCCCGGCGTCGTCGGTGTGCACGACCTCCACGTATGGACGCTGACGTCCGACATGGACGCCGCCTCCGCACACCTCGTGACAGAGGAGGACACCAACGCGCACAGCATCCTCGACGACGCCCGCACGCTGCTGGCTGAGCGATACCTCATCACCCACGGCACGTTCCAGGTTGAGCCGAGCAGCCACATTGGGTGCACCGAGGTGGATTGGTAGGGCAGGCTCGGGTCGGCTGCTCCGGGTGGTCGTACCGGGACTGGCGCGGCGTCGTGTACCCGGCCGATCTCCCGGCGCGGCGCTGGTTCGAGTGGTACGCCGAGCACTTCGACACCGTCGAGCTGAACACGACCTTCTACCGGCTGCCGGCGGCGACAACGGTCGACGGGTGGGCGCGCCAGGCGCCGCCCGGCTTCACGTTCGCCGCCAAGGTCGGCCAGTTCGGCTCTCACCGCATGAAGCTGCGCGACGCCGCCTCTTGGCTGCCACGCCATCTCGAACGCATCGAACGGTTGGGCCCGTCGCTCGGCCCGAACCTCGTTCAGCTGCCGCCCCGCTGGCGTCGTGACACCGGCCGGCTCGACGAGCTCCTCTCGATCGCCCCGCGACGCATCCGCTGGGCCGTCGAGCTGCGTGAGCCGTCGTGGCTGCACGAGGACGTGTTCGAGGTGCTGCGCCGCCACGGCGCCGCACTGTGCATCCACGACCTGCTGGCCGACCACCCGTGGGTGCGCACGGCCGACTTCACCTACGTCCGGTTCCACGGTCCGCAGCCACTGGTCCGCAAGTACTACGGCCGGTACGGCGGCCGCCGGCTGTGGCGCCCGGCGGCCCGGCTGCGCCGCTGGCTCGACGAGGGGGTCGACGTCTACGCCTACTTCAACAACGACTGGCACGGCCACGCCGTGGCTGACGCGCAGTGGCTGCGGGCCCGCCTCGGCAAGGGCGAGGGCGAGGGGGCGACGGCGAGGTAATCGAGCGAGCCGATCCCGGCCGGCTCAGTCGTCGGACGGTCGAGCGGGCCGGCGGTCGGGATCGCTTCCCGACAGCTTGGGCAGCAGGATCCACAGCACCACGATCACCACCGCCACCGGCACGGTCAGCACCCACGCCGCCCGGAAGCCGAACACCAGCCTGCTCACGCACCACAGACCGGCGACCAGCGCCACGGCCAGCAGGAGCACGCCGGTCACGGTCATCCGGATCCCCCAGCGCAGTCGGGCAGTCCGTTCGGTGCGCTTGGCGATGCGGTGGTACACGGTCGGCGTCAGTAGGCAGATCACCGAGAGCAGGGCCGAGATCAGCGACACGCCGTAGGCGAAGCGCCCCCAGTCGTCCAGCTCGGGGAAGCGCTGGGCGAACGGCACGGTGAGCTGGAAGCCGACCAGCACCTGCACGCCCGGCAGAACGACGCGCAGCTCCTGCAACAGCCCGTAGTAGCGGGTCCGCAGTTCCTCCCGATCGTCGCGATCGTTCAGCTCGTGCAGGTCGCGATCGTCGTCGTCGCCGCCGTCCGACCCGACCTCGATGCCCGGCGCCGACGTCACGTCAGGCGGGCTCGTTCGGCTCAGGAACCTCGTCGGCGGTTTCATCGTCGACGTAGTTGCCCGGCGCATCGGGATCGGGAGCTTCGGCGGCCTGGTCCGACGAGTCAGTCACGAGCATGCTCACTACCCACGCCACGCGGTGATCAGTCGCTTGGCCGCGCGCCGTCTTGGGTACGGGGCCGCCGTGCCCGCCCGCCGTGACCCGTCGATGACCGCCGCCCCGTTCGTCCCGGCCGCCGCCACCGTCGATTAGCTGGCTGCCGCCGCCGCCAATTGCACCGGGTGCCCGCTGTACCAGGACACCACCGGCACCGTGTTCGGCGAAGGCGCCGGCCAGCCCCGACTGATGCTGGTCGGCGAGCAGCCGGGTGATCAGGAGGACCACCAGGGCCACCCGTTCGTCGGACCGGCCGGCGGGGTGCTGTGGGGTTGCCTGCGTGACGCCGGCATCGAGCGCGAGGACATGTACACGACCAACGCCGTCAAGCACTTCAAGTTCGAGCTGCGCGGCAAACGGCGCATCCACCAGCGGCCGACCACGGCCGAGGTCGAAGC
>JBPCJL010000227.1:0-9326 GCA_051005355.1 Ilumatobacteraceae bacterium
ACGGGCTGGTGCGGCACCGGACGCGCAACCGGGACGACGGGCGGTCAGCCGATGGAACATCATCGTCGACGAGGCTGGTGGTGGTGGTACCAGGTGCCGTTTGACCTTGACCGAAGAAGCGTCGACCACTCGGGGTGGACGACCTGATCGACTACGTCGCTGCGCTGGCGGCCGAGGGCGGGCGCGTCGTCGGCGCAGTCCGCGGCGCCGACCTCGACGCCGCAGTCCCATCGTGTCCGGGATGGACGGTGCGCCATCTCGCTGAGCACCTCGGCGGCATCCATCGATGGGCCCGTCGAGCGGCCGCCACCGGCACCCGCCCCGATCCCGCTCTCGACGACGCACCACCGGACGGGGACGCCGTGGTGCTCGCCGAGTGGCTGCAGGCCGGCGTCGACCACCTCGTTGAGGCGCTCGCCGGCCTCGACCCGGCGGCGCCGACGTGGCACCCGTTCCCCGCCGCCCAAGTCGGTGCAGTCTGGCGGCGCCGCCAAGCCCATGAGACCGCCATCCACCGCTGGGACATCGAGTCGGTGGGCGGGACGCCGACGCCGTTCGACGTCGCCCTCGCCGCCGACGGAGTCGCCGAGTACTACGAGCTCATCGTGCCCCGTCTCGTGGTCCGCTACCGGATCAAGACGCCATCGTCGTCGCTGTCACTGCACCTCGTTGACGCCGACGTCACCCTCTGTGTCTCATCGCCCGACGGGGCCAGCGTCGCTGTCACGAGCGACGCCGGCGCCGCCGACCACATCCTCGCCGCACCGGCCAGCGAAGTGCTGCTCGCCCTGTGGGGTCGCACCCCTCCACCGCGGGCGTCGGGACCCTGGCTGGCACTCGGCGGCAACTGACAGCCCACGGTAGGCCTCCGACGAAGACTTCGAGCCGGCGATAGAGCACGCGTCGTCTCGTGTTATTCCTCGGCGAGCGGCAGAGTGGGAGGAGTACTCCAGAGGCGGTCGATGAGGCGCTGGTCCTCGTCATACAGCCAGCATTCGGCGAGCTTGCCGTCGCGCACAGAGTAGACAAATAGTCGTCGCACCATCGTGACCGAATCGCCGACGCCTTCTCGGGCGACGATTGCGGCGAATCGGTCGCCGCCAAGGACATCCTCGATCGCGTCGAGCTGACGCTGCGACCGCGACGTCGCCTCCATCAGCACCGCGATGGCGGCATCCCGGCCGACGTGATCGCCGGCGAGGGCACTCTCACCGAAGTAGTGGAGCACGAAGTCGTCGTGGTACGCGGCGAGCACGGCATCGATGTCGTTCGCCTGCCAGGCTTCGGCGTACCTGCGCACGGTGTCGAGCGGATCCATAGGAATAGCGTGGCAGCGCATCCTGTCGTCCGTGCACGCCTCCGAGACACCATGTCGCAACGACGGCGAGCCGGCGGTACCGGATACTGCGGGCTGGCATTATCGGCTGGGTACATGCAGACGCCGGCCGCAGAGGGCGTCCTCGAAGCGCCGTTCCTCCCGCCCGCAGCGGCCCGTGGCGCGATGTCCGAATTTGCGCGTCCGCAAAAGCGCGGTCGGCGGGCTCCGAGGGCGTCCGCCAAGTGCCGTTTCATGCGCCCCGAGCGACTCGTGCCGCAATGTCCGACATTGCGCGGCTGGCGCTGAGGGCACTCCCAAGTGTCGATGAAGGACCACGACACGGTGGTCCACAGATCGGTCTTTGATGATGGCGCTCGGCGGTCCCCTACTCCTCATCGTCAACAGACAGGGCGGCCGGGATGTCGCGTCGGGTGTGCAGGACGCGCCAGACATCGATCTGGGTGTCGGTCTCGACGTAGAAGACGAGGTACGGAAACCGGGTCAACGGCCACGCCCGCAGATCGGGGATGTCGAGCTCGTAGGCGAAGCGCAGTGAACCGTGATGCGGGTGACGACCCACATGTACGAGCGCTCGCTCGGCGGCGTCGAGGAACCGCCCCGCGACTTCGTCGCCTGCGACTGTCAGGTAGTAGTCGACAGCGGCGTCAATGTCGCCGACGGCGAGCTGCCGGAGCCTGACCGGCTTGGCCACGAGTGTCAGTCGTCGGGTGCGAGGCGGCGACGCAGCATGGCGAAGTAGGTACCGTCGGCGACCGGCCCGGGTGTTGATGCTGCGCCGTCGAGCAGCAGGCTGCGCAGCCGGCGGCGGTCCTGGTCACGTCGGATCAACGCGCGGACGTACTCGCTGGTCGATCCGTAGTGGCCTTCGTCGACCTGCTCGTCGACGAAGGCGCGCAACTCGTCGGGCAGTGAGACGTTCATCGTCGTCACACGTTCAGGGTAGCCGCTGTTGGCAAGGCTTGCCATCGTTGATGCGTGACGTCTGCTGCGAAGACCCGTTCCGTCAACCGAGGCGCCTGCGGGCTTCTCGCCTTTCCGGCACCACCGACTCGGGCCCCTTCGGCGTGGCATGGTTGCCGCGGACGTGCACGGTCGACAGCGGCAACAAAAGCACGGCGAGCAACAGCCCAGGCATCATGTAGCGGGCGTCCTGCGACACGTTGAACGCGGTGATGGCGACTTGCAGGCTGACCAGCAGGAGCAGCGGCAGCGCGACCAGCGGTTGGCGGCGGCGCCACGCCGTGATGCCGACGAGCCCGTACGCCGCCGCGATCCACAGTGGTGCCCGCCAGGCGAGCCATTGGATCCATGGTCGATCGAAGAGCTCGAGCACGGTCCGACCCGCGTCGTTCAGCGGGCCGACCATCGGATCGGTCATCAGTCCGTAGGGGTTCGGTGGGATCCCTCGGTCGACGGTGAAGAACCTGCCGACGCTGTCGGGGCGCCAGCCGACGGAGCCGACGCACAGCCGATTGCCGAGCACGGCGCGCGGTTGGGAGACCGCCAGCTCGGCCCACACCCGCACGAACGAGGCCTGCGCTCCCTCGACCGCCGACCAGCCGCGAAAGACCGGGGCGAACTGCCAGTTGGCCGACGAGCACCCCCAGCGTTGCCATTCCGTGGTCCACGCCGCGAGCGGGGCGACACGTTCGAGCAGCTCGACGTCTTCACTGTCCAGCGCCGCAGGATCGCGGACTGCGATCGCCGCGATGTCGTGGAGCATGGTCGAGATCTCTGCGTTCGGTGGTCCCTCGGCCACCCCGAGCAGCGGGTAGACGACGACCCGCAGGCCGGCCAGCGTCAGTACGCAAAGCACCAGGCACGAGACCACCGCCCGCCGCAGGCCGCGCAGCGTGACCGCCATCACGATCAGCGCGAGGGCGACCACGAGCACACCGTTCTGGCGCAGGACCGTGGCGGCCAGCGACCATCCGAGGATGCCGCGGGCGGCGAGGAGCTGGGCGCGACGATCCTGCTCGATCCGCGCTGCGGCCAAATCGATCAGTCGGGCACCCAGCAGGAGGAACGCCGCCGTGAACGGCACGTCCTTCCACAGGCTGACCGAGAAGGCTCCGACCATCGGCGTGCACGCCACGATCGCGGTGATCGCGATGACGAGTGGCCGGCGGGCGCCGACCCGCACGGCAGCGCGCGCCACCGACACGATGGCGAAGGCGAGCAGGTAGGACTGCGCCAGCGTCAGCAGCAGCGGACTGCCGGCCGTCCGTTCCGAGAGCCACATCGCCGCCGTGTAGACGGGTGGGTGGGCGTCGACCCAGTCGCCGTCGACGACCTGTTGCCAGCTGCTCAACGAGTCGGCCGACATGATGCCCGGCCGGAAGGCGGCGAACCACAGCAGCATCGGTGCCCACGCCAGCAGGGCCAGCGCCGGCGTCGGCCAGCGTTCGAGGCGCCGGAGGTGGCCGCCCTGCCGGGCGACCCAGCTCACCGCGAGCGGCGCAGCGCGGCACCCAACGTGCGCAGGACGCGTCGCGCTGCTCCGGCCAGCGTGCGCCTGGCCGGTGCAGGCGCCAGGTCCGGCGTTGCACCCTGTGCGCAGGCCACGAGCCGCCGCTCCGTGGCCTCGAGCTGGGCGCCGAGCGAGTGCTCGGCGATGATCGCTCGGCCTCGCTCATCGTTGGTCCGCCGGTTGCGTGCTCGGTCATCGGCGTCCCGCGGTTTCTGGAAGGCCAGGGAGAGGACGGAGCGGGCGAAGCCAACGGGAGCGGCGACGGGCTGACGGTCCCAGAACGTCAGCAGCAGGTGATCGTTCAGATCGAGGGGGAAGAACCAGATGATCTCCTCGTCGAACCCGTCGCCGACGAGCACCTCGGCAAGATCCGCGTCGAGGGCCACCTCGAAGTCGTGGAAGCCGACGCCGATCCCGAACCGGTGCCGTTGCGCGGAGAAGCCGGTCGCGGCGCCCGTGGCAAAGGCCTCCCCGAGCGCCTCCGAGAACCGCAGCTCCGGCCGGCGCTCGAGCAGCGGGCGGAGGATCTCGTCGGGCAGGAGGTGAAAGAACGGCTGCCCGAAGGTGTGACCGTCGAAGTAGGCGTAGCGGTTCGGCGTCTCCACGACGAACAGATGGCCACCGGGCTCCAGCGCCGCCCACAGCCGGCGCAGATAGTCCAGCTTCTCCTCCTCGAGCAGGTGCTCGACGACGGCGTGAAGGACGATGACGTCCGCCGGCTCGGCTTCGCAGCGAGCCAGGATGGCGTCCGGTGATCGGGCTTCGAACTCGCAGTTCGTGACGCCCATCAGCTGGCAGCGTTGGCGCGCCGCTTGCACCTCGGCCTCGATGATGTCAAGGCCGATGACCTGCGTGTAGTGGGTCGCCAGCGCCGCCGTCGACGACCCCGAGCCGCACCCGAAGTCGATGATCCTCGTATCCGGGTCCGGCGCGAACCGGCGGATCCACGGCACGACGAACTCCAACGCCTTGTCGTAGCGGACGAAGACGATGTCGTCGAGCATCGGTTTCGACGCCGGATCGGCGACCAGGCTGGCGGGCCAGCCGCCGCACACCGCGTCGCGAATCGCGCCGTACAGGTCGTCACGCATTCGATCGCGCAGCAGCCGGGGCGCGGCGCCGGGCGAGTTGTCCTCGATCGACGACCGCGACTCAGCGACGGGCGACACCGCGTGCACCGTAGCGGTGGGTCGATGACAGAGTGGGGGAGCCGCCGCCTCCGCCCCGCCAGCGGCGCCGGGACCGGGCGAGCCGGCCAATGGCGGGCGCGCGCTCCGCCAGCTCGCTGATGGCGATGCCGTCGTTGACGACCCGGTAGCCGGCGTACCAGCGGTCGGGCACGATGCGGTTGGCACCAATCACGAGCGCCGTTCCGAGCACCATCAGGTCCGTGACCAAGGGGACCGAACCTGCGTCGTTGTCGCCGGGATCGGCGGCGGCCAGCGCATCGGCACGGGTGACCGCCGCCTCGAAGACCGGGGATTCGTCGAGCTCGACCGCCGCTTGGCTCGCCCCATGCGTGGGCTGGGATCGGCCGATCGGCCCGTCTGAGAACGGGATGGCATGCTGGCGGTGGTTGATCGGCGCCAGCACGCGCCGGGCCTTCGACCGCGACCAACCGAGCCGGTAGGTGAGCAGTCCGATCCGCCCGATGAGGTACCGGACCGAGCCGAACGTCCACATCGAGTCGCGCGACCGGCTGCGCCAGCGGATGAGGCGTCGCCATCGAGGGACCGGCGCGGTGACGAGGACCTCGTCGATCTCGAAGATGCCCCCGATGTCATTGGTGTGGTGGACGCCCTGCCAGAAGTCGATCTCGGCGGGCTCCGGTGAGAACACCGCCCGCTGCAGGGCGGTCATCGCCAACGGCCGCATCGTCGGCGCATCGAACGAGCGCTCCACGAGCAGCTGGGCGTAGGCGCCGGCGTACTCGATGATTCCCGCCTGCAGTCGTGAAAGCTCCGGCTCGGCAGCGATCTCGGCCGCCCGTGCGCCGTCGTCGCGCAGCACGGGCTCGACGTGTCCGTGCTCCTCGGCCAGGCCGACACAGGTGCCGTGGGGCGCCCGGCTCGCCTCCTCGACCAGGCCGACGAAGGAAAACACGGCGGTGTTGCCGAGCGTGAGCTGGCCGGGCGGTGTGTAGACCGAGGCCATCACCGCCTCCATCCAGTTCTCTGGCGTGCGGCGATGGAACAACGACTCGTTGGCGCCGAAGTAGTAGCCGATCAGGCGGGGACGGGGCGATAGCGCGGCGATCGCGTCGGCGAGCTGATCCTGGATGGTCGCTCCCCAGCCGACGTCGACGAGTCCGGCCGTGCCGGCGCCGAGCATCCCTTCCTGCCGCAAGTAGCGGCGGACCTGCTCGGCCGCGGCGTGTCCGACTCGACGTGACTCGACGTCGAGCTCGGGGTCGGCCAGCAGGTTCAGCAACGGCGGGTGGTGCAACGTGCCGTCGTAGAACGTCGCCGCCGGGTCGACGCCGTGGCGACTGGCGAGGCCGGCGACCATCGCCGCGTCGAGGCCCAACGACACGAGCGTGTTCTCGACGGTGCGGGCTCGGTCGACGAGGTGGTTGCGCGCCGACAGCACGGCCTTCAGGGTCAGCCCGTGCTCCAGCAGCGCACGCAGCACCGGCAAGCGGGACAGACAGAGGTAACGGGCCGGCAACTTCCGATGCGGTGACCCGGGTGCGGTCAACAGTTCGTAGATCCGGCGGAAGACGAAGCCGTCGCGAGACAGGAAGAACAGCGCATCCACGCCGTCGGCGACCGCTCGTTCGGCGACCTCGTGAACGAAGATCGTGAAGGGCGGACCGAACAGGGCACGACCGTACGCCTGGGCGAAGCTCCGTGGCGGCGCAAGACAGTCGCGGATCGCGGCGTCGATCTCGAGCGGCTCAGTCGGGACCTCGATCAGCTCGCTCACGCCGCCGCCCGCTCCACGGCGAGCGAGTACAGCTCCAGATGGCGGGCAACCATGCGGCGATGGTCGAAGAGCCCGGCGCGCGCTCGGGCGCCGGCTCGTGCAGCCGGCAGGCGGCCGTCGGTGAGCATCCGCCGCACTGCCGCGCCCAGCGCGACACCGTCGTCGGGCACGACGAGCTCGGCCCACGGTCCTGACCCCGTCAGGTCGGGGATCCCGCCGCTGGCGTAGGCGGCGACGGGCGTGCCCGACGCCAACGCCTCGAGCGTCGTCAGGGAGAAGGTGTCGCCCAGCGATGGGTTGACGAAGACGTCGGCCGACGCCAGGACGACGTTCTTGAGGGCATCGCTGATGACGAACCCGAAGTGCCGGAACGGTTGCCCGTCGACGAAGGCGCCGGGGTTCGCGCAGTTGCCCATGATGACGAAGAACGGTCGGAGGTCGGCCAACGCGCCGATGGCGGTGTGCAACGACGGTGCCGTCTTGCGCGGATCGTCGACGGTGTGGGCGAACAGGGCGATGACGGGGCCTTCAGCCGGCAGGCCGAGCCAGCGGCGGGCGTCGGCTTGGTCGACGGGACGCACCTTGGTCAGATCGATGCCGTTCGGCGCCACGTCGACAGACCGCCCACCCAGCACGGCAGCGGCCTCGAAGCCGTCTGCCGCGGACCGTGACGGTGTCAGCAGCATGGCGTTCGACCGGGCGAAGAACCGCCGCTTCTGGGCGTGGACGTGGGCGGTCAGATCGCGCCGACCGGACAGGACCCAGCTCGGGAACTGCGGGCACTCGCCGCACCCGATCTCATCGCGTCGGCACGGCCACGGCGTGATGCAGCCGCCGGTGCGCGGCGACTGATCGTGCATCGTCCAGAGCGTCGGATAGCGGCGGGAGATGATCTCGACCGTGCGGACCGAGAAGGTGGTGGTGATGTCGTGGACGTGCACGACGTCGGGACGGAAACCGCCCAGGCGGCGCAGCACGGCACCGGCTTCGAGCGGGAGCACATCGTTCATGAGGAACATCCGCTCGACGCGCTTGGCCGCCCGGACGCCGCGGCCGTACGCCGGCCGGAAGGTGGTGCCGAAGGGCTGCGCACCTCCCTTGGCGTAGTGGACGGCTTCGTGTCCCGCCTCGCGTAGCCACCGGGCCAGGTCGTTGGCCATTCGGCCGGCCCCACCGCCGATGGCATCGGACTTGCTCAGCATGGCAATCCTCATCGCGACTCGGCGCTGCTCACCGCAGTCTCCGCAGCAGACCGCCCAGTCGACGGGCTCGTGGCACCGCTCCGGCGGCGGCGAGCTTGGCCAGCTTCACGTTGGTCAGCAGGTGCGAGCCGGCCAGGCGCTGCAGCTCCGACCCGCCGGCCAGGGCGACCATCCCCGGTCGCCACTCGACGCCGCGGAGGCGGGCTCGTCCTGAGGCCGTCGGTACCAGCTCGCGACGGTTGACGACCGACGGCAGCATGCGGGCGGAGTTGACGTCGTCGGCCAGCCCGTCGCTGTGCTCGAACCCGCCCAGATCGCTGGCCTCGATGGGGCGCGGCTGGTTGAGGAGGCGCAGCAGCGGACGCATCGAGAACCCGGTGGGCTCCATTGCCATGCCGAGCGAGGCCACCTCCTCGAGGTGGCGTCGTGCGCCGGCCTGGATCGGGTCGACGATGGACCGGCCGATCCCGCCCGGCTCGAGGACGGGACGGCCCTCGGAGTAGTTGACGACCGATCCGTGATCGGCCTGGAACATCATCTCGATCACCGGGAGGCCGGTTTCGACGGCAACCCGTTGCTGCCACGGGAAGCCATCGTGCACGAGCATCCCCTCCGCCGAGCCGACCTCGAGCGGCAGGTGGTCGAACAGCCCGAGGTAGAGCCCGCGCACCATCGTCGGCTGCCCGAGGTGTCCCAACGCTTCCTGCAAGCAGCGCTGCACCGTCGCTCGCCAACCGACGTCGATCATCACCACCTGATCGACGCCGTCGAGGCCCAGCGCCGCCCAATAGCGCCCGAGCTCGTCCAGCTCGCGGCGGGCGACCTCGACCAGGGCGTCGCTGGCCAGCCGGAACATCGCCGCCACCGGTCCACGCGCCGTGGCCGGAATGGGTGTGTCGACGTCGTCGACGCCGGCCCGGCGCGCCGCCGTGACGGCGATCGAGCGGTCCAGGCCGACACGCGTGAACATCGCCGCCGCGCTCAGCGGACGCCGGCCGGCGACGAGGAAGTCGATGTGGCGATCGCTGATCCCGGCGGCGAGCGCAGGGACGAGCACCGAGCGTCGCGAGACGTGGAAGTAGTGCGACGGTGCCGTCCGGCCGCGTGCCGGCCCGAGCCGCTCGTAGCACTCTCGGAGCAGCAGCGAGTCGCGGCTGCAGAACAGCAGCGGCGGTTCGTTGGAGGTCCGGCCGATAATCCAGCTCGTGAACGACACGACCGCCGGCCCGAGGACCGATTGCCCGACGGCTTCCAGCCGGCTGGCGGGCTGGTCGGCGCGCAGCGGGGCGACCTCGCGGATCATCGCCGGCGCGGCGAGGCCGAGGTTCATGCTGTCGCTGGGTCCGAGCCCATGCGGTACGGGGAACCGCTCGCGCGGACGCCGGTAGAG
>JBPCJL010000228.1:0-4351 GCA_051005355.1 Ilumatobacteraceae bacterium
CCGCCCAGCTCCGGGCCGAACACCCCTGAATTGGTTCTCAAGCGCTTTCAGTGGTCAACAATGACCCCAAAGTCACCCAGAGAAGGTGCTGCGGCGGTCCGACGTTCTGGGCGAGATCCCCGCCATCGACCCTTGTGGGCGGGATCCTCGCCGCCAGGTGGCGAGGATCCCGCCCAGGTGTCGCCATCGCTCGGGCGGCCCTAGGACAGGACGGTGAGCCCCTTGCTCCCGTTGGCGCCGCCGCTGCGCGGGAACAGGTCGTCGACGTCCACGGAGGCGTGGACGTGACAGCTGATCGTCGCGTTGCCGGGGTCGCCGGCCTCGTATTCCAGCTCCTGTTCGAGGACCTCACCGACGTCGAGCGTCGAGGCGTCATCCACGTTGAAGAAGATGAACATCTCGGCGACGCGGTCGCTCGTGCTCAGGCGCGGATCGTTCTCGTCGTTCTCCGCTCGCGGGAACAGCAACGCCGAACCCGGCGGGATGAGCTTGGCCACCGAGCTCGGAGACACGGTGACGTGGAGGACGACGTCGGTGAGGCGCACGCCGTTGGGCGCGGCGGCGTTCGTCACGCGCACGGTGTACGTCCCCTCCTCACCGCGCTCCAGGTTGCCGGTCACCCGTGCCACCCTTACATCGACCTCGTTGTCGATGTAGGCGGACGTGGCGGCCGGGATGTCGAACAGGTTGATGGTCATCGTGATGCTCCTTCGGTGTTGTGGTTGATCACACCGCCAAGGTGCGCGACGGCCGCTAGCCAGGCGCTAACCGCCGCCGCCCAGCACCCGGCGGAGGCAGATCTCCAGGAGAAGTCCACACGCCCTCCACGCGCCCGAACCGCATCGTCGTCAACCTCGTAGTGGTCCACGACCCGAACGAGGGGAGGTCTGGATGTCGGACTGTCGTCTGCTGGTACGTCCACGGCTGCTCGAGCTGATGGCCGAGCGATGGACCCGCAAGGTGGTGTGCGTCGTCGCCGGCACGGGGTTCGGCAAGTCGGTGCTCCTCGCCCAGGCGGGGCGCGAGAACCGGCTGGCCCCACGCGGGGTCGAGCTGACGGTGGCCGGGCCCGACCGGGACCGATCACCGGTGTCGTGGCTCGATCGCCTCTCGTCGCGCCTGCAGCAGGCTGCCGACACCGAGGTGTGTGTCGTCGTCGACGATGTCGACGACCTGACCGCCACCGACGACAATGCCCGCCAGCTGGCCGGCCTCGTGCGGGCGACACCGCCATCGGTGCACTTCGTCCTGGCCGGCCGGTCGATCCCGCCCGGGTTGGCGGTGCTGCGTGCCGGCGGCGAGGTGCGCGACCTGGGCGAGGACGAGCTGGCGATGTGCGATGCGGAGCTCGACCAGCTGGCCGATCTTCACGGCATCGATCGCGCGCCGCTGTCCATCAGCCGGGGGTGGCCCACCGTCGCCTCGGTCGCCGCCGCCTGCGGGACCGACCGCGCTCGCGACCACGTCGTCGAGACGCTGCGCGGGCAGGTCGACGATCGGCAGCGGCGGCTGCTGGCCGTGGCGGCGATGATCGGCCCGGCCGACCGCCACCTGCTCGAGGCCGCCGTCGGTGACGGCTCGGTCGACGACTGCGAGCTCGAGGAGCTGACGCGGCTGCCACTGGTGGCGCGCCGCGACGGTGCGCTGGTGGTGCACGAGGTCTGGCACGAAGAGGCGGGGCGCGCCATCGCTCGCGACGAACGACGGGCCGTCGTGTCGCGCGCCACCATCGCGTTGGCCGACCGGGGCGAGTTCGAGCGGTCGCATCTCCTGTGCACCGAGCACCAGCTGTGGGACGACGCCGCTCGGGTGCTGCGCGCCGCCTGTGCCCGCGGCTACCCGGAGGTCCGTTCAGAGGTGCTCGTGAGCTGGCTCGACGCCTTGCCCGCCGACCGCTGGGACGGCGCCGACGGCCTGCTGCTGCGGGGACTGGTCGGGCGGATGCTCGATCCGTTCGGTGCCGGTACCGCCGACGTGCTCGAGCGAGCGATCGCTCTGCACCGAGCGAGCGGCGACGTGATCGGTGAGATCGCAGCGATCAACGAACTGGCCTTCGTGCTGCGCAACCAGGGGCGCGGCAGCGAGGTGGTGGCGCTCGTCGCCCGGGCGGTCGAGCTGCGGGCGGCGGGTCACCCAGGCGTCGACGGGCTGTTGGCGATGGCCCGCTCGGTCTGCGCCGAGCTCGGCGGCGATGCCGCCGGCATGCTCGATTCGTTGGACGCCGTGCCGGTCGAGGCGCTGAGCCCCGAGTGGCGGGCCGCGTTCGCCTTCCGTCGCACGATCGGTCACCTCACCACCGGCGACGACCAGCAGATGCTCGAGGCGGCAACCAGCTGCGTGCGGCTGGCGGGTGACTCGACGTTGCGCCACGCGCTGGCGATGGCGCGGTGGTTCGCCGGGGATCCGCAGCCGGCGCTCGACGCTCTCGCTGACGTGATCCTCGACGCCGAACGCAGCCAGGTCGACGCGGTCGCGCTCGGCTCGTTCGCCACGATGGTGCTGGCGACGACGGGCCGCGTCGCCGAGGCCGGGCAACGCCTGGCGATCACGGAACGGGCGGCCCGTGGCGGACCGCTGGTCCCGATGATGGGCGGCTACCTGTGCGGTAACAGGGCGCTCGTCGCCGCCGCGGGTGGCGACGACGCCAGCGCTTGCGCCATCCTGGAAGCTGCGCTCGCCGAGCGGCCGCTGACGGATCCGGTCGGCTGGATCGCGGCCACCCGTTGGCTCCCGCTGGCGTACGTGCTCGTGCCCGCCACCCGACCGGTCATCGATGCCGCCGAGTTGGGACCTCTCCACGCCAGCCGGGTGGCGATCGCCAAGGCGTTGGTCGCGGTCCGCCATGGCGCACGGATCGACGGCGGCAGTGGCCCATCCTTCACGGCGCAGGAGATCGCGACGGCGCTGCCACTGCCCTGGTCGATGGAGCTGGCGGCCGGTCAATCGGCCGCCGGCGCGCCGCTCGGACGCCAGCTGGCGGCGTGGTGCATGGAGCGCTCTGGTGCGCCGGCACGTGATGCCCTGCGCTCCGTCGCCGTCCACCCCGATCCGATCGTGCGGCGGGGAGCCGTCAAGCTGCTGGCCGAGATCCCGCTCGCGCCGGAGGCCGTTCGACTGGAGGTGCTCGGTCCGACGGCGCTCCACCTCGGCGCCAACGCGTCACCCGGAGCCGACTGGCAGCGATCGCGGGTGCGGTCCCTGCTGCTGTTCCTCGCCCTTCACGGACCGGCTCGGCGGGAGGCGATCACCGACGCGCTGTGGCCGGGTCTCGAGCCGACCGTCGCCGATCGGAACCTGCGGGTGACGTTGGCCTATCTGCAGCGCGTGCTGGAGCCGGAGCGACGCAAGGGTGAGGCGCCGTTCCTCGTGTGCCAGGACGGCCCATCACTGGTGCTGGCTGGAGCGCCGCACGTCTCGCTCGATCTCTTCGAGCTCGAAGACCTCCTCGATCGCGCCGCAGAGGCCGATCGACGCGGGGTGCCGAGCGTGGCCCGCCAACTCCTCGAGACCGCGATCGCGCGGTGGCGTGGACCGTGCCTCACCGAGGTGCAGTACGAGGAGTGGGCGCAACCGGCGATCCAGCTGGCCACCGCCCGCTACGTCGCCGCCGCCGTGCGGGCCGCCGAGCTCGCCCTGGCCGACGGCGACACGGCGGCCGCCCGCCGTCACGCCCGGCGAGCACTCGCCGTCGACGAGTGGTCCGAACCCGCTCACCGGGTGCTGATCGCGGCGGCTGCGGCCGATGGCGACCGGGCCGGCGCCGCCCGCGCCACGACGGCGTGCCGGCGGATGCTGACCGACCTGGGCGTCGACCCCGCCGCTTGATCGGCGCGGAACCATCGAGGCATCAACTCGCCAGCGGGTAGGTAGGAGCCATCGTCCTGCCGGAAGTAGCTGCCGGCGAGAGGGCCGGCGGCGATCTGACGAAGACCCTCGACGGCGCGATCGATGTCGCCGCGGTCGTTGTAGCTGCCGAGGCTGATGCGCACGACGCCAGGCGCGTTCCGGAGGTCGCCGCGCCGCGCGTCGGCGACCCACCGCGCCACCTCACGAGCGCCAAGACCGAGGAGGTGGTGGACGTACGGCTGAGCGCAGAAGCAGCCGCTGCGCACGCCGACGCCGTGCTCGTGGCCGAGGACGGCGGCGACGAGTCGGTGGTCCCGGCCGCGCATCGTGAACGGGATCACTCCGAGCCCCCCGTCCCGTGGGCCGAGCACCGACACGCCGGGCACCGTCGCGGGCTGTCGGCGAGCGAACGCCGCCAGCCCACTCTTGGCGTCGGCGATCCGCGCCCACCCTACGGCGTGTAGGCGCCGGAACGCAACTGCGAAGGCGAAGGACCCGAGGGGGT
>JBPCJL010000229.1:0-4269 GCA_051005355.1 Ilumatobacteraceae bacterium
GGTGCCGACCAAGTTGTCCGACGACGAAGCGGATCGTCTGCGCCAGCTGGCGGACAAGCGAGGCGAGGACGTTCACCCGCCCGATCGCGGCCTGTTCTCGCGCATCAAATCGGCGTTCTCGTAGTCAGCCGCGTGCACGATGACCTGCGGCGATCAGCGGCACACGTGCTCGTCGCCGATGTCGACGATCCGATCCTGGACGGTCCGACCGAGCACCACGTGCGTCGGGTGCTGCGGCTGCGCAACGGGGCCACGGTCACCGTCACCGACGGTGTCGGGCACTGGCGGACGTGCCGGCTGGTCGGCGCAGGCCTGAATGTCGACGGCGATGTCGTGGGCGAAGCGGCCGCGTCGTCGCCGGTCACGGTCGGCGTGGCGATGCCGAAGGGCGAGCGGTCCGACTGGCTGGTGCAGAAGCGCACGGAGGTCGGCGTCGACCGGATCGTCGTCCTCATGGCCGCCCGCTCGGTCGTGCGCTGGGACGACGCGCGCGCCCGCCATCACCTGGAACGACTGAGGCGTATCACCCTCGAGGCGTCGCTGCAGGCGCGACGGGTGTGGTTCCCTCGCATCGAGGGTCCGCGACCGGCGGTGGAGGTGCTGCCCGGAGCCGTCCTGGCCGAGCCCGGCGGCCGTCCGCTGCGGAGGTCCGACGACACCGTTGCCGTCGGGCCTGAGGGAGGGTGGTCGCCGGACGAGCTGGCCGTGGGCGGCGACAGGGTCGACCTCGGCCCGCATGTGCTGCGGGTGGAGACGGCGGCGGTGGTCGCCGCATCCCAGTTGGTCGCACTGCATCGGATCTCGCCATGACCGAACCGTTCGGCGTGTACGTGCACGTGCCGTTTTGCGCCGCTCGGTGCGACTACTGCGCGTTCGCCACGTGGACCGACCGAGCCCACCTCGTCGAGCGCTACCTCGATGCCGTGCGGCTCGACATCGAGCGGGCCGTCGCAGCGGGGATGCCGTCGGCCACGAGCGTGTTCGTCGGGGGTGGCACCCCGACGCTCGTCCCGGCGGAGCGGCTGGCCGCGGTGATCCGTTGCGTGCCGGTACGGCCGGGCGCCGAGGTCACGGTCGAATGCAACCCGGACGACGTGACGCCGGCGATGATCGAGACGTACGCCGCCGCCGGCGTCAACCGGGTGTCGATCGGCGTCCAGTCGATGGTGGCGCACGTGCTCAGTGCGCTCGGTCGGACCCACGACCCGGGCAACGTCGAGCGCGCCGTCGACGCCGTCCGGTCGGTGGGGCTGACCACGTTCAACCTCGACCTCATCTACGGCACCGTCGGCGAGACGTCGATCGACTGGCGCACGACCCTGCAGCGGGCGCTGGCGCTCGATCCGCCTCATGTCTCGGCCTACGCGCTGACGGTGGAGCCCGGCACGGCGCTGGCGGACGACCCGGCGCGACACCCGGACGACGACGTCCAGGCCGACGACTACGAGCTGGCCGACGAGCTGCTCGGTGCGGCCGGACTGGAGAACTACGAGGTGTCGAACTGGGCCCGCCCGGGTCACGAGTGCCGCCACAACCTCCTGTACTGGGGCGGCCACGACTACCTCGGCGTGGGTTGCGCGGCCCACTCGCACCGGGCCGGGCGGCGGTGGTGGAACGTGCGCACGCCGGAGCGCTACGTCGCCACCGTCGAGGCCGGTGTCTCGCCCGAAGCGGCGGGGGAGGAGCTCGATCCGAACGCGCGGCGGATCGAAGGTCTGCAGCTCTCGCTGCGCACTCGCGCCGGTGTGCCGCTCGACGCCCTGGATGGCGCCGAGCTCCCCGGCCTCGTCGAGCGCGCCGGCGACCGATGGCTGCTCACCCGCCGCGGCCGCCTGCTGGCCAACGAGGTCGCCCTCCGTCTGCACTGACCTCGGATGGATCGTCTGCCCCGTCGCGTGTGCTTCAATTTCTCGCCGAAAGCACAGAGAGAGGGAGATCTCGATGCGGCACGACGGACGACACTTGCGGCGGTAGCCGCGCTGACCATGGGCGCGGTGGTGGCCATCGCGCCGACGCCGGTGGCGGTGGCCGAACCGGCACCGCCGTTCGAGGTGGTTGCCGAAGGGCTGCTGAACCCTCGCGGCCTGACGTTCGGCCCGGACGGAACGCTCTACGTCGCCGAAGCCGGCGTCGGGGGACCCGGTCCGTGCCAGCCTGGACCCGAGGGTGGCGAGGTGTGCTTCGGTGCGACCGGTGGCGTGACCGCCATCTCACCGGGTGTCCAGCGGCGCGTGCTCGACAACATGCCGTCGATCGCAGGTGAGGGCGGTTTCGGCGCCATCGGACCGCACGACGTCGGCACCCGCGGACCGCAACTGTTCGCCTCGATCGGCCTCGGCGGCAACCTTGCCTTCCGCGCCGGTTTCGGACCGGCCGCCAACCTGCTCGGGCACCTCGTGCGGGCCAACGGCAACACCACCCGTTTCCGGTCGCGCCGCCTTCGAGGAGCAGAACGACCCGGACGGCGCCGGGCCCGACTCCAACCCGTACGGGCTGGCGGTGAACGGTGGGCGTGTCTTGGTCGCCGACGCCGGCGGCAACGATCTGTTGAGCGTGCGCACGAGCGGTGTGATCGACGTCGAGGCGGTGTTCCCGGATCGGCTGTTCCCGCTGCCCTTCCCGCCGTTCACCGAGGTCCCGACCCAAGCGGTGCCGACGGGTGTGACGATCGGCCCCGACGGAGCTGCCTACGTCGGCCAGCTGACCGGGTTCCCGTTCCCGGTCGGCGGCGCTCGGGTCTACCGAGTGGCCAACGGCCAGACGACGGTGCATGCCAGCGGCTTCACGAACATCATCGACGTCGCCTTCGGGCCCGACGGCACGCTCTACGTGCTCGAGTTCGCCGCCAACAGCTTGCTCGACCCCGATTCGCCGGGAGCGCTATGGGCGGTGGCGCCGGACGGCTCGAAGGACCTCGTCGCCAGCGAGGGCCTGGTCGCGCCTGGCGGCGTCGCCGTCCACGCCGACGGTCAGGTCTTCGTCACGAACTTCTCCGTGAGGCCGTTCGGTCAGGTCGTCATCGTCCCGACCTGTGCCGGAGCCATGACGGCACAGCGCTTCCGCGCCGAGATCAAGCCGGAAGGGGGATCGGCGTACATCGACCTGCCCTTCGACGTACCGGCCGCGTTCGGGACCAAGGGGCGCGTCTCCCTGAAGGGGACGATCGATGGCCACGAGTTCACGACGTCCACGGGCCCGCGTCACGGCGAGTGGTACATCGTCGTCAATCGCGAGTTGCGCCAGCGCGCCGGAGTCGAGCCGGGTGATGTCGTCGATGTGGTCATCGATCGCGACGACGCGCCGCGGACCGTCGAGGCACCCGAGGACCTTGCCGTCGCGCTCGCCGACGACGGCGCCGCAGCGCAACGTTGGGCGACGATGGCGTACAGCCACCGCAAGCAGTACGTCTCGTGGGTCGCGGACGCCAAGCGACCGATCACCAGATCACGGCGCGTCGCTCAATCGGTCGAGATGATCCGGCGTGGTGAGCGCCGGCAGTAGGGATCATCAGAGCTCGCAGGTGGTGACGCTGTCACGGGGCGTGCCGATGTCGGCGCGACAGCGGTCCGTGTCACTGCCCCCGATGACGGTGTCGTTGCCGGGCGAGCCGTCGGCGGCGCGCAGGTCGTCGTTGCCGGCGGCGCCCTCGATGCGGTCGGCGCCGGGCCCGCCGGTGACGGTGTCGTTCCCCGACCCGCCGGTGGCGACGTCGTTCCCGGACCCCCCGTACACTCGCCGGCGTCGACCTGGCCGCGCGATCGGAGCCGGTGTAGGTGTATCGCTGCCACCGTGCGCCCACGTACCGCCAAGTCCGCAGCAGCGAAGTGCCAGATCGCCGTCCCGGCTGTCAACCGGTCGTAGCAGGTGCTCGGGACGGGTCGGCACCCTGCGCAGGCGACGGCCGGTGGCCTGGTCGACGGAGTTGGCGACAGCCGCGGCCGTGCCGGTGATGCTGGTCTCACCTGCGCCCTACCCGCCGGCGCCGGCGACCTCGGTGGGTCAGGCGGCGGGTTGGTCGGGGAACGTGATGCACCAGTGTTCCATGCGTTCGCCGAGGGGGTGTTGGTAGGGCTGGTCGGGGTCGGGTGGTGGCCCGGTGGGTTTGGTGGGGTGGGCGGCGGGGTCGATGGGTCGGCCGTGGGCGTCGGTGAAGGTGAGTCCGTCGGGGTGGTCGGCGTTGCCGGTGATGCCGAGCAGGCCTTGGTGGTGGAGGCGGTGGTCGGCGGGGCAGATGCCGATCAGGTTGCAGGTGTCGGTGGGGCCGCCGTG
>JBPCJL010000230.1:0-7823 GCA_051005355.1 Ilumatobacteraceae bacterium
GCGACGGCGTCCACGAGGACTTGGCCGACGGTGGTGTCCAGCACCTCGCCGGATTGGTCGGCGGGGCGATACGACTCCTGCAACGCCGTCATGAGTGCGCTCCCTAGATGAGAAAGGCGAGGGTGAACAGCGGTTGGTCGTTGTCGACCAACCGCACCGTCTTGCGGGCCATGCGCAGCCCGTCGTCGGTGCGCCGCAGCACGTGCTCGACGCGACCGGCCCACGGCGTGAGGCCGCGGGTGCGCGATTCGTAGAGGACGAACGTCGCCGTCGTCGTGACGTCGTGGCCGTCGTCGGCGAGCACCTCGACGTTGGAGACGACCCGGCACAGCCGCGACGGTGGCGACTGGGCGTGGCGCTTTCCCGACTCGAGCTGGCGGATGCGGGTGGCGATGCGGGCTCTGTTGTCGAACAGCACCGACATCTGCGTCGTGGGGTCGGCGTCGTCGGAGTTGGCCGGCACCCAGTACACGCCGTCGTCGGTCCACAGCGCCTCCCACGCGGCGTAGCGGTGCTCGTCGCACAGGCGGGCCTCCCGGTACAGGAACTGCTCGACGTCGACAATTGTTCGCTCGCGTAACATCACCGTCACCTCGGTTCTTTGACTCGGACGCTCGCTCACGGTGTCGAGCACCGTCACGCCGACGGCTCCATGAGGCTGCGGTAGTGCCGCCAGATCGCTCGCTGCGGCAGCTCGTCGGTGACGTCAGCGATCGTCAGGCCGTCGTCGTCGGTGCGCTCGCGGTGGCGCCCGCGCTCGATCACGAGCCACTCCGGCGCCCTCGCTTGGACGCCGCGCTGGTTGCGCTCGTACATGTCGGAGTCGTCGGCGAGGAGGAACCCGGCCGGCCCGACCGAACCGATCGTCTGCTGCAACATGCGCCGGTTCATGTCGTCGCACCCCGGGAACTGGATCGCCGTCACGTGCTGCACGGTCTCGTCGACGGCCAACGGTTGGATTACGAACAGCTGGATCTCGGCGATGAACAGGTTCGGGAACACCATCACGTGCGGGGAGCCGTCGATCAGGATCTGCTCCGCGTCGTCGCCATGGGCGGCGTACATCGCCGCGACGTAGCCCGGCACCTTGTCGGGCCGGGTGCCGAACCAGCCCAGCGGTTGGCCGAGGCGGCGGAACTCGGGACGCAGGTCGTCCTCGGTGTGGCCGTTGCCGAGGTCGCGGCTGACGGCGGTCGAGCGCTCGCCGTAGAGGTCGCCGATGCCGCTCTCGGCGACCCCGAAGATCGACGTGTGGACGAACTGCGGGTGGTAGCCGTCGGTCTCGTTCTCGACCAGCAGCTTCCAGTTGGCCTTGACCTTGTGGCGCAGCCAGCCGCACGTCAGCGCCACCTCGCGGGTCGGGGAGAGGCGGACGAGGCGGTCGAAGGCATCGGCGGCTGGGCCGAGGTGCTCGGCCAGCGACGGACCATCCGGGGCGAACGAGCCAAAGACGAACCCGTGGATCTCCTCGACCCTGGGGACCGCCGCCAGGCCGAGCTCGGACTTGTGCTCCTTGGCCTGCTCGCCCCCGCCGTACCCACTGCTGAACGGGTAGCCGAGCAGCGCACCCGTGTTGGAGAACGTCCAGCCGTGGTACGGGCAGCGGAGCGTCGAGGCGTTGCCGTGGTCCAGATCGCACACGAGGTTGGCCCGGTGACTGCATCGGTTGACGAGGAGGCGCACGACGCCGTCACGGCTGTGGGTCATGATCACCGGTTGCGGTCCGATCGACTTGAGCACGAAGTCGTTGGGCTGCGGAATCTCGCTGGTGTGACCGACGAAGACCCACGTGCGGTACCAGATGCGCTCCAGCTCGGCGGCGAAGACGTTGGCGTCGGTGTACCACGAGCCGTGGACGCGATCGTCTCGGATCTGCGCCGCCCAGTCGATCACCTTCATCAGCGACCCTCGAACTCGGGCGCCCGCTTGGCGATCACGGCCGCCAGGCCCTCCAGCGCGTCGTACGTGCCCGCCAGCTCGGACACGGTGCGCGACTCCTCGGGCAGCCGTTCGTCGACGGTGGCCCCAACGCCGTCCCACAGCATCCGCTTGGTCGCGGCGAGGGCGAGCGTGGCGCCGTCGGCCAGCTGTCGCGCCACGGTCCACGCCTCATCGAGCAGTCGGTCGTCGGGTACGACCCGGGTCACGAGGCCGAGCTCGAGTGCCTCGGCGGCGGAGAGCGTCGGGTTGAGCAGGGCGATCTCCAGCGCCTTGCGCAGGCCGACCAGCTTGGGCAACGTGACGGTTCCGCCGGCGTCGGGCGCCATCCCGACGCGGGTGGCACCGAGCAGGAACCGAGCCGACTCTGACGCGACGACGATGTCGGACGCGCAGACGAGCCCGAACCCGCCGCCGCCGGCGGCGAACCCGTGCACCGCCGTGACGACTGGGGCCCGCAGGTGCAGCAGCGTCGACGCGACGTTGCCCAGCCACGTGGTCGCCTCCCGCAGGTAGTCGGGCAGCCCCGTCCCCTGCTCGGCGAAGGTGGCGACATCGCCCCCGGCGCAGAAGTGCTTGCCCGCACCGCTGAGCAGGACGGCCCGCACCCGCCGGTCGCCGTGGACCTTCAGCAGCGCGCCGTGCAGGTCGCGCAAGAACGGGACGTCCATCCCGTTGGCCGCCTCGGGCCGGTCGAGCAGCACGTGAGCCACGGCGCCGTCGAACGTCACTTTGACGTGACCGTCGGCGACGAGGTTCTCCTGGCGGTTTTCGTTCACCTGTGACTACTGAAACGCTTGAGAACCAGTTCGGGGTCAGACGGCGGCGGGGGTCGGGGCGGCGTGGCGGACGCCGAGGTCGCCGCCGACTTCGTGGGCGTGGAGGACGGGGAGCACCTCGCGGGCGTAGAGGTCGTAGTTGGCGCGGGCGACGTCGGGCGGCATCCCGCCGTAGCCGAGGAGGGCCAGCACGGCGCCGGCGTCGGTGCGCTCGACGTAGTCGAGCAGCTTGGCGCTGACCTCGTCGGGCGTCCCCCACACCTGGAGGTCGGCAAGGAAGCCGTTGAACTTCTCCAGCCCGTGCTTCTCGATGTTCTTGGCCAGCGCGGCGTAGTACTCGTAGCCCTCGATGTCGGCGAAGCGGACGTCGGAGAACTCGTAGTGCTCGACGATCGAGCGGGCGTACCGCTGGAGGTAGAGGTCGCGCATCCGCTGCGCCTCGGCGGCATCCTCGTGCACGCCGACGAAGACGCACAGGATCGGCTTGCTCGACTCGACGCCGTTGACCTCGAAATACCGCCGGCGGTAGGTCGCCAGCTCCTCCTCGACCGTCTCCCACGGCTTCTGGGCGATGACCATCAGCCCGACGCCGAGCTCGGCCATCAGGTCCATCGACTGCGGCGAGATCGCCGACGCAAACGTGCGTCCGGCGAACGAGGCCAGCGGGCGGGGGCGGATCTCGGTGCGCGGCTGGTGGTACAGCTCGCCGTCGAACTCGATGAAGCCGTCCTCGAGCGCTCGCACGATGGCCGTCGTGTACTCGGTGAACCGGCGCCGCGACTCGCTCATCTCGGCCCGGAACCCGTCGAACTCGATGCGGCCCAGTCCCCGCCCGATGCCAAGCACGGCGCGTCCACCCGACAGGTGGTCGAGCAGCGAGAAGTTCTCGACGACGCGCACCGGATCGTGCCAGGGGAGCACCGTCACCATCGTCCCCAGGCGCACCGTGGTCGTGCGTCCGGCCAGCCACGACAGGAACTGCGTGACGTTCGGCGTCAGCTGGTAGTCGTCGAAGTGGTGCTCTGGCGTCCACACGGAGTCGAACCCGCTGTCCTCGGCCCGGTCGGCCAGGGCGAGCTCGTGCCGGTACATCTCGGCGTCGCTCATCTGGCCGTCGAGGTTCTGGAAGGCGAGACCGAGACCGGCGTGCATGGCTGCGACGATAATCTAACGGCGATTCGAATTCAAGGCCGGCGCAGGCCGCCGACCAGCAGCGTGACGGCCTGATCGGCGATCGTGGTCGCGTCGGCTTCGCGCTGGGCGACCGACCATTCCGCCGTCCAGTTCATCGCCCCGAACGCGAGCATCCGGGCCGTGAACAGATCGAGACCTGGCGCCAGTTCGTCGGCATCCCGGGCCGCCTCCAGCAGGCCGTTCCAGTACTCGCCGTAGCGGCGCTGCTCGCGACGGTGGGCCGAGGCGAGGATTGGTGGGACCTGGCCGACGATGCGGGTCTGCGCCGAGGCGTAGTCGCTCAGCTCGAGCACGGCCATGGTGTGGGCGCGGATCGCTGCCGCCACCCGTTCGATCGGGGCGGCGTCGGGCGGCAGGGCGTCGACGGCCGTCCGGACGTGGTCCCAGGCGTTCTCGATGCCGAGGCGGAGGATCTCGGCCAACAGCTCCTCGCGCGAGCCGAAGTGGTAGTAGAGGCTGCCGGTCTGGATCCCCGCCCGCTCGGCGATGTCGCTGAGGCGGGCGGCGTAGCCCTGCTGGCGGAACACGCCGGCGGCGGCGTCGAGGATGCGCGCCCGGGTGCGCGCCGACTTCGTCGGTGGGGCGCGCCGTTCGGCCTGGACCGCCATCGAAACTAAACTAGCTTAGAAAGTGTGAGCAAGCGTTCGGGCCAGAACCGCCGCGTCAACCGGACTTTGCGAGCGAACGGATAGCCGCGTGCAGCTCGGGCTGGACGGCTGCGTCGCCGTGGTGACCGGCGGCGCGTCGAACATCGGGCGGGCGATCAGCCACCAGCTGGCCGCGGAAGGGGCGGTCGTCGCCATCCTCGACCGAGACGACGCGATGGCCGGCCGCACCGCCGGCGAGATCGCCGGCGGAGGCGGAACGGCCGCCGTGTACGCCGTGGACCTGACCGACACCGACCTCACGTGCGCCGCCGTCGACGCCGTCGACGCCGACCTCGGCCCGGTGGCGGTCCTCGTCAACAACGTCGGCTGGAACGGCACGGCCGGCTTCTTCCTCGACCTCGCGCCGGAACGATGGGAGCAGGCCTACCGCCGCAACCTGCTGCCGACGCTCAACGCGACGCGCGCCGTGCTGCCTGGAATGGTCGAGCGGCGGGGCGGCGCGATCGTGTCGATCTCCAGTGACGCCGGCTTCGGCGAAGTGCGCATGGGTGACTATGGCCCGATGAAGGCCGGCGTCATGGCGTTCAGCCGCACCATCGCCAAGGAGTACGGGAGGTACGGGATCCGCTCGAACGTCGTGTGCCCCGGTCTCGTCATCCCCGCCGAGGGCGCGATCGGCGAGGGCAGCCTGTGGCAGCAGGACATCGGCTTCGGCGAGAAGGAGATCAGCGACATCGAGCGGGCCATCCCGCTGCGCCGCCGGCCGGAAGCCACCGATGTCGCGGCGACCGTCGCCTTCCTGGCGTCGGACGCAAAGGCGGGGATGTTGACCGGTCAGGTCGTCAGCGTGTCCGGCGGCTTCGCCATGCCGCGCTGATCGGGTGTGAGCTGATGCGCCACGAACGTCAGGTCGAGCTGCTGCGGCGGTTGCACGGTGTGGATGCGCCGCGTCCGGGTCCGCTCGGCCCGGCGAGCGTGCACAACCCGGTGCGCGCGTACACCTCGCCGGAGCGGTTCGCCGCCGAGGTGGCCGTGCTGTTCGAGGGTCAGCCGGTCCTTGTGGCGCTGTCCTGCGAGCTCCGCGCGTCCGGCTCGTATTTGACCCTCACGGTCGGCGGCACACCACTGGCCGTGGTGCGCCAGCCGGACGGCGGTGTGCGGGGGTTCGTCAACGTGTGCCGGCACCGGGCGTCGACGTTGCTGACCGAGGCACACGGCGACGGCCTGCGTTCGATCCGCTGCCCGTACCACGCGTGGACGTACGGCCTCGACGGGTGTCTACTGGCGTTCCCCGGCGCCGAGCCGGGGTTCGACGACGTGGAGAAGGCGACGCACGGACTGATCGAGGTGCCCGTCGCCGAGCGCTACGGCCTCGTGTTCGCTGTCGCCGATCCGGTGGCGGGGCCGCTCGACGTCGACGACGCGCTGCGCGGCGCCCAGACCGAGCTCGCCGACTTCGACATCGGCGCCTACGAGCACGTCGACACCCGCCAACGCCAGTGGGCCGTGAACTGGAAGCTGGTGATGGACACCTTCACCGAGCCGTACCACATCCCTTGGCTGCACAAGGACTCGATCGCCCCGCACTACCTCTTCGATCGGTGGATCCACGACAGCTACGGGCCGCACCAGCGCTTCATCGGCGTGCGCCGATCGGTGCTGGCCCAGTTCGACCAGCCGAGCGAGGACGAGTGGGAGCTGCTGCCGCACGCCACATTGCAGTACCTCCTGGTGCCGAACGCCGTGCTCACCCACCAGATCGACCACCTGGAGCTCTGGCGGTTCACGCCGCTGGCGCCCGACCGCACGCTCGTGCGCACGTCCGTCTACTCGCCGCCCGGCACGACCCGCCCGCCGTCCTACTACGTCAAGAACCTCGACGTCCTGCTCGGTGTGACCGACACCGAGGACTTCCCCCTGCAGGAGCAGGCCCAGCGCAACCTGGCGTCGGGCGCGCTGGCCGAGGTGGGCTACGGGAAGATGGAGCCCGCCCTGGTCGCCTACCACCAGGCGATCGACGCTCGCCTCGCCGGTGCGGTGAGAGGTGAGGACACAGAGACAGGGCACAGAGTCCCCTCACCTCTCACCGCGCTAGCGCGCCGCTAACGGCCCCCGCCGACGGTGGCGGGATGTTGCGCAACGAAGTGGTCGGGGTGGACGAGATGGTGCCGTTGCTGGACGGTCGCTCGGTGCCGTACGTCAACCTGGACAAC
The DNA here is from genome assembly GCA_051005355.1 of Ilumatobacteraceae bacterium. Classification (GTDB taxonomy): domain Bacteria; phylum Actinomycetota; class Acidimicrobiia; order Acidimicrobiales; family Ilumatobacteraceae; genus JALZMG01. Next base: position 6,733 of record JBPCJL010000230.1, read on the forward strand.
GCGGCCACGACGCCGCCGATGCAAGCGGTGCTGGACGAGCTCGAGCGGTTCCTGCCGCTCGCCGCCAGCGTCCATCGGGGCAGCGGCTACAAGTCTCGCCTCAGCACGGCCGCCTTCGAGGAGGCGCGGACCATCGTCGGCGAGTTCCTCGGTGCCGATCCCGACCGTGACGTCGTCGTGTTCACGAAGAACACCACCGAGGCGATCAACCGGTTCGCCCGCACGGTGCCAGTGCCCGACGGCTCGGTCATCGTCACGACCGTCCTCGAACACCACTCGAACCTGTTGCCGTGGCGGCGCCGTGGCCCCGTCGTCCACGTGCGGGCCGACGCAGACGGCTCGCTCGACATGGAGGACCTCGACGCCACGCTGCGGCGCTACGCCGGGCGGGTCGCCGTCCTGGCGGTCACCGGCGCGTCCAACGTGACCGGCATCGTGCCGGACGTTCACCGGATGGCGGCGAAGGTGCACGCCGTCGGGGGGCACATCCTCGTCGACGCCGCCCAGCTCGCCGGCCACCGTCCGATCGACATGCGCCCGCACGACGATGCCGAGCACCTCGATGCCGTCGCCGTGTCGGCCCACAAGCTGTACGCGCCGTTCGGATCGGGGGCGCTGGTGACGGGACGCGACCTGTGTGGCGCCGACCCCGACGAGCGCGGCGGCGGGACCGTCCGGGCCGTGACGCTCGACGACGTCGTGTGGGCCGACCTGCCCGATCGGGTCGAGGCGGGCAGCCCGAACCTCCTCGGGGCCGTCGCCTTCGCAGCTGCGGTCCGGCGCCTGCACGCCGTCGGGCTGGCGCGGATCGCCGACGCCGAGAGTGGGCTGGCGGCGTTCGCTCTCCGACAGCCCGCGACGGTGCCCGGCGTGTCGGTGCTCGGCCCACGGGACGGGGGGCTCGGCGTGATCCCGTTCACGATGCGCGGCCGGGACCACCGACTCGTCGCCGCCGTGCTCGGCCACGAGCACGGCGTCGGCGTGCGCAGCGGCTGCTTCTGCGCTCATCCGTACGCCCACTACCTCCTCTGTCTTGGCGCTTGTGAGGTGGCGCGGTGGGCCGCCGACGCGCGGCGCGGCGACCTCCGGAA
>JBPCJL010000231.1:0-7164 GCA_051005355.1 Ilumatobacteraceae bacterium
GAGTGTGGTGGCGCCATCGTTGAGCCTGGGGCCAGTCATTGGTTCACCATGTCGGCGATGCGAGCGACCGAGCGCCAGCGAGGGAGCGGCTGCGAACGGCCTGCGTGGCCGGGGAACGCCATGGCGGGCATCAGCGGCGACCTCGGGCGTTGCGCTCCTGCCCGGCGTGGTACCGGAAGGTGCGGCTGGGGCTGAACTCGCCGAGCTTGTGGCCGACCATCGACTCGGTCACGTACACCGGCACGTGCTTGCGCCCGTCGTGGACGGCGATGGTGTGGCCCACCATGTCGGGGATGATCGTGGAGCGGCGCGACCACGTCTTGATCACGCGGCGCTCGCCGACCGAGTTCTGCGCGTCCACCTTCTTCAGCAGGTGGTCGTCGACGAACGGACCCTTCTTCAGGCTGCGGGACATTGCCTACCTCCGACCCTTGCCGGTACGGCGCCGGCGGACGATGAGCTTCTGCGACGGCTTGTTCTTGTCGCGGGTCCGGCCCTCCGGCTGGCCCCACGGCGACACGGCCGGGCGACCGCCGGACGTACGGCCCTCGCCCCCGCCGAGCGGGTGGTCGACCGGGTTCATGGCCACGCCGCGCGTCTGGGGGCGGACGCCCTTCCACCGGTTGCGGCCGGCCTTGCCGACCTTGATCAGTTCGTGCTCGGCGTTACCGACCTCACCGACAGTGGCGCGGCAGTCGATCATCACGCGCCGCATCTCCGTCGAGGGCATGCGCAACGTGGCGAAGTCGCCGTCCTTGGCCACCAACTGCACGGCCGTACCGGCGGAGCGGCCCATCTTGCCGCCCTGGCCGGGTCGCAGCTCGACGTTGTGCACGACGGTGCCGACCGGGATGTAGCGCAGCGGCAGCGCGTTGCCGGGGCGGATGTCAGCCCCCTGCCCGCTCTGGACGTGGTCGCCGACGCGCAGGCCACGTGGCGCCAGGATGTAGGCCTTCTCGCCGTCGGCGTAGTGGAGCAGGGCGATGCGGCACGTGCGGTTCGGGTCGTACTCGATGGCAGCGACCTTGGCCGTGACGCCGTCCTTGACGCGCTTGAAGTCGACGAGCCGGTACTGCTGCTTGTGGCCGCCGCCGCGATGGCGCGACGTCTTGCGGCCGTAGGAGTTGCGTCCGCCGGTCCTCGGCTTCGGGCCGATCAGCGACTTTTCGGGCTTCGACTTGGTGATCTCGGAGAAGTCCGAGACGGTCTGGAAGCGCCGGGCCGGGCTGGTCGGCTTGCGGGATCGGATGCCCACGGCGACCTCAGTTCTCGAACAGCGGGATTTCGCCCGCTGTCAGGGTGACGATGGCCCGCTTGGTGTCGGGCTTGGAGCCGATGCGGTTGGTGCCACGGGTGCGGCGCCGCTTGCCCTTGCGGTTGAGCGTGTTGACCTTGCTCACCTCGACGCCCCAGATCGCCTGGACGGCATCGCGGATCTCGGGCTTGCTCGCCGACGGGTGCACCTTGAACGTGTAGACACCGGCCTCCATCAGTGCGTAGGACTTCTCGGAGACGACCGGCGCCAAGATGATGTCGCGAGGGTCCTTCACGATTCCTCGCTCTCACGTTGGGAGGGCGGCTTCTGGAAGCCGGCCGCCTCGGCCGACTCCTCCGTGTCGAACCACACCTCGGCGATCGTGCGGTCATAGTGCGACGAGCCGGGAACGTGGTACAGCATCGAGTCGGCGTTGCCCTTGATCGGGTAGCCCTCCGGCTGCGAATCGTCGACGTTGGCGGCGGCTGCCCCGCTTGCTCGCTGGAGCTCGCCGGAGGTGTCGTCGTCGCTGCGGTCGGGGGCCGAACCGTCAACCTCCTGGCTCGGGTTTCCCTCGGCGGAGCCGGCAGGAGCGGGCGCCGCGACCTCGTCATCATCGGCCTCGCGAGGCCCTTCGGCCGGATCGGTGGCGTGGACGGCGATCGGCGCTTCGACCTCGACGTCCTCGAACGTCTCGCTGGTGGTCGTGCCGGCGGTCGGCAGGTTGAACTCGCTGAACACGATCCATTCGTTGCACAGGACGTCGTAGGCGTTGAGCTCGCTGGCCCGGATCAGCTGCGCGAGCGGGAGGTTGCGGAACGAGCGGGCGACCGCCGTGTCGAAGCTCTCGACGACGACCAGCACCCGACCGTCCAGACCGAGCGCGGTGAGTGCGGCGGCGGCGTCCTTCGTCCGCGGCGCAGAGATCCCCCAGTCGTCGACCACGACGACCTTGCCCTCGGCGGCGCGGTCCGACAGGGCCGACCGCAGCGCCAACTTGATCATCTTCTTCGGCGTGCGCTGGGCATAGGAGCGAGGCTTCGGCCCGTGGGCGACGCCGCCGCCACTGAACTGCGGTGAGTTGGTCGAGCCTTGGCGGGCGTTGCCGGTGCCCTTCTGGCGGTACGGCTTGGCGCCGCCGCCGCGGACCTCGGCGCGGGTCTTCGTGTTGTGCGTGCCCGCCCGCCGGTGGGCCAGTTGCGCCGTCACGACCTGGTGCATCACCGCAACGTTCGGCCGCAGGCCGAACACGGCGTCGTCGAGCTCGGTGCGGCCGGCATCCTGGCCCGTCGCTGTCTTCATCGTGATCTCGGCCATCAGCCCTCTCCGACCCACGCCTTGACGGCGTTGCGCACCATCACCACGCCTCCGTTCGGGCCGGGCACAGATCCCCTGAGCAGCAGCAGGTTGCGCTCGGTGTCGGACTCGACGACCTCGAGATTGAGCGTCGTCACCTGCTCGTTGCCCATGTGACCCGCCATCCGCAGGCCCTTGAACACCCGCCCCGGAAAGGCGCACGAGCCGATGGCGCCGGGCGCCCGGTGGTGCTTGTGGTTGCCGTGGCTGGCGCCCTGACCGCGGAAGTTGTGCCGCTTCATCGTCCCGGCGAACCCTTTGCCACGACTGACCGCGGTGACGTCGACCTTCGAGCCAGCGGGGATCAGATCGACGTCGAGCTGCTGGCCGACCTCGTACCCGTCGACCGACTCGAGGCGCAGCTCGACGAGCCGGCGGCCGGGCTCGACCGACACCTTGGCGAAGTGCCCCGCCTCCGGCTTGGTCAGCCGCTTGGCATCGCGGTGTCCGTACGTGACCTGCAGCGCGCTGTAGCCGTCACGCTCCGGTGTCTTCACCTGGACGACGCGCATCGGCTCGACGCGCAGGACCGTGACGGGCACGATCCGGTCGTCGACCCACTTCTGGGTCATGCCGACCTTCTCACCGACGATCGCAGTGGTGGCCATGGCGGGCTGGTTCCTTGCGCTGCTTGGAGTTGGACCGAGCGGCCGGCTGGCCGCTCATGCAAGTGCTCCGCCGGCCCTCCGTCACGAGGTTGGGCCTGCGGAGCACCACGTTGAGTTGTCGCCGTGCGGTCCCCGTCCACCGGGCGCACACGGACATCGGTTGCGAAGTGTTCCGAACTGCGCCCCGGCCAGGCCAGGGTGCAAGCAGGAGATGCTACCGACACCCGTTCGCGCGAACAACCAGGGTGCCGGCCGGGTTGGCTTCAGTCAGGGACGGTGGTTTCGGGGGGGCGCTCGTCGAGGGTGACGGAGAAGCGTTGCTCGTCGCCGTCGCGCACCACCACGACCTCGACCTCGTCGCCCGGTTCGTGGTCACGGATGGCGGCGACCACGCCCGCCACGCCGTCGGTGATCGACTTGTCGACCGAGATCACGACGTCACCGGACTCCAGCCCGGCGTTCGCCGCCGGCGAGCCATCCTCGATCTCCCGGACCACGGCCCCCTGGCCTCCGTCGGAGCGCTCCTCCAGCGAGACGCCGAGGAACCCCTCCTCCCGCGGGTCGCCGCTGCCTTGCTCGCGCAGCGCACCGAGGACGACCTCGACCTCGTCGACGCTGATGGCGAAGCCGACGTTGGTCGCAGCCACGGACACGTCGCTGCGGGCCACGGCGGTGTTGATGCCGACGACTTGCCCGGCGGCGTTGACCAGCGGCCCACCGCTGTTGCCCGAAGAGATGGCGGCGTCGGTCTGGATCAGCCCGTCGAGAGCGCCCTGGTTCTGCGTGATCAACGTGCGGTCGAGCGCCGACACGATCCCGAGCGTGACGGTCGGTTCTCCGGCCAGATCGAGGGCGAAGCCGATGGCGACAACCTCGTCACCCAACGCAACGCTGCCCGCCGGCGCGAACTCGACGGCGTCGAGGCCGTCCCGATCGATCCTCAAGAGGGCGAGGTCGTTGCCAGCGTCGGCACCGACCAATTCGGCCTCGACGGGCTCGGTGTCGCCGGCCAGCCGCACTCGGATCGCCGTGGCGTCGGCCACGACGTGGGCGTTGGTCAGCACCTCGCCGTTGGCGGACACCACGACGCCCGTCCCGACTGCTTCACCCGACTGGGTGCCGGCGTCGACGTCGGCGCTGATGGTCACCACGGACGGTCCGACGGTGTTGGCGACGTCGGCGACGGAGACGCCACCAATGGTCTTGCTGCGCTCGAGCGAGGGTGCCGACGTGGTGCCCGTTGCCGCCGGCGCGGTCGCAACGCTGTTGCGGTCGTCGTCGGACAGGACGTGGCCGAGCAGCGCACCGCCGAAGCCGGCGCCCAGTGCGACGAGGCCGACGATCACGACGACGGGCCACGTGCGGGACCGGCGGGCGCCGGGCGGAGCCGGCGGGCGCGCCTGGACGCCGGGCGCAGGCGGCGGCATCACCGGCATGGCGACTGTCTACCCGGTCCTTTGCGACAACTCGGCGCGGCCTCGTTGGTTGCGTCAGTCCCGACGCTCGGCCAAGTAGACGAGGCGCAGGTCGTCACGGTCGATGAACATGACGCCGGCGGCGAAGCTCACTGTCGTGGTGCCGTCGAGCACGTCGACGATGGAGCGCTCGACGTTCTCGGCCAGCGGGTCACAGCCCACTTCGGTCAGGGTCAGGGACTCGAACGTCACTTGGTCGGCGGCGATCGAGTACTCGACCGAGCCGGTGTTGCAGCTCGTGTCGAGCGTGGCGACGCCCGACTCGAACTGGATGGTCGAGTCGCGGATGCCGCGCGGCACCGCCTCGGCACCGTCGTCGTCGACCCACGCGTCGAGCTCCCAGTCGCTGCCGTCGAGGATCAACCCGACGTCGAACGGCGCCGTCGTCGTGGTCGCCGGCAACGTGGTGCTGGTCGGCCCCGTCGACGTCGACGCAGGGATCGTCGATGGCACCGGTGACATCGAGGTGGCGGCTCCCATCACGACCGCGGCGTCCGTCGCCGGTGGGTTGCTGACGCGGCCGGCGGCGGCGAAGGTACCGAGCGCCACGACGACCACGATGAGCAAAGGAGGCCAGACGAACCGCCCGGACCGGTTCACTGCGCAGCGAGCAGCGTGAGGGAGGACTGGCCCTCGGTGATCGTCAGGGCGTCGCCGTCCAGCGCCACGGTGGGGTCCGACTCGAGCAGCGATGACAGCCAGGTGTCCTGGTCCATCAGCGCCGCCGGCTCGCAGGCCATGCGCGTCGAGACGACGCCGCCGACGACCAGCACATCGCCGTCGAGCGACCATGTCGACGCGAGTCGGTTGCAACCGCCCGAGGCGCTGATCCGATCGCCCTCGAACGTCAACGTGATCTCGGTGCCGGCGACCAACTCGAAGCCGGTGGCGGCCGTCGACACGAAGGTCCGTCCGTCGAGTTGCACCGGGGGTGGGACGGTGGTCGAGGTGGCGGGTGCCGTGTCCGGCCCGGTCGTTGTCGTCGCCGCCACCGCCGCATCGGTCGTCTCGGTGTCGGCGGTCGTGGGCTCGCCGCTGGTGGATCGTGGCGCCCCAGTCGTCTCCGTCGTGGTCTCCGTCTCCCGGTCGTCAGCGGCGCACCCGCCGCCGAAGGCCAGAACCGCCAGGCCGACGACCGCCGAACGAGCACGCATTGGAGGCAGCAATCTACCCAGCGGATCGCAGAGCGGCTGCCCGGCGAGAGCAGCCAGGCCCGCATGGCACTCAGCGCACCGACTTCAGCGTTCGTTCGTCTGGGTCCGCGAAATGGTTGCCTGGCAACCAATTCGCGGACGAGGGCGGTGGACGCCGTCAGTACGGCGTGTCGGCGATCCAGGCGTCCGGGCCGGCCACCTCGACGATGCCGTCGACGGGGTCGATCAGCGCCACGGTCAACCCGGCGGAGAGGTAGACGTCACGCTTGTGGCCGAGGTCGCGCCGGCGCGTCGACGGCGAGAGCACCTCGACGACGATCCGTACGGCCGACGGCGGCTGCCACAGGAGGTCTGGATCCAACGGGCCGCCGATGACCACCACATCGGGGATGAAGCCGTCGCCGGGCTCGTTGTCGAAGGCGATGCCGATGGCGTGGAGCACGTGGCCACGATCGATCCCGGCTTGGACCAACCACTCCATGGCCCGATGGACGGCCAACTGATGGCGGGTGATCGGCTGGGGATTCACGACGATGCTTCCCTCGTGCAGCTCGATGAGCGTCGACTCGGGCCAATCGTCGAGATCGGCGAGCGTGAAGACGTCCTGTCGCGACTGCGTGCGCATCGTGGTCCTCCCGTTGGAAGACTCTACTGACGGGTCAATTGGCCTGGATCTTGATCTCGATGTCCACGCCAGCGGGCAGCTCGATGCGCTGCAGGCTGTCGATCGTCTTGGCGTTCGGGTTGACGATGTCGATCAGCCGCTTGTGGATGCGCATCTCGAAGTGCTCGCGAGAGTCCTTGTCGATGTGCGGACCGCGGATCACGGTGTAGCGGTGCTTGGCCGTCGGCAGTGGGATGGGGCCACGGATCGTGGCGTCGGTGCGAGTGACCGTCTCGACGATCTTCTTCGTCGACTGGTCGATGATCTCGTGGTCGAAGGCTTTGAGCCGGATGCGAATTGATTGGGCCATCACGATCTCGCTTCGCTCGGACAATCGGTTCTGTTGAGCACGGGTCCGAGCCGTTTCACTTGAGGATCTTGGTGACGCGGCCGGCGCCGACGGTGCGACCACCCTCCCGGATGGCGAAGCGCAACCCCTCATCCATGGCGATCGGTTTGCCCAACTCCACCGTCATCACGATGTCGTCCCCCGGCATCACCATCTCCGTCCCTTCCGGCAGCTCGATGGTGCCGGTGACGTCGGTGGTCCGGAAGAAGAACTGCGGCCGATAGTTGTTGAAGAACGGCTTGTGCCGCCCACCCTCGGACTGCGTCAACACGTACACCTGACCCTCGAAGTTGGTGTGCGGCG
>JBPCJL010000232.1:0-11215 GCA_051005355.1 Ilumatobacteraceae bacterium
GAGCAACCCCTGCGTCGTGCGCGGTCGCACGCCCCAGCGGTCGAGATCGGTTCCGGGGATCAGGTCGATCACCTCGACGACCCACATCACCGCGAGCAAGGCGACGACGACCGCCACGGGACGCAACGGATCGCCGAGCGACGGCTTCTCCGGCGGCGCCAGCTGGTTCATATGTTGGAGGAGTGGTGTCGGTCCCGACGGATGGTCGGGCGCTTGCCCTTGATGGTCGTCTGCTTGATCGCTGCGATCACGGCGTCGGCGGCGGCCTCGGGCACGTCAACGGTGGAGAAGCGGTCGGTGATCTTGATCGGCCCGATGTCGCGACCGGCCAGGTCCGACTCGTTGGCGATGGCGCCGACGAGGTCGCCCGGCCGGATCCGGTCGTTGCGGCCCAGCCCGATGAACAACCGGGTCTTGCGTCCTCCGGCCGTCCGGACCTCGCCGCCGGGGTGACCCGTCGCGTTGCGGCGCGGCCGGCCGTCCCGTCGTTCCGAACGGTCGGGGCGGTCCGGCCGGGCCGACTGCGCCGGGATCTCCGCCTCGTCGACCGCCACGTCGGCGTGGGCCAGGCGGACCGCGGCCAGGGCGATCTGGCGCGGGTCGAACTCGTCGGCCAGCGCGTCCACGACCGCATCGAACCGATCGTCGGGCGGGGTGGCCAGCGCCTCGCGCAGCTTGGCCGTCGTCAGCTCGAGCCGGCGCGAGCGCAGGTCGGCGACGGACGGCAGCGGGTCGATGGCGATGGTGCGACCCGTCGACCGCTCGATGTTGCGGAGCAGGCGGACCTCGCGGGGCTCAGCCAGCGTGATGGCGACGCCCTCCCGTCCAGCTCGCCCGACACGCCCGATGCGATGGGTGTAGGCGTCGGGGTCCGACGGGACGTCGTAGTTGATGACGTGGGTGAGCAGGTCGACATCGAGGCCGCGCGCGGCGACGTCCGTGGCGATCAGCAGCTCGGCCGTGCCCGTACGAAGGCGCCCCATCACGCGCTCGCGGCCCTCCTGGTTCAACCCGCCGTGCAGCGCCTCGGCCCGGTAGCCGCGCCCGTTGAGGACCTCCGTCAGCTGGTCGACCTCGGTGCGGGTGCGGCAGAAGACGAGCGCGGCGGCGGGAGCCTCCACGTCGAGCACCCTGCCCAGCGCGGCCGGCTTGTGGGGCCGGCCGACGATGTAGGCCCGCTCGGAGACGAGCGGTGACCCGGCCGTCGTGACCGGCGCCCGCCCGATCTCGATGCGCACCGGATCGCGCTGGTGCCGGCGGGCGATGGCGGTGATCCGAGCCGGCAGGGTGGCCGAGAAGAGTACGGTCTGGCGTTCGGCCGGTGCCCGCTCGAGGATCGTCTCCAGGTCCTCGGCGAAGCCCATGTCGAGCATCTCGTCGGCTTCATCGAGGACGACCACGCGCAGGTCGTCGAGCGAGAGCGTGTGCCGCTGCAGGTGGTCGATGGCGCGACCGGGCGTCGCCACGACGACGTCGACGCCGTCGCGCAGCGCACCCAGCTGCCGTCCGATCGGCGCACCGCCGTAGATCGGTACGACTCGTGCGCCGACACTGCGCCCGTATCGGTACATCGCTTCGGAGACCTGGATGGCCAGCTCGCGCGTCGGGACGAGCACGAGCACCACCGGTGCCCGGCCGCGCTGGTTCCCGCGATCGAGGTCGGCCACGATCGACAATGCCGGCAGCGCGAACGCGGCCGTCTTGCCCGTGCCGGTCGCCGCCTGGCCGAGCACGTCCCGGCCGTCCAGCAGCTTGGGGATGGCGTCGCGCTGGATCGGTGACGGCTCCTCGTAGCCGAGGTCGGCCACGGCGGCAAGGAGCTCCGGCCGCAGCCCCAGGTCGGCGAACCCGGTCGTCATCGGCGCGCTCGCCCGCTCGGTCATCGTGCACCGGTCCGTTGGAACTGATTGGGCTCCACCGCGACGGCTTCGCCGCGGCGCAGCATCCGTTGCACGTGCAGTTCGGCCGTGCGCCGCTCGACCGAGTCGGCGATCGAGGACTGCACGTGCGGGCGGTACACGAAGCGGTGCTCGGCCATCTCTTCTATCGAATGCGGCTCGACGAGGTACTCCAGCATCGCGGTGTGGCGGCGGCCGATCACGGCGGCGAAGGCGTCGAGGAGGCGGACGAACTCGTCATGGCCCTCGATGATGCCCTTGTGGTGGAACGTGACGTAGAAGTCGGCCTGCTCGTCGCGGACGCGAGCCAGGCTGGCCTCGAAGTCGTCGAGGTCGCTCCACACGTCGCCGTAGTACGGCCCGAAGCCGGTGAGGTCGATGTCGCTGAGGAAGAACACACCGCCGGAGATGCGGAACCCGCTGTGGCCGCGGGTGTGGCCCGGGAGGTGGACCGCCTCGACCGTGATGCCACCACCGAGATCGAAGACGTGGCCGTCCCCGAAGCCGGTGGCGTCCGGGCGCGGTGCGTAGTGGAACGATTCGACGATCTCGGTGGCGAACGGGTGGTCCAGCGGGAAGCCGTACACGTCCATCAGTCCCTGCAGGCTGCGCACGCCCGGCAGGTCGTCGTGGTGGACGTGGACGCGGGCGCTAGGAAACGTGCCGTTGCCGGCCAGGTGGTCCTCGTGGCTGTGGCTGTTGAGGACGGCGTCGATCGGTACAGGCGCGCCGCCGCGCTCGGCGACGGTGACCGACGGATCGATGATCACCGTCTCGCCGGCGCCGCGAACGATGAGCGTGTTGCCCGTCGGGTAGGCGCCGTTGTTCGGACCGACGACCACCGTGACGGCATCGGTCAGCCGCCGCCCGACGTCGGTCCAGACGCTCCGGTCCATGGCGACGACGGTACCGGGCCTACGTTCCGAGCATGGCGGAGGCGTACGACCCGTTCGGCCGGGAAACGTTGGACGATCCCTTCCCGGCCTATGCCGAGCTGCGTGCGGAGTGCCCGGTGCACCGGTACCACGGGTTCGACCCGGCCTTCTTCACGCTGTCGCGCTACACCGACGTCGCCGACGCGCTGCGCGACGTTCCCACCTATTCGAGCATCCACGGCCAGGGGCCGCGCTGGACGGCGCAGGGCGGGCTGTTCACGGACCCACCGCAGCACACGGCGTTCCGCCGGCTGCTGCAGAAGGCGTTCACGCCGCGCGCGGTGGCCCGGATGGAGCCGTTCGTCTCGTCGATGGCCGACGAGCTGGTTGCCGCCGTCGCCGGCGATGGGCGCGGCGACCTGCACGACGCACTGGCCGCGCCGCTGCCGACCATCGCCATCGCCACGATGCTCGGGGTGCCGTCGGCCGACCGGCGCCGCTTCAAGGCGTGGTCCGACGCCATGGTTGCCTCGATGGGCAGCCAGGACCCGCTGGCCTTTCGCACCGAGCGGGCCGAGCTGGAGGCCTATCTCCTCGAACACATCGACCACCGCCGGTCGTTGGCGGCGGGCGGCGCCGAGCTGCCCGACGATCTGATCAGCGCGCTGGTGCGGGCCGAGGATGAAGGGGCGACGCTCACGCCGTCCGAGATCATGGGCTCGATCGTCCAGCTGCTGGTCGGCGGGAACGAGACCACGACGTCGCTGATCACCAACGCACTGGTGCGCCTGATGGAACGGCCGGCCCTGCTGGCCCAGGTCGCCACGGACCTCCGTCTCGTCGACGCCGTGGTCGAGGAGAGCCTGCGCTTCGACGCCCCCGTGCTCGGGCTGTTCCGCACCACGACCTGTCCCGTCGTGCTGCACGGCGTGGAGATGCCCGCCGAGGCCAAGGTCATGCTGCTGTACGGGTCGGCCAACCGCGACGCCGACGCGTTCGCCGAGCCGGACGAGTTCCGCCTCGACCGTCCAGCCGCCGAGACCCGGCGTCACCTGGCCTTTGGCACCGGCGTCCACTTCTGCCTCGGTGCTGCGCTGGCCCGTCTCGAGGCCCGGCACGCGTTGCGGGCGGCAATCGGTGGTCTGCCGGGCCTCCGCCCGGCCGGACCGGCGGCGCGGATCACGCCGTTCCTCCTCTGGGGCCGGCGCACGCTGCCCGTGGCCTGGGACATCCCGGCCACGGACTGAAGGCGACCGGGGGCGGTGCCTGCTCAGGTATCGATGCCGCAATCGAAGCGTGCCTCGTTGACCTCGCCGGTCATCTGGACGTCGCGCTCACCGAACACGGCGCCAAACCCGTGTCGCCGGACGAGCGTGACGAAGCGTTCGGCGAGACACCCGGCGGCCTCCCGTTCGAAGCCCTGCACCACCATGTCCTCGACGAAGAACGACCGGAGCTGGCGGTCGCCCAGGCATTCGTCGGCGTACGGCGCGATGACGACGGCCGCCGCCTTGTCAGCGGCGATCACCCCCTCGAGTTCCTCCAGGTCCGTCGACACGCTGCGGTCGGCCATGCATCGGCGTTCGGCTGAGGTGAACTCGTCGCCGCCGCCGCCCAGCGCGGCGTGGTCCCGCCACCATGACGCGACCAGCTCGACGACACCCTCCCCGTTGGCCTCGCAACGTGCGCTGGCCGCATCGAAGGCGTCGTCGATCTCGGTCGCCCGGTCGTGCGGCAGCAACGAGGCGAATCCGTGCTGGCGGATGATCCGCACTGCTTCGGGTGCCATGCACGCCGAGATCGCCGGGCGCAGTCCATTGACGATCTGGTCGACGCGCAGGTACTCCTGCAGGTGGGCATCGGTGAGGCAGTCGTCGACGTACGGCGCCAGGTAGACCGGCGTGCGCTCGAGGAAGTCGCCGTCCGCCGCCTCCTCGACGGTGGCGAGCTCGACGGACTCACTGCGCTCGGCGACGCAGACCCGCTCGTCGTCCGAGAAGCGGTCGCCGGGCGCGAGGCGGTCGTTGTCCTGCCACCACGCCTCGACGGCGCGGGCCACCAGCTCGCCGCTCGAGGGTTCGTTCTCGCCGGAGCAGGCCGCGAGGGCGACCAACCCGACCAACAGCGTGCGAGTCAACATCCGGGAGGGTCCTTCTCGTACAGGCTGAGGGCCGCGCAATCGGGACCGGCGCCGTAGTTCAACGATCCATTCGAGTTGCTGCCGTTCGGAGCGGCCTGCGGCGGGGGCGTTGCGCCGTCGTGGTCGTGCGGCGGCACACCGGGAGCGCCGCCCGTGCCGGACCAGTCGGGCGTGATGCTCGGTGACTGGGCCATCATCCCGCCGATGGCGAGCATCGACCAGTACGCCAGGTACTTGCTGATCTCGGCACCGGCCGGGGTGAGCATGGTGCTGGCCAACACGTCGTAGGCCAGCTCGACCGCCGCCGGCGCGCAATCGTCGCCGCCGTCGGCGCAAGCGAAGATCACCTCACCGACGTCGACCAGGTCGTCGACCCGCTCGATCACCTCACCAGCTCGCCGCGGACCGTCGTCGGGTTCGATCGGCGGTGGCGGCTCGGCCGGCCAGCGGCGCCACGACGACGCGCCGGTCAAGGCCAGGCCGGTCGACCATGAACCCATCGGATCGCTGCGCTCGATCCGGCCGATCAGCCCCAGGCAGTGCTGCTCCATGTCGGCGACCGTGGCCCGCGCCACCGCCGTCGCCCCGGCGGCTGCCGGGTTGTCGCTACGCACTTGGCGCAGGTCCTCGACGGCCCGCTGCGCACGCAGCCGCAACCCATCCAGTCGGCTCGGGTCGTAGCCGGTCATCACCATCGGATCGGTCTCCCATCGGCACGCGGGCAGACGCCCGCACCTCTCCTGGGCGCGCCGAGGTCGCCGAAGCGGAAGGCGGAAGGCCACACTGGCGCACGGAGGTCGCCGATGAAGTTCACGTGGTTCAACCTCATGCCGTGGCCGGACCTGCCGTCCGACTTCCGCCAGTCGCACCGCTCCGTGTGGGTGGACATCGACAGCCGGCTGTTCGATCCAGTGCTTGCCAACGCCGTCTACCACGAGTACATGGACCAGCTCGAGTACGCCGACGAGGTCGGTTTTGACGGCATCGGCGTCAACGAGCACCACCAGAACGGCTACGGCATCATGCCCAGCCCGAACCTCATCGCCGCCGGCCTAGCCCGGCGCACCAGCCGGGCGGCGATCTGCGTGATCGGCAATTCGATCGCCTTGTACAACCCGCCGATCCGGGTGGCCGAGGAGTTCGCCATGCTCGACTGCATCAGCGGCGGCCGCCTCGTCGCCGGCTTCCCGGTCGGCACGCCGATGGACACCAACTTCTGCTACGGCCAGATCCCCGCCTTGACCCGGGACAAGTACGCCGAGGCCCACGAGCTGATCATGCGGGCGTGGGCGGAAGACGAGCCGTTCGCCTTCGACGGCAAGTACAACCAGCTGCGCTACGTCAACTGCTGGCCCAAGCCGATCCAGCGGCCGCACCCCCCGATCTACATCCCGGGTGGCGGGTCGATCGAGACGTGGGACTTCTGCCTCGACCACGACTACAACTACTCGTACCTCTCCTTCGGCGGGTACCTCGCCGGCAAGCGGTTGCTCGACGGCTACTGGGAGCGGGTCGCCGAGCGGGACAAGGACGAGTCGCCGTACCGGGCGGCGTTCGCCCAGATCATCTGCGTCGCCGACACCGACGCCGAGGCCGAGCGGCTGTACGCCGACCACGTGCTGTACTTCTTCAACCGCTGCCTGCACGTGTTCCCGGGGTTCTCGGACCCGCCCGGCTATCGCACGATCGACACCATCAAGGCCGGCGTGCTCGATCAGTTCCGGGCGTCGATGCAGAAGTTGTTCGCCAACACGACGTGGGGCCAGCTCGTCGAGGCCGGGCACGTCATCGCCGGCAGCCCGGCCACGGTGCTCGACCGCATGAAGGACCTCATCACGACGCTGCGTGTCGGGCACGTGTTCTGCCTGATGCACAACGGCGACATGCCGGACTGGAAGACCCGCCACTCGACCAAGCTGTTCGCCGAGCAGGTGATGCCGCAGCTGCGGTCGATGTGGCCGGATTGGGACGGCGACGACCGGTGGTGGATCCATCCGCTCGCCGATCGGGTCCGGCCGGAGCAGAGCATGGCCGAAGCCCGGCACGATCCGGCTGTGCCGTCCCAGGTCGCCGGCGACTGAACGAAATCCGCAGAGTGCTGCTGAGGTGCAAGTTTTCTCGCGCCTGAGCCGCACTCTGCGGGTTCGGCGCGAGGAGGTTCAGGTGAACGTCTCGTCCCACTGCCGGATGCGCCACGACGCCACCACGCCGCCCGTCAGGAACGGGTCGTCGGCCACGAACTCGTCGGCGCTCTCGCGCGTCCGGAACACGGCCATCGCACCGGGCTCGCCGTCAGTCCAGGGCCCGACCATGAGCAGCTCGCCACGGTCGTGGAACTCGCGCAGCCGGGCCGAGTGGGCTTCGATGTGCAGGGGCGCCTTCTCGGCGACGTCGGCAACCGCCTCGTAGAAGAGCACGAACCTGGTCGGCACGTCACGAACCGTAGGCGTTCCACCTCGGCTGGCACACTCGGGCGGATGACCGTCATGTCCCCCGCCGTCACGACGTTCGGATCGGACGTGCGAACCGTCACGACGCTCCGCGGCATCACGTCCGACGTGGTCGTGCTCGGCCCGCCGGGCGCGCCGGCCATCGTCGCCTTCCACGGCCTCGGCGGCCACCTGGCCGGCGAGCCGACCCTCGAGGCGCTGGCCGAGACGCACCAGGTCTTCGCGCCGGTGTGGCCGGGTTTCGGTCCGCAGGGCGGTGAGGGCGAGCTGCACGACATGCTCGACTTCGCCCTCCACGGTGCCGACGTCGTCGTTGCCCTCGAGCTCGACCGGCCGCACCTGTACGGCCATTCCTTCGGCGGGATGATCGCCGCCGAGATGGCGGCGATCGCCCCGGGCGCGTACGGCGCCGTCGGGTTGGTCGCGCCGGCCGGGCTGTGGCTCGACGAGCACCCGATCCCCGACCTGTACGCCACGCTCCCGTTCGACTTCCCGGCGCTGCTCTTCCACGATCCAGCGGTCGGTGCACCGATGCTCACGGGTGGCGTCGACTTCGAGGACCCGGCGGCGATGACCGCCTTCCTCGTCGCCAACAGCCGCCGCCTCGGCACGGCCGGCAAGGTGCTGTTCCCAATCCCCAACCGGCAGCTGGCCAAGCGGCTCTATCGGCTGTCGAACCCGGTGGCGATCGTGTGGGGCAAAAGCGACCGGCTGATCCCGCCCGTCTACGCCGACCGGTGGTGCCAGCTCGTCCCGCAGGCTGCGGTCACGATCGTGCCGGACGCCGGGCATATGGCGCCCTACGAGCAGCCGATCGCTGTGGCCCAAGCGCTGAGGTCAGGTTCTCCGGGTGGTTTTTGGTGTCATCCGTGACCCCTGAAAACGCTTGAAAACCGGTCTGGGGGGTGAGCGGGTGCGGGCGTACGGTGCCGGGGTGAGCGCACGGGCGAGGTCGACGCTGTGGACGTTCGGCGCGCTGATGGCGTTGATGGCTGCCGGGTACGGCGTGCTGTTCACGCTGCTCGACGACTTCCGGGACGACTACGGGATCGGCGAGTCGGCGCTCGGTGCCGTGATCGGCCTCGGGTTCTTCGCTGGCTTCCTGGCCCAGCTGCTCATCGCCCCGCTGGCCGACCGCGGTCACGCCCGCCGGCTCGTGCTCGGCGGGGTCTTGCTGAACGTCGTCGGGTTGCTGCTGATGGCCAACTCGACGAGCATCGCCCCGCTGCTGGCCGGCCGCTTCGTGATGGGGATCGGCGTCGGGACCGCCGTGCCGGCCGTGCGCCGCATCGTGATCCTGGCCGAGCCCGATCGCCTCGGCAACAACCTCGGCCGGCTGTTCGCCGTCGAGGTCGCCGGCTTCGCCTTGGGGCCGGCCGTGTCCGCCGTCCTCGTCGGCCCGTTCGGGATCCCTGCGCCCTTTCTTGCCATCGCCGCCGCCACCGTCGTGGTGCTGGCGTTGGTCGCCCGCACCACCGTGGCCGAGGCGGTCGAACCAGCGGCGCAGCGCTTCGCCTTCGACCTGCTGCGCATCAGGCCGTTCGTCGGCGCGGTCACACTCGGCTGTGCCGTGTGGTTGATGATCGGCGCCTTCGATGCGCTCTGGGCCGTCGTGCTCGACGACCTGCGCACCGACGAGTGGATCTCCAACCTCGGCATCACGCTCTTCGCGCTGCCGCTCGTCCTGTTCGGCGCCGCCGGCGGTCGGCTGGCCCAGCGGGTCGGACCGTTCCGGGTCGGCACCATCGGCCTGCTCGGTGGGGCGGCGGCGATGGTGCTGTACGGCCTGGTGCCGAGCGGCGAGGCCATGTTCGCGGTTGCGATGATCCACGCCGTCAACGACGGGTTCACCGTCTCCAGCACCGGCATCGCCGCCGGGATGGTCGTGCCGGCCGAGCGTCAGGCCGGCGGGCAGGGCGTGTTGGGGGCCTGCTCCACGCTGACCGCCGGCGTCATTGCGATCGTCACCGGGGTGCTGTACGAGCACGCCGGGCGGACCGTCGCCTACGCCGTCGCCGCCTGTCTCATGGTGGTCCTCGTGGCGGTCGGGATCCGCCTGGCCGGTCCGGCCTGGTCGATGCGCGGCGCCGCCGTCATACCACCGAGTCCTCCGAGCGGGGTCGAGGAGCTGGTGCGTTGAGGGTCGCGCTCCTGACGCGCGAGTACCCGCCCGACGTCTACGGCGGCGCCGGTGTCCACGTCGACTTCCTGACTCGCGAGCTGCGCCGGCTGATCGACGTCGACGTCCACTGCCTCGGTGCGCCACGGCCGGATGCGACGGCCTACTCGGAGGACGACCCCCGCCTGGCGCTGGCCAACCCGGCGCTGCGCATCTTCGCCGCCGACCTGGCCATGGCCGCCGGCATCGGAGTGTGCGATCTCGCCCACTCCCACACCTGGTACGCGAACTTGGCCGGCCACCTGGCCAAGCTGCTCCACGGCATCCCCCACGTCGTGACGTCGCACTCGCTCGAGCCGCAGCGCCCGCGGAAGCTCGAACAGCTCGGTGGCGGATACCGGCTGTCGTCGTGGGCCGAGCAGACGGCCTACGAGGCCGCCGACGCCGTGATCGCCGTCAGCGCCGGGTCCCGGCGCGACGTGGTGGCCAGCTACCCGGCCCTCGATCCGGGGCGTGTCCACGTCGTGCACAACGGGATCGACGTGACGCTGTACCGCCCGGATCCCGCCACGGACGTCGTCGAGCGGCTGGGCATCGACCCGGCACGGCCGTCCGTGGTGTTCGTCGGGCGGATCACGCGCCAGAAGGGTGTTTCCCACCTGCTGCGGGCGGCGCGCGCGTTCGCACCCGAGGCCCAGATCCTGTTGCTGGCCGGCGCCGCCGACACCCCCGAGCTGGGGGCCGAGACGGAGGCGGCGGTGGCCGCATTGCGGCCCGAGCGCCACGGTGTGGTGTGGGTGTCGGAGATGCTGCCGCGCGAGGACGTACGCCAGGTCCTGACCCACGCCACGGTGTTCGTGTGCCCGTCGGTCTACGAGCCCCTCGGCATCGTCAACCTGGAGGCGATGGCGTGCGCCACGGCTGTGGTGGCCAGCGACGTCGGCGGCATCCCCGAGGTGGTCGCCGACGGCCGGACGGGCCTGCTCGTCCACTACGCCGAGGAGGACCCGGACGGGTTCGAGGCCGCACTGGCGGCGGCCGTGAACGAACTGATCGGTGACCCCACGCGGGCGGCGGCCATGGGCCAGGCCGGCCGGGAACGGGCGGTCGCCGAGTTCGGCTGGGACGTGGCCGCCCGCCGCACGGTCGAGATCTACGAGTCGGTGCTGCTGTGACGACGTTCTTGAGGTGAGAGATGAGGGGACTCTGTGACAGGGGACTCTGTGCCCTCATCTCTCACCTCACCGGGTCAGCGCGTGTGGTGGCTGGTGCGGATGATGCAGCTCTGGCTGCCGATGCCGATCAGCGTCCCGTCGGGTCGCCAGAGCCTGACCCGGCCGTGGCCGATCGAGCGGCCGAATCCTTCGGACTCGATGTCGAGCAAGACCCAGCCCTCGTCCTCCGGCGGCTCGTCGGTGACGATCCGCACGGTGTTGTCGAGGCTCGTGCCGCCCGGGTCCCGTCCGAGCGCCCTCGACAGGGCCATCGGCACGATGTCGGCCACGAAACCCTGCGAGGCCGGTGATCCGATGGGCCACGACGGCATGCGGGACCACATCGCGACACGACCGGCCGCCAGCGGCGCGTCCTGACCCTCTGGCAGGCTGCGGTCGAGCTGGTCGAAGAAGCTCGGTCGATCGCTCGGCGCCCACGACACGTCGAGCGGCGGGCTGTCTTCCGGCCCAGCCACCGCAGGCGGCTCGCCCCACCACGTCGGCGTGGCGATCGGGCGG
>JBPCJL010000233.1:0-10123 GCA_051005355.1 Ilumatobacteraceae bacterium
CACTCGCGGGCAAACTCGGCGTCCTCGAAACGGCGCAGGATCTCCATCATCGCCGTCCCGTCCAACGCACCGCCCTGAACGTTGAAGTGGAACGTGTTGCCGACCATCGACGCGTGCGCCCGCCGCCCGGCATGCGCCGCCTCGTGATCGTCGCGGGTGCCGTCGATGTCGCAGAGCGATTCCCAGCGCTGCAACAGATCCGGAAGTCGTGGAACGGCAGCTCCTGCGCATGCCCGATCAGCAACGGCAACGCCTCCACCAACTGCTCGCCGACCCGTGGGTTGGCGCGCGCCCGGGCCAGCTCCCGCACCTGCGCCACCCCGATCCGCCCCGCCGCCAACTCCTCGCCGATCGCCGGAGCATCCCGGACCAAGGTGACGGTGCGAGTCCGGTCCCGGACCTCCGGGTCCGACCAGCGCACCGTCGCCCGCGCCCAGCCGCGCACCGAGGCAAGCCCATCCGCCTTCCACGACCCGCGCTGATCGGCAGTGTCCAGCACCGCCACGATCGCCGCCTCCGCCCGCCGCACCACCCGCTCCAGATCCTGCAACCGGGCCGTCAGCCCCTGCCCATCCAGCTCGTCCAACGAGAGCCCGAGCGCCGACACCGACCCGAACAGGACGTCCACGTCCCCAACGGCGGCCGGCGAACACATGCCACCATCATGACAAAGGGTGTCACAACTCCGGTCCGACGCACGGGCGAGAGGTGCACCTGCAACGGCTTTATCCATGCAACGTTGGCGAGTCGGCAGCATCACGCACGACGACGCGTGCGACGCATCCGCGAGGTGTTGTTCCGGGCGTCTCGTGAGGTCGGGAACGGCGGGATGCGTTCAGTCCTCGATCTCGAGCTGGCGGTCGAGCGCAACGAGCTCGGCGGGCGTCGGGACGTTGTCGACGAGTTCGGTGATGAAGTCGTCGTCGCCTCCGATGTAGAGCGACCAGAAGTCCACGTCGGTGGCGACAAACCACCGCCGGTCGTCGGGCCAGAACAGGTCGGGATTGCGCCAACCGGTCGACGGCGCGGGGTATCGCAACTGAGTCGCCGCCATGACTGGGCCGCTCAGCAGGTAGTAGCTCCGGTGTGGCAGATCGAATCGGGGAACTTCGAGCAAGGCGGCGCGGATGGCGGCGTTGCGGCGTTCGCTCTCGTTGCGGAGTCGCAACCGCCGCTCGTTCAGCGCTCGGCGGGTTGCATCGTCGAGCGGCCCTCGCCACGCGACTTGGGTGATCGAGCTGGCGAACCCGTGGCCGTCCCAGACGGCGAACCACGCTCGATCAGGACTGGCGGTGTGCCGTGCCCCGATCGAGGCGATGATCTCGTACAGGGCCCGGTACGCCGACCACCAGTCCTCGACGTTCGGGTCCGGCGCGTGCACACGCAGGAACTGCGGGTACTGGTTCGGCACCAGTGCGCCGACCGTCCACCACACTCCCCGGCGTGCGTCGGCGATCCATTCGGCCGACGCAACCGTGTCCGACCCTTGGACGTGGTCACCAAAGATCATGTCGAGAGGCTCGCACCAACGGCCCGTCACACGGGCGGCCGTAATCGCCTGCGACGACGGTGACCGGATCGCGACCGCGGCAACGCATTGGCGATCGACAGACGCCCGGGCGTGGCGGACCGCTACCGAGCCAGGTGGGTGGGTGGGTGGGTGGAGAACATCCGCGGAGCAGGGGTCCCCTGGCAAGCTCCGTTGGTGGGGCGTGCCGAGATCGAGCGGATCGCGATGTTCGAGATCCGTTTCGAGCAGGCGCAAGCCACCGACGTCGTCGATCTCCCATGGGGTTTCGCACTGCTGCAAGCAAATTTTCCGTTGTCTCACTGGCACAACCGGATCGTCGTTACCTCGGACGTGCCGGCCGCTGAGGTGCTCGCTGCCGCCGATGCGGTTCTCGGAGGTGCGTGTCTGCAGCATCGCTACCTGACGGTCGTCAACGACGACCTCGGGCAGGCCCTGAGCGCAGACTTCGCGGCGGCCGGCTACCGGCACGAGACGATCGCCACGATGGTCTATGCCGGCCCGAAGCAGGTCGCGGTTGAACTCGACGTGCGGGCCGTGTCGTTCGAGGAGCTGCGTCCGGCGTTGGTGCGTGATTGGCAGCTCATGCTCCCGGACGTCACCGACGAGCAGGTCAGCCAGCTCGCCGACCGGACGACGCTGTACGGGCGTGGCGCCGAGGTCAGGTTGCTCACGGTGTGGGCCGGCGACGAGATCGCTGCCCGCGCCGAGCTGTACGTCGATCGCGTCGGTCGCATCGCCCAGTTCGAGAACCTGTTCACCCACCCAGACTTTCGCTGTCGCGGTTACGGCGCGGCCCTGGTTCGAGATGCGTTGCGGCGGACCGGCGAGGCCGGTGTCGATCTGTCATTCCTGACCGCGGCTGTCGATGACTGGCCGTACAACTGGTACCGGCGGGTCGGCTACGTCGACGCAGGTCCCACGCATCACTTCAATCGCGGTGAGTAACGCCCCGAACTCGCAGAGCTCGCAGCCGTCCGCCAGAGGCCTGCCTTGGCCGCACGGTCCGGATCTACCGGGTGGATGGCGAGTCGAAGCGCGGTGAACCAATGGTGTCCCGGGTCGATGCAGCGAGCGTGTCCGGACCGAGTGTCCGGGAACGACGTCCGGTAACGCGCACACGCAGGTGCCGTTGATCGCCGGCCCGTCGACGCCATCGAACGCAGGACGTGGCTCGGATCCAGTCGCCCTGACGGCCGCGAGGCGAGCGTCAGCTACGTGCAGCTCCGCTGCCGACTCGTCGTGTTCGCGGTCGATGCGACCATCCACTTGCGGCCACGACCCCTCCGGCGCGTCTTCATCTCCCGCAGCGATGGAATCGACGGTGGCAAAGGTCCGTATCCCGGCGTTATCGGATGGTCGTCGTCGAGATTTCCGGAGGCGATTCTCGGACTCGTTCCGGCTGCCTAGCTTCGAGTCGTGTCACTCGATTCGCAGCAGATCGAACTGATCGGGCGCAACCTGCTGGTCGCGCAGCTTCTCGCAGATGACCTGGAGGTTGCGCTTCCCGAGCGCGATCGGGGCATCGATCTCATCGTCTACGCCGACGTGACGGAGCAGGGTCGCTTCGTTGCGCGTCCCATCCAACTGAAGGCAGCCAGCAGGCGAGCCTTCCTGGTCGATCAGAAGTACGGCAAGTTCCCAGACCTCCTGCTCGCCTACGTCTGGAATGTCGCCGAGCCGCTCAACGCTCAGACGTTCTGTCTCACGCAGCTCGACGCGGTTGGGGTGGCACACGCGATGGGCTGGATCGCGACGGCGTCATGGGAACGCGGCGCCTACAGCACGTCGCGTCCGAGCAGTCGTCTGGTCAATCTCCTTGCTCCATTCGAGATGAGTCCAGGGATGTGGCGAGAGCGACTTGGGCTCACCGCCTACCCCAGCGGCGCGTGAGCCGGCTGCCTCTCGAAGCATCGCGTTCCGGCAATCTCGGATGCCCCGGTGGGGTGAGCAGCTTGCCGGCGCTGGTGTCGGATGAGGTGGCGATGACGTGGGCCGCGCGGTTGGCGGCGTCAGCATCGAGGTCCGCGACGACGACTCGTGCACCCATCGCGACGAGCCGTCGGGTGAGTGCCAACACGATTCCTGAACCACCACCTGTCACCAGCGCTGAACGACCCTGGAACGTGGTCTTCACGGCACAACCCTCTCTGCTCCTCGACCGCCGACGATCTAACCCCGTCGGCAGACGCAATGAGGGTGAGCGGCTGGAGCCATTCACCGCTCACCGAAGAGGGTTCGGAGACGTACCATCGGCGCGTGCGGATCGGGGCCCTCGGATGGCTTCGTGTTCGAGGAGCCGATGGGAGCGAGGTCGACCTGGGTGGCGCCTTGGAGCGTCGGGTGCTCACTGCACTGGTCGTGCGGGCGGGACACGTGGTATCGCTCGACATGCTGGCCGAGGCGGTGTTCGGCACGGCGGTCCCCGCCAACGCCACCATTCGGCTGCAGAACCACGTGTCGCGCTTGCGCAAGCGCCTCGGCGCTGGCGCGATCGACACCGTTGCACCGGGCTACCGCCTCGAGGTCGGAGCCCACGCGCTTGATTGGCGTCACTTCGAGCAGCTGGTCATCGCAGCCACCGATCTCATGCCGACCGAACCTGCCCGGGCGGCGGAGACCTTGGAGTTTGCACTGGGGCTGTGGCGTGGCCGGCCGTTTGGCGACCTCGAGGAGTGGGAGCCGGCACGGGCGCTCGCCGTCCGACTCGAGGAGCTTCACCGTGTCGCCGAGGAGGAGCTCGCCGGCGCCGTCGTGGCGACCGGCCGGGCGGCAACCGTCGTCGGCACACTGGAAACACTCGTCGCCGACGAGCCGCTCCGCGAGCGGCGCTGGATGCTGCTGATGACCGCACTCCAACGCACCGGACGCCAGGCCGAGGCCCTGCGGACCTTCCAACGCGCTCGCCACAACCTCGACGAGCTCGGCCTGCAACCGGGCCCGGACCTCGTGGCGCTGGAGCGAGCGATCGCCGTGCACGACGAGTCGCTGCGGATCGACCCGGATGAGCGGCCGACGGCGCCTCGTCACAACCTGCCGGCGGCAGCCACCCGCTTCGTCGGCCGGTCGGCCGAGCTGGCGGAGATCTCCGGACTCCTCGCCGACCACCGGCTCGTGACCCTCACCGGAGTCGGTGGCGCGGGCAAGACCAGGCTCGCTGTCGAATCGGCCGCCCTCGTGTGCCCGCGCTATTCCGACGGCGTCTGGTTGGTGGAGCTGGCCCCGTTGGCGGACGGCCCGGCGGTCCCGTTCGCACTGGCGGCGGCGTTGGGGATCGGGAGGCGAGCCGAGGATGAACCGATCGAGTCGGCCCTGTGCGGTCACCTCGCCGGCCGGCGCACGCTGCTCGTGATCGACAACTGCGAGCACCTCATCGAACCGGCCGCCGCCCTGGTCGATCTCCTGCTGGCGACCTGTCCCACCGTGAACGTCCTGGCGACGAGTCGCGAGCGGCTGGGCGTGTCGGCCGAAGTCGTGTGGGATGTGCCGCCAATGTCGTTGCCTGCCAGTCGGGATGTGGGTGACGTTCGGGCCTCCGATGCCGCCGCGCTCTTCGTCGAGCGGGCACATGCGGCGCGCCGGGACTTCCAGCTCACCGAACGAAACGCCGCCGTCGTCGCCAACATCTGTTCGCGTCTAGACGGGATCGCCCTGGCGCTGGAGCTGGCCGCGTCCCGGGTCCATTCGCTTGGTATCGCCGACATCGACCGCCACCTCGACGACTGCGTGGGCGGACCGGGTCCTCGGTCCGCCACCCCCCGGCAGCGGACGCTGCGGGCGACGCTCGACTGGAGCTACGAGCTCCTCTCGTCGGCCGAGCGGTCCGCACTGCGACGATTCGCCGTCTTCCAGGCCACGTTCGACCTCGACGCCGCGGTCGCCATCCTCGACGACGGCCTTGTCGGCGGCGTCGAGATCGTCGGCGGTCTCGTCGACAAGTCGCTGGTCGTGCACGCCCGCGCCGGCCCGTACCCTCGGTATCGGCTGTTGGAGCCCGTCCGCCAGTACGCCGCCGAGCGGCTGGCCGAGGCCGGGGAGACGGAGCTCGTCGAGCGACGCCACATCGACGTGTTCCTCTCTCGTGCCAGGGCCACGCAGGAGGCGTGCCTCGGAGGGTTGACGCTCGGCGATGTTCACGCCGATGCGCCCGACTTCCGTGTGGCGATGGAGCGCTCGTGGCGCGACCACGAGGTCGATGCCGCGCTCAACCTGCTGCTCGCCCACTTCTTGGACTACATCTTCGTGAAAGATCGTTGTGGTGGCGTGACGCTCGAGCGTTTGCTGGCCGACCCCGGCCAAGTCGACCTGCGCAACCGCGCCTTCGGCCTCATCAGTTTGGCGTTCAACGCCCGCAACGCCAGCCCGCCCGAGCCCCATCGCGTCGAGGACCTGGCGTCCGAGGCCGTGGCGGCGGCCCGGGCATCGGGCGACCTCAACACCATCGCCACCTGTGAGTTCTCGTACGCCGAGCTCAAGATGGCCGTCGGAGACGTCACCGCAGCATCGGCACTGTTGGCATCGGCCCGCGACGGCTGCGCCCGACTCGGCTCGGACGCCGGGGTCGGCTGGTGCGAATATCAACTCGGATGGATGGCGATCGGCGGCGCCGGACCCGCCGCGGCGGCCGCGCACTTTGCGCGCGCTGTCGAGCTCGGCCAGGCCGACACCGCCGGCGCACCCATGCTCGTCGACAACGCGTTGGCTGCGCTGGCGCCCGTGACCGCACTGCTCGGTGACGGCCCCCTCGCCATCCACCAGGCGAACGAGGCCGTGGATTCCGCGCGCGGGCTCGGCGTGCCCGGGTCGATTCTCATGGCGCTGCTGCGGGGCGCAGAGACGAACGTGCTCACCGACCATGTCGAGGATGCCAGGGACTTCGTGCGGGAGTTGCTGCACGAGATGCGTGACCTCGGGACCTCGCGGTGGGCCGCCGACGCCCTCGAGACGGCAGCGATTATCCTGGAACGAAGCCGCGACACACCGGCCGCCGCCGAGGCGCTCGCCGCCGCAACCGCCCTCCGGGACTCTGCCGGCGAGCAACGCGGCGGGATGCGGGCCATCGCACCCGAGGTCGAACGGAGCCGCCTCCGCCTGCTGACCGACCTCGGCCCAGAGCGATTAGCGACGCTCGACACCTGCGGTCGTTCACGCTCGGTCCCGGCCGCCCTCGACGCCGCGCGCGCCGCCCTCGGTGCCTGACCCTGGCACGGCACAGCGCGTGAACCCCGGTCGGCCAACGCGCTGAGCGATGAGCTGCGTGGGGCTACTCACCGCTCACGGCAAGCAAAAAGAACTGGAGGACCACTCCTCAGACCTCGAGTGCGACGTCGAGGAACGAACACTCGCGCCGCCGTGCCTGATCGGATCGTCAGTTCAGTCAAGCGGGTAGAGGTCCGAGAGGATCAACGCCAGCCCAGGGTCGTCGGCGTAGCGGATCCAGGCCCAACCGGCCTCCACGGCCGTCGTTCCGAAGAGGACGGCCAGCCCGGCATCGGCGACCGATCCGGCCGTCGGGTCCGGTGGCGAGGGGTTCTCGGCCCGGACGGAGGGTCCAGCGACGCCGAGGAGGAACGTCCCCAACGCAAAGGTGGTGACCGACAGGATTGCCGCAGTACTGCTGGTGCGCATGCCCTCACAGTGAGCGCACCCCTTCGCCGCCCGCTCGCACCCCGTTCGCAACCCAGGCTCTACGTCGGGCGGGCCGACCTTTAGGCCTCAGCGCTCGTCCCAGGCGTTCGGCCTCCGGGAATTTCAGGGGCCGAAGACCTGCCGTGAACCGTGCCGCTGCGCTCACGGAAGCGGCCGAGCCGGGCGGAGCCGGCCGCAGCTGATCCCGGGCGGTGTCTCCACGACCCCGCCGTTGCATGACGGCGAGCACCTCGGGAGCGATCGGTTCGTGCGGCGGCGACGCGACGGCCACGTCCCAGCTGACAGCGTCGTTGACACGATCGAGGTGCGCTCCGGCGGCCCCCACGGCGTCGTCTTGCCTACGCCCACGAACACAACGCCACCGGTCGTCCTTGTTGCGATCGAGGTGACGGCGACGCAAAGTTCGATTCGCGCGTCGTCGAACGCGGACGGCCGCCCAGGGTCTAAGCGCCGATCCTGGCGAATCTCGAGGATCGCTGGCGCGTCCTCTCTCACGCGTCCTCGAACGTGCGGAGAGCGGACTGGCGGTGCCTCCGATCAGTGTCGTTACGCCCGGCGGAGTCCATCTCCGCAAGCGATCGTCTGGGGAGTCGTGGCCGCTGGCGGGCACTGTCACGTGACCACCAGTGGGCAGATCCCGGTAGCCGCCGACACTCGTCGTGACGTCGTTGTGACAGCAAGCAGGCTCAGAGAGACTGCGCTGCCGCTGCGTTGCGCCCAACGGCGAGGGGCTGCCGTCCAGCCCCACGACGCGTTCACTGGATACGGCGGCGCGAAGCCGCGACGTCACCTGGTCGACCTCAGCATCTGGCGACGCTCGCAGGGTGACGCGCTGTCGACGGTCCGATCCTCAGACGCCGGCGATGTGCACCGTCGTCCTACTGTCGCAGGGTGGCTCAGTCCGACAGCCTTCCGAGCGCCGGCGTCCCAGATCGGTTCGGGGTGTCGGGCGCCGGCGGATGGCGGCTGGGGGCCATCGGGGGCGTCGTCGGACCAGCGGCGTTCATCGGGGCATGGGTCGTCGGGTCGGCGACGACGGCCGGCTACTCGCCGGTCGACGACGCGATCAGCCGGCTGGCCGCGATCGGTGCGAGCACCGAGCCGCTCATGACGGCCGGGTTCGTCGTCTTCGGGATCGGCGTCCCGATCTACGCCACCGCGCTGCGACGGGCACTCGGTGGGCTCGCCTGCTGGACCGCGGCGGTGACCGGACTGGCCACGATCGGGGTCGCAGCCTTGCCGCTCGATCGGTCGTCGGCCGTTGACACGTGGCACGGCGCGGCCGCCGGCATCGCCTACCTCACGCTTGCCGCAACGCCGCTGCTCGCCCGCCGCCCGCTGCGTCAGCGGGGCCGCCGACGATCTGCGGCGCTGAGCGGCCTGGTCGCCGCCGCCACGGCGACGTCGCTGGCATTGAGTCTCACGGGGCTGCCGACCGGGCTGTTCCAACGGATCGGCCTGACGACGGGCCACCTGTGGATCATGGGAAGCGCAACTGCGATCCTGTTGGCTCGACCGGGCCAATCTCGAACTGAAGGCCCTGGTCCAGCGGCAGCTGCCACAGGTAGTTGACCTCGGTGGTGCGCACGCCAGCGGTTCGCCGCCGACCTCGCCGGAACCACCGAGCGAGACAGCGTCTAGAACACGACCGATACCGAGGTGTGCCGTCCACGACGTTGTACCTCGTTCAACACGGGGAGGCCGACGAAGCAGACGGATCCGCTGACCGACAGGGCGTGCTTCAGTCGCTCGCCGTTTCCGAGCCGCCGGGTCCGAGATCGCCGGCTCCGCCTTTATCCTTGCGAAGGTCCGCTCGGAAAGGGCGCCGTAGCGTGCTGGGCGTGTCTGCCGATCAGCGTCTCGCCGAACTGGGGCTGCAGTTGCCGCAGCCCTTTCCGCCAGCCGGAAGCTACGTCGCCGCGGTCCGAACCGGCGCCCTCCTGTATCTGTCCGGTGCAGGTCCGGTGAGAGCCGACGGGAGCATCGTGACCGGCAAGGTCGGCGAGACGGTTGACCTTGAGACTGCGGTCGAGGCGGCGCGCCTGACTGCGCTGCAGCTGCTCGCGGTCATGCGGCACGAGCTGGGCTCGCTGGACAAGGTTCGACGGATCGTGAAGACGCTCGGCATGGTCAACTGCGCTCCCGGGTTCAACCGGACACCGCAGGTGATCGACGGATGCTCGGACCTGCTGATCGAAGTGTTCGGCGACACCGGGCGTGGTGCTCGATCAGCCGTCGGCATGGCCGAGCTGCCATTCGACATCTCCGTCGAGATCGAGCTGATCGTCGAGACAACGGACTGAGCCCTCGGTCTTCGTCGTCGCCCCTACCCGGCCGATGCTTGACGACGACGGTCGGGTCCGTTGATCATCCGATAACGGCGCGCAGCAACTCCGAGGCAAGCGTCCGGGAACGCCGGCTGCTCATGGTCCGACCTTTGGTTGGAGGTCCAACCAAAAGTCGGACCAGGAGCGCGACCTCCACCTGGTCATCACGCGTTCTCCACGCGATGGATGCGGGGACGGACGACGATGAATGGTGATGCGGGTCCTGATCACCACGCAGCCTGGCGTCGGGCACCTCCACCCGTTGCTGCCGGTCGCCGCCGGGTTGCGCGAGCGAGGTCACCACGCGGCGTTCGCCTCGTCGGCACCGTTCGCCGCTGAGATCGTGGCCGCTGGCTTCGAGGCGTTCGCCGTCGGACGGGACTGGCTGGCCGTGGACATGGTGCGGGCCTTCCCGGAGGTGGCCTCCAAGCCAGCGGGGCCGCAGCGGTACGCCTGGGCGCGGTCGGCGGTCTTCGCCGGTGAGACGGCCCGGGAGTCGGTGCCCGACCTCATCGCACTGAGCGAGACGTGGCGACCCGATCTCATCGTCCGCGAGGCCGCCGAGTACGGCGGGTGCGTGGCCGCCGAGCTCCTCGACGTGCCGCACGCCGTCGTGCGG
>JBPCJL010000234.1:0-4619 GCA_051005355.1 Ilumatobacteraceae bacterium
CGGTGCCGTCGGCAGGGACGCTGCCCGTCACGGTGCCGCCACTTTCGGAAGTCACGCTGCCGGTCACCGTGCCGGTCGCCGTGCCGGTCACCGTGCCGGTGACCCTGCCCGCGGTCCCCTAGGTCACAGGGGCACCGGGCGCACTGACGCCAGCTCTCGTCGGAGCATCTTTTCCGGAACCGCGTCATGATCGGCGACCGGCGGACTGAGTACGGGTAGCACACGATCGGCGGGACGGTCCGCTCGCTGAGCTCCCAAGCTCGCGGCGTGACCACAGGTCATCGACCGGGGCTGCTCGTTCGAGCAGCCCCGGTCGATTGATCCGCGTTGGCGAGCCGATCGTCAGCGGTGTACCTTCATCCGTCATGGCTGTTCCCCACCACCGGCGCCGCCTGCTGCTCCTTACCTAGGGCGAACGACGGCTGTCGCCGCGCGTTCGCCCGCCCCCGCCCCACGGCCGGGGGCTTCTTCATTTTTCGCCCCGGCCATCCGCCAGGACCACCCACTCGCCCAGGAGCACACGAGATGCCACCCGCACCAGCCACCCCTCGCCCAATGGCGTTCGACAAGTACCGGCCGACCGTGCCGATCGTGCTCGCCGACCGCACGTGGCCGAACCGCCTCATCGACCGCGCCCCGCTGTGGTGCTCCGTCGACCTGCGGGACGGCAACCAGGCGCTGATCGACCCCATGGACCCGGTGCGCAAGCGGCGCATGTTCGACGCCGTCGTGGCGATGGGCTTCAAAGAGATCGAGGTCGGGTTCCCGGCGGCCAGCCAGCCCGACTTCGACTTCATCCGCCAGCTGATCGAAGAGGACCTCATCCCGGACGACGTGACGATCCAGGTGCTCGTGCAATGCCGCCAGGAGTTGATCGAGCGGACCTACGACTGCGTGCGTGACGCGCCGCGGGCGATCGTCCACTTCTACAACTCGACCAACCCACTGCAGCGCCGGGTCGTGTTCGGGTTGGACCGGGACGGCATCGTCGACATCGCCGTCAACGCCGCCCGCCTGTGTCGCAAGCTCGAGGAGCAGCACCCGGCCACGGCCATCCGCTACGAGTACTCGCCGGAGAGCTTCACGCTCACCGAGCCCGACTTCGCCATCGAGATCTGCGAACGAGTGATGGACGTGATCGAGCCGGAGGACCAGCGCCCGATCATCCTCAACCTGCCGGCCACGGTCGAGTGCTATTCCCCCAACGTTTACGGCGACGTCATCGAGTGGTTCGGGCGCACCATCAGTCGCCGTCAGCAGGTGGTGCTGTCGCTGCACCCGCACAACGACCGCGGGTGCGCCGTCGCCGCCGCCGAGTGCGGCGTGATGGCGGGCGCCGATCGGGTCGAGGGGACGCTGTTCGGCAACGGCGAGCGCACCGGCAACGTCGACGTCGTCAACCTGGCGATGAACCTCTTCGCCAACGGCGTCGATCCCGGACTCGACATCACCGACATCGACGCCCTGCGGCGCGTCGCCGAGTACTGCAACCGGCTGCCCGTGCACCCCCGCCATCCGTACGTGGGCGACCTCGTCTACACCTCGTTCTCCGGCAGCCATCAAGACGCCATCAAGAAGGGCTTCGAGGCCTTGCATGCTGGGCACGGCCCAGACCCGGGTCCGGACGACTACGACGAGTGGGGCGTCCCATACCTGCCGATCGACCCGAAGCACGTCGGGCGGACCTACGAGGCCGTGATCCGCGTCAACAGCCAGTCGGGGAAGGGCGGTGTGGCCTACGTGATGAAGGCGGAGCACGGCTTCGACCTGCCGCGGCGGATGCAGATCGAGTTCTCCAAGACGATCCAGCACATCACGGAGGACTCGGGGACGGAGATCACGCCGATGGTGATGTGGGAGGCGTTCCGGGCCGAGTACCTGCCGACGCAGCCGCGCTTCCAGCTCGTCTCGCACGAGCTGCACACGCGCGACGGACGGGCGAGGGTCTCGGCGCAGGTCCTGGCCGACGGCGTGCACCGGACCGTGCAGGGCGACGGCAGCGGGCCGATCTCGGCGTTCGTCCGTGGGTTGCGCGGCGAGTTCGGCGTCGACCTCGACGTCGTCGACTACGCCGAGCACGCCATCGGGCGCGGCGCCGAGGCGACGGCGGCGGCCTACGTCGAGTCGATCGCCGGCGACGATGACCGCGAGCCGCGCTGGGGCATCGGCGTCGACCCGGACATCACCACCGCCGGCCTCAAGGCTGTCCTGGCCGCCCTCGAACGCCAGCAGCGGTGACCGTCGTCGTCATGGAGAGCTGGCGGGCGTCCAGACCGTCGGGTCATGGCTGAACAGCACCGCGCCCGGCTGGAGCTCGCGGAGCGCGCGCACTGACGAGTCGCCGAGGGCGATGTCCCAGGCGTGCTCGTCGCCGACCGACTCGGCCGCGAACGTTGCGGCGCTCCACGACGCCTGGGCGCAGATCACGGTCACTCCTTCCCCGTCCTCGACGACCACCGACTGGTGGCCCGGCGTGTGGCCGGGCGTCGGGATCACACGGACTCCGTTCGCGATCGTGGCTTCGCCGTCGACGACCGACAGCTCGAGCTGCGGCGGGAACGCCCAGTCCGGGACCGTGTACCGCGTGGCGTGAGCGGCCTCGACCTCGGCCCGCTGCACCACGATCGTCGCTCCACCGAAGCGACGGTTCTGGCCGCAGTGGTCGAAGTGCAGGTGCGACGACACGACGACGCGAACGTCGCCCACGGTCGTCCCGTGGCCGGCGAGGGCGGTGTCGAGATCGTGGTGGACCGGCGAGTAGAGCTCGTCGATGAACGCGTTCCCGATGCCGACGCCGGTGTCCACGAGGATCCGGCCGTCGGGGTGATCGATCAGATACCCGTACACCGGAAAGGTCGGGCGCGCCCACGGCAGGTCGGGCGACGGCGTGACGTCGGTGAGGTGCAGGCGATGGATCCTCATATCGAAAACGATATCGACGCCAGCACGGACGTCCTGGCCATCCGAGTCGGTCACCTACGCTCTCGACCATGGGTGTGCGGCGTGGATTGCGACGGGTGCGGCGGCTGGTGTGGTTGGCGGCCATCGTCGGTGGGGTCGTCGGCGTGCGCAAGAAGATGGCGAGCCGCCGGCCCGCGCCGGCCCTCGGGCCGCCGGCGTCGTGGCCCCCGCTCGAGCGGAGCGAACCACCGGTGGCCGCCGTCGGTGACCTTGCCACTGCGGCCGACCCCCGCCCGACGCCACCGGCCGATGCAGGAGTGCCCGTCGTGAGCGACGAGCCGACGGCGTCGACCGGGAGCCTCATGAGCGATGCCGGCGTCGACGCCGACGGATCGTGGGTCGCTGCGGACGACGGCGAGTGCCCGCTGAGCCACCCCATCAAGGCCAACACCAACTCGATGATCTTCCACACGCCGGGCGG
Organism: Ilumatobacteraceae bacterium; assembly: GCA_051005355.1. Classification (GTDB taxonomy): domain Bacteria; phylum Actinomycetota; class Acidimicrobiia; order Acidimicrobiales; family Ilumatobacteraceae; genus JALZMG01. The sequence goes on from JBPCJL010000234.1 coordinate 3,383, forward strand.
TCGGTTCTACGAGCGCACGCGGGCCGAGCGCTGCTACGCCGACCCAACGGCGGCTGAGGCCGACGGCTACCGTGCGGCCCGAGGTGCGTAGCGAAGCGGAGGGGATGACCAGGTGAAGGTGATCGTCGACTACGACGTGTGCGCGTCGACCGGCAGTTGCATGCAGGTCTGCCCGGAGGTGTTCGAGGTGCGCAGCGACGGCTACCTCTACGTGCTCCAGGAGGAGCCGCCGCCCGAGCTGCACGACAAGGTGCGCGAGGCCGCCGACCTCTGCCCCACCGCCGCCATCAGCCTGGAGGAGTGAGCGAGCGAGTCTTCGAGCGAGCGAACCATCGACACGGTGCTTCTTCGTCGCCGGCTTTGCGGCGACACGCTCATTGGTGCCAGGTTGCAGACGCTCGCCGAACCCGTCGTCCAGTTTGACGGAGCACCAGTGAGCGAGCGCGACGGGTTCCACGCCCGGCTTGTCGCGGCGTGGGCGTCGTCGGGGTCGATGCTCTGCGTCGGGCTCGATCCCGATCCCACCCGCTTCCCGGCGGTGATCGAAGGGGCGCCCGACGCGATCGTGCGGTTCTGCACGGCCATCGTCGACGCCACCGCCGACCTGGTGTGCGCGTTCAAGCCGCAGATCGCCCACTTCGCGGCGCAGCGCGCCGAGCCCGAGCTGGAGGCGATCTGCCACCACATCCGCGACCGCCATCCGCACGTCGTCGTCGTGCTCGACGCCAAGCGCGGTGACATCGGCTCGACGGCCGAGCGCTACGCCGAGGAGGCCTTCGGGCGCTACGGCGCCGACGCCGTGACCGTCAACCCCTACCTCGGGACCGACGCCGCGGCGCCGTTCCTGTAGCGCGGCGGCGTCCTCGCCCTCTGCCACACCAGCAACCCAGGCAGCGGCGAGCTGCAGGACCTCGACATCGACGGTCGTCCGCTCTACCAGCGCGTGGCCGAGATGGTCGCCGCCCGCTGGTCATCGCTCGGCGACTGCGGGCTCGTGGTCGGCGCCACGTTCCCCAGCCAGCTCGCCACCGTCCGGTCCATCGTCGGTGATCTGCCGATCCTCGTGCCCGGCATCGGCGCCCAATCGGGCGACCTGCCGGCGTCGGTGCGCGCCGGCACCACCGCGGCCGGCACCGGCCTGCTCCTCAACTCGTCGCGCGACGTCCTGTACGCCTCCGCCGGTGACGACTTCGCCGAGGCCGCCCGCACCACGGCGATGGCCACGCGCGACACCATC
>JBPCJL010000235.1:0-10766 GCA_051005355.1 Ilumatobacteraceae bacterium
CGTCAGAACGCGAGCACGCCCGCCAGGTGGACGGAAACTAACCGGCTGGTCAATACTGAGCCGATGACGGCGACGGAGCTGCGCCCGCGCTCACCGGGCATCACCTACCAGGAGCTCCTCGACGCCGACACCCATCCGGTCCCCGACGTGCTGCGCCTGCAGTCGCCACGGTTCTTCGGCCACGAAGACGTCCCGCGCCAGCGCTACATCAGCCGGGAGTGGCACCGCCTCGAAGTCGAGCGACTGTGGAAGCGGGTCTGGCAGTTCGCCTGTCGCGAGGAGCACATCCCGGAACCGGGCGACCACATCGTCTACGAGCTGGCCGAGCTGTCGTTCCTGGTGATCCGCACGACGACCGGCGAGATCAAGGCCTACCCGAACACGTGCCTCCACCGCGGCCGGCGGTTGAAGGATCACGACGGGCACTGCTCGGAGATCCGCTGCTCGTTCCACGGGTTCGCCTGGGCGCTCGACGGCACGCTGGCCGACGTCCCGGCGCCGTGGGACTTCCCGCACGTGACGAGCCGGCCCGACGAGTTCCACCTCCCCGAGTGCAAGGTCGGCACGTGGGCCGGGTTCGTGTTCATCAACCCCGATCCGGACGCCGAGCCGCTCGAGCAGTTCATCGGCGAGCTGGCCGAGCAGTTCGAGGTGTGGGACCTCGCCGACCGCTACGTGCAGGCCCACGTGTCGAAGATCATCCGCGCCAACTGGAAGATCACGCAGGAGGCGTTCTGCGAGGCCTTCCACGTCAACGCCACCCATCCCCAAATCCTCCCGTACCTCGGCGACACCAACTCCCAAGTCGACGTGTGGGACACGTTCGCCCGCGTCATCACGCCCGGGGGGACACCCAGCCCGCTGCTCGGCTACGAGGTCAGCGAGGACGACATGCTGCGCTCGATGCTTGACGTGCGCGTCGACCAGGACCCACCCATGACGATCGGCGAGGGGCAGACGGCCCGCGGCGCGGCAGCGGAGTCGGCACGCGACCGCTGGCGGTCGGCGGTCGGCGACCACGTCGACGAGATGAGCGACGCCGAGATGATGGACAGCATCGACTACACGCTCTTCCCCAACTTCCACCCGTGGGGTGCGTTCAACCGCATCGTGTACCGCTTCCGGCCCAACGGCGACGACCACCGCAGCTCGATCATGGAGGTGCTGTTCATGGCCCCGTTCAAGGGCCCGCGCCCGCCGGCGGCCGCCGTCCACCACCTCGGCGTCGACGAGTCGTGGACGAATGCCCCCGAGCTCGGGATGCTGGCCAAGGTCTTCGACCAGGACACCTTCAACATGGCCAACGTGCAGCTCGGGCTGGAAGCGTCGTTCAAGCCCGGCGTCACGATGAGCACCTACCAGGAGTCCAAGGTGCGCTGGCTACACCAGCTCCTCGGCGAGTGGGTCGGCGACCTCGACGAGGCGGGCGTCCCCGTGCAGGTTCGATGACCAGCTACCGACCTGAGGTCCGGCGAGCGACAGCGAGCTCGGCAGGCGAGCGTCAGTGCCGGCCCGAGGTTCGGCGAGCGACAGCGAGCTCGGCAGGCGAGCGTCGGTACCGGCCTGAGGTTCGGCGAGCGCTAGCGAGCTCGGCAGGCGAGCGTCAGCGAGCCGAAACGTGAGAGGCATCGTCCACCCCTTCTACAAGGCGCTGTACGAGCAGGACGGCGAGGGCAACATCAAGGTCACCGACGGTGATCGCAGCGGCGTGTTCACGGTCGGCGGTCGATGGGTGCGCGGCGAACTGCGCGAGTGCGACCCGCAGCTGTGCGGGTGGGTCGGCGGACCGCAGATCGCCAACCACCGGGTGACCGAACAGCCCGGCTGGTGACGGGCAGCTGACGCCGGAGGTTCGACACGTATGCACGACGAAGCGGCGATGCCGGCGCGGCTGGCCGCCTACCTGACCGGGCTCGACGCCGGCGGCCGGACCGCCACGATCACCGCCTACCGGCCGATCGTCGGCGGTTACAGCCGACTCATGGCGCGCGCCGATGTGGCGTGGTCGGACGGCCGCGCCGAGACGATCGTGCTGCGCGGCGACCCGCCCCCGGGCAAGTCGATGATGGAGACCGATCGTGACCGCGAGTGGGCGCTGCTCACGGCGCTGCGCGACGCCGTGCGGATGCCGGCGCCCCGCCACTACGACGACGCCGGCCAGAGCCTCGGCACCAAGTGCATCGTGCTCGAACACGTCGACGGTCCTTCGCTGCAGGCGGTGCTCACCTCCCTGCCGGCCGGCGACGACGGGATCGTCGACTACGGACGCCACACCGGCGACCTGGTCGACACGATGGCCGCGCTGCACGCCGTCGATCCAGCGGTTGCCGACGGTGTCCTCGACCGGCCCGTCGACTGGGACGACTACCTCGGCGGGCTGATCGACCGGTTCCGCCAGGCCGACGCCGGTCACGTCGAGGCCGTCCCGTTCCTGCGCTATGCGGCGGCGTGGCTCGATGCCAATCGACCGCCACCGCTGCCGCTGCGGTTGGTGCACAGCGACTTCCAGACGTCGAACATCGTCCTCGACGCCGCCGGCGCGCACCACCTCGTCGACTGGGAGCTGACCCACGTCGGCGACCCGCGCGAGGACCTCGGCTACTACAACGTGTACGCCTCTGCGCTCGGCCCCAACCTGTACGCCGACGATCCCGAGGCGTTCCTCGCCCGGTACCGCGAACGGACCGGCTTTGGCGAGGACGCGGTCAACGTGTCGACGATGGGCTACTTCTCGTCGCTGGCCGCGATCACCGTCTACGCCCAGGTGCTCGGCGGCGCGGCGGCGATGGCGCGCGGGCAGAACAGCGGCCTGATGACGACGTACACGATCAACGCCCTGACCGTCGGCCACGGCAACTTCATGTCGGCCTGCGTGGCGCCCGCTGCGGCGGCGGCCTGATGCTCAGTCGACCGACCACCGAGCAGCTGCTCGTCGACTGTCGCGCCGAGCTCTTGGCGACCATCGATCCGGCCGTCGCCGATGGTCCGGCCAAGGTGGCCGTGCAGATGATGGAGAACGTGCTGCGCAACTGCGCCGCCCGCGCCGCCCACGAGGTGGCGTGGATGCACGAGGAGGGCGTGGCCATGGTTGCCTTCGCCGAGCGCGTGGCGGCCAGCTCGCTCGGCACCCCGGAGGTCGACGCCGCCCTCGATGCGTACGCGCGGGGGCGGTCCGACAGCCGGCACCTCGACGACGCCTGCGCCACGTACGACCTCGCCGGTCGCGCGTTCGGCGCTGCCCTGGAAGCAGTGCTGGCCGGTGACGGCGAGGAGGCCGATCAGCTGCACCGCGAGGGTCGCCAGGTCCTCGACCTCCGCCTCGCCCACGAACGCGAGATCATGGGTGAGTGGGCGTTCGTGGGCCGGGCGTAAGTGTGAGCGAGCATCCCGAGCGAAGTCCCGAACCAACGGCGCAGCCAAGCGAGCGAACGATCGTCGGTGTGAGCCCACCGGACGTTGCGGACGTTGTGGACGTCTTAGTCGTCACGGGCGGCCACCCCTTCGAGGCCGAGCCGTTCTTCGCCGTGTTCGACGCCCTCGCCGGCATCGAGTGGCACGGAGCGACGGCGCCCGAGCCGGGCCATGACGTCGTCGTGTTCTACGACCTGCCGGGGCTGCGGTTCACGCGTGCCGATCCGCCGGCCGAGCTGCTCGAGCCGACCGCCGACCAGCGCGCCGTGATCGATCAGCTGTGCGCCGACGGCGTCGGGCTGGTCTTCCTCCACCACGCCGTGGCGGGCTGGCCGGCCTGGCCCGAGTACGCCGAACTGATCGGCGGTCGCTTCCACTACCAGCCGGGCCGGCTGGGCGGCGTCGACTACCCGGATTCGGGCTACGTGTTCGACGTGACCCACACCGTCGAGGTGCTGGCGCCGGAGCACCCCGTGTGCGCCGGGCTCGGGAAGGAGTTCACGCTCACCGACGAGCTGTACTGCTTCCCCGTGCTGGCGGACGACGTCACCCCGCTGATGCGCACCACGTTCGACACTGCCGACCCGGCCCGGTTCTCCTCGGCGGACCTCGCCATCCGCGGGCGGCGGGACTCCAATGATGGCTGGACGCACCCGCCCGGCAGTGACCTCGTGGCGTGGGTCCGCCAGGCCGGTCGCAGCCGCGTCGTCTACCTCCAGTTCGGCGACGGCCCGGTCACCTACGCCGACCCTTCGTTCCGCTGCGCCCTCGCCAACGCCATCGACTGGACCGGACATCGGAGGGTTTCCGTCCCGTGACCGGCGTTGGCTTGTGCCTGCCGCAGCTCGGCGAGGGGTTGACGCCGGACCTGCTGCGCGAGTTCTGCGTGCGCGCCGAGCAGTTCGGCTACACGAGCCTGTGGGTACAGGACCACTTCCTCTGGCCACTCGAGCCGACACGCGGCTACGGCGGCCGTCTCGGCGCGCCGATCCCTCCGCAGTACCAGAGCGTCCTGGCGCCGACCGAGCTGCTCGCGGCCGTCGCCACGTGGACGACGTCCGTCCGGCTCGGCACCTCCGTCCTCGTCGGCGGCAACCACTGGCCGGCCCAGCTGGCCGGGCGGCTGGCCACGATCGACCTGCTGTCCGGTGGGCGCCTCAGCGTCGGTCTCGGCGTCGGCTGGTCGGCCGAGGAGCATGCGGCCTGCGGCACGAACATCCGGACACGCGGCCACCGCATGGACGACTTCGTGCCGGCCCTGCTGGCCTGCTGGGGGGACGACCCGGTCAGCCACGAGGGCCCGTTCTTCTCCATCCCGCCGGCGATCGTGCAGCCCAAACCGGTCCAGCGGCCGCGCCCGCCGCTGCTGTCGGGCATGTGGAGCGAGACCGGCCTCGAGCGGACCCGCCTGCACTTCGACGGGTGGAACCCCGCCGGCATGCCCGTGGCGGGATCGAAGGCCGTGCTCGACGATCTGAACTGCCGACGGCCCGAGGGCATGGCGCCGCTGACCATCCACCACCGGGCCTTTGCCCAGTACCCGCGGATGAAGGCGCTCCCAGGCGATCCCGTCGAGCGCCTGGCCCACGAAGCGGCTGAAGCCCGCGCCCACCACTTCGATGACTTCGTCCTCGAGCACAACTTCTGGGACGGCACCGCCCATGCCGACGCCTGGCTCGACGTCCCCGAGCAGTTCGCCCCGGTGGTCGCCGCCGCCAGCACTCGAGAGTAGGAACGTTCTGCCGTCACACATGACGACAGAACGTCGGCGAAACCTCAGCCCTGGCAGTTCACGCAGTGGACGTCGGCCACCGGCCGGTCGGCGATCACGTCGGTCACCCACGTCGCCAGCGACGTGCCCTCGACCGTCTCGGTGTAGAACTCCGGCCAGCTGAGCACGGTGTGGTCCGTGCCCGGGGCGATGTAGCTGAGCAGGTCGACGCCGCCGGCCTCGATCAGCACCTCGTTGGCGTCGATGAGCGACACCAGGTTGGACGGATCGACGCCGCCGAGACTGGCGAAGAACGCCTGCGCCTCGTCGAAGGCGTAGTCGTGGCGCGCGAACGTGACCTTCGGCGCGTGCTGACCGGCAACGACGAAGAGCTCCGGGAAGCTCCACGTCTCCGCCGTCAGCCCAGCCGTCTCCGGCCAGTCGGGCAGCGCATCGACGACGCCCCACAGCGAGTCGAGCAGCCCGTTGATGCCGGCGACGTCGGGGTAGGCGCCAGAGCCGTCGCCGAGCACCTCGATGTCGGCGCCCGGCAGCAGGTCGGCGAGCAGCCCGCCGTAGATGGGTGTCGGGATGCTGCCCGCGCTCTCGCCGGCCACCAGCACCTCGGTCGCGGCGGGAAACGCACGCACCAGCTCGGCCAGGGCGGCACCGGCGTTGACGGCCCCGACGTGTTTGATCGTGAGCTCGGGCGAGTACGCGTTGACCTTGTTGCCGAGATGCACGTCGCCGGTGCAGTACGGGACAAAGACCATCGAGAAGTCGGCCAGTGGGTTGCGGTCGTTCGCGCCTCGACCGCATCGGAGGGTGTGCTGCGGGGAGGCCCCTCACCAAACCCTCCGATGGCGCTACGTTTGCCGGGGCGGGCCCACGAACTCGGAGGATGACATGGATCGTGTTTCTCGGCGGACGCTGCTGCGCACGGGTGTTGGGGCGGCAGCGGCCGGTGCTGTGGTCGCCGGCGGTCCGTTCCAAGGTTTTGTCGCCCTGGCCGAGGGTGCCGCCCGCCGGGCTCCGGACTTTCGGACGCTGCGGCCGATCCCGGATCTGCGCGACGGCAAGGTGCGCCTGCACCTGCCGGAGGGGTTCTCGTACCGCTCGTTCCACGACACCGAGCAGCCCGTCGTCCTGAACGATGGCACCGTGCTGCCCGGTCGCCACGACGGCATGGGCGCGTTCCCCGGGCCGGGCGGCAACTCGATCCTCGTCCGCAACCACGAGATCACGCAAACGAACCCGCCAACGCTGGCGTTCGGGCCCGGGACGCCATATGACCGGGCGGCCGGGGGCGGCACGACGACCGTCGAGGTCAAGCCCGACGGCACCGTCGTCAATGCCTTCACCAGCCTCAACGGCACGCTCTACAACTGCGCGGGCGGTGTGATGCCATGGGGCAGTTGGATCACGTGCGAGGAGACGGTGAACGGTCCCGATGTCGGACCGGACTTCACCGGCAACTCGAACGTCCCGCTGACGCAGCGGCACGGATACATCTTCGAGGTGCCCGCGGGTGGCCAGTCGAACCGCCAACCGATCCGCAGGGCCGGACGGTTCCCGCACGAGGCGGCGGTGTTCGACGAGCGCGAGGGGATCCTCTACCTCACCGAGGACAACTTCGGCTTCCCTTCCGGCTTCTACCGGTACCTCCCACCGCGCAACTCGATGCAGCTCGGCCGGATCGAGGACGGTGGCCGGCTGCAGATGCTCGCCGTCGAGGGCGTGCGGAACGCCGACCTCGCCGCCACCCAGCCGGAGCGCGCCCGCTACAGCGTCACGTGGGTCGACATCAACGAACCGGACCCGACGTTTCCGTACACGCCCGGCCAGCCGGCGACGACGTCCAACAACGATGCTTTGCAGTACGTCAGCCGGCAGGGCCTGGCCCAGGGTGCGGCCCGCTTCTCGCGGCTCGAGGGCGCCGTGGTCGACGGCAACATCGTCTACTTCACCTCGACGCAGGGCGGCGGCCCAGCCGAACCGGGTCCGAGCGACACCGTGCAGGGCTGGGGCAACGGGTTCGGACAGGTCTGGGCGTACGAGCCCCGCCTGGCCCGCCTGTCGCTGGTGTTCCAGTCGCCCGGTCCCGACACGCTGGACTTCCCGGACAACATCACCACGCGTGGCCGGCGCAACTCGCTGGTGCTGTGCGAGGACTCGAGCGGGGACAACTACCTGCGCACCCTGCTGCCCAGCGGCGTGCTGCGCGACCTGGCCCTGAACCGCTTGACGACCGCCGCCGGCGCGCCGCGCTTCGGCGACGAGTTCGCCGGCGCCACGTTCAGCCGCGACGGCGAGACGCTGTTCGTCAACATCCAGGCCTCCCGCGGGATCACCTTCGCCATCCGCGGCCCCTGGACCCGCAACGGCGTCTGACCACGCTCCCATCCGAGGGTTCTCTGCATCCGAGGGCTAGGTGAGGGGAGGCCCCTCACCTAGCCCTCGGATGGCCGTCAGGTCGACCGGCGGGAGGCCATCCACTCAGCCGTGGCCTGGCCCATCTTGGCGCCGTCGTAGCCGATGCGCTGGGGCGGCTCGACCTCGAGGATGACGCGCCGCGGCGAGTCGAGGAATGACCGGAACGCCTCGGCCCGTGCGGGGTTGCCCTCGTTCAACGCCATCGACAGCTCCGGGTAGAACCAGTCCTTGGTCTCCTGGTCGTCGCGCAGCGTGCACATGCCCTTGTAGGTCACCGTCTTGTTGCGCGGCAGTGGCGAACCGGTCGACGTCACCACGATCGACACCCGCGGGTCGCGCCGGACGGCGCTGATCCTGGCCCGCTGGCTGGAGGCGGTGAGCCAGAACTTCCCCCTGCGCCAGACGTAGGACATGATCACGCCTACCGGCCAGCCCTCCTTGTTGGACCAGATGAACGTGCACTCGTTGTGGCCGAGCAGCAGCTGTTCCTCGACGTCGTCGTCAAGGCCGTAGACGGTGACGTCCTCGTAGTTCTCCGGGTCGTCGGTCATGGAACCTCCTCGAGCTCGGGGGGCAGGAACTGGCCCGTGCTGGCGCCGATCCCGCCGTCGGCGGCGATCGCCTGACCGGTCACGAAGCTGGCCGCCGGCGACAGCAGGAACGCCATCACGGCGGCCACCTCCTCGGGTCGGCCCCAGCGCTGCATCGGCACGACGCGGCGCAGCGCCTCGTAACGATCTGGCGCGGCGTCCTTCAGCGTCGCCGTCATCCCCGTGTCGGTTGGCCCGGGGCAGACGGCGTTGACGGTGATGCCGTCCGCGGCCAGGTCCAGCGCGGCGGCGCGCACCAGATTGATGACGGCGGCCTTCGAGGTGTTGTAGGGCCACATCTGAGGATCGGCACGCACGCCCGAGGTCGATGCTGTTGCAACGATCCGTCCACCCCCGGCTCGACGCAGCGCGGGGACGGCGGCGCGGATCCCGAGCAGCACGCCGCGCACGTTGACCTCCATCGTGCGGTCGAACACCTCGATCGGGAGGTCGATCAAGTCGCCGCGGGCGGGGATGCCGGCGTTCAGCGCCACCGCGTCCAGTCGACCGAACCGCTCGACCGCCATGGCAACAGCCGCCACGTTGGCCTCGGCATCGGTCACGTCGGCGGCGACCGTGGCGATGCGGTCGTCAGCATCGACCCAGTCGAAGCGGGCGAGGTCCACGTCGAGGGCCACGGCACACCCGCCGTCGGCGACGAGCAGCTCGACGAGCGCCCGCCCGATCCCCGAGGCGGCCCCCGTGACCAGCGCGACGCGCCCCTCGTGACTCATGGGTTCATGTAGTCGCGGTAGTAGGTCAGGCGTCCGTCGCGCACTCGGTACACGCCGACGCCGGAGCGATTTCCGGCCGGCATGACGGCCTCCCACTGCGCCCAGGCCGTCTCATCGTCGCCGGCCAGCTCGACCAGCCGGAAGCTGATGTCCCGAGCGGCCATCTCCTCGGTCATCTTGGCCATGAAGCCGGCGATCGCCTCGGCACCGTTGAACGTGCCGTACACCGGGTCGACGAGCACCGCATCGTCGGCGAACAGCTCGACCAGCCGCGAGTAGTCGCCGCTGTCCTGGACGTCCCAGAACCGCCGGATCGTGTCCTCGGCGTCACCAGCCATCGTCAACCCTCCTCTGCCGAAGAGAGCAGATCGGCCAGCACCCGCCGTCGCTGGATCTTGCCCGACATCGTCTTCGGTAGCTCGTCGACGAAGATCACGCGCTTCGGGACCTTGTAGGCGGCCAGTCCCTCCCGTGCTCCGGACAGCACGGCCTCTTCGGTCAGGTCCTTGCCGCCCGCGATCACGGCCACGACCTCTTCGCCCCAGTGGTCGTGGGGTGCCCCGACGACTGCTGCTTCGCGCACACCGTCGACGCCGTAGAGGACGCTCTCAACCTCGGCCGGGTACACGTTCAATCCGCCCGTGATGATCAGGTCCTTCTTGCGGTCGACGATGGTGAAGTAGCCCTCGTCGTCACGGGTCGCCAGGTCGCCGGTGTGCAGCCAGCCGTCGACGAGCGTGCGCGCCGTCTCCTCCGGATCGTTCCAGTAGCCGGCGAAGACGACCGGGCCGCGCAGTACGAGCTCGCCGACCTCGCCCGGCGCGTACTCGTTCCCGGCGTCGTCGACGACCTTCCCCTCGCAATACAGGAGGTCGAGCCCGCACGAGCCGAGCTTGCGGGCGATGTCCTCGGTCGGCAGGGACAGGCAGAGCCCGTTGCCCTCGGTCAGCGCATACGCCTGGGCGAAGGGCACGCCACGGGCGCGGTATGCCTCGATCAGGGGCAGCGGCACCGGCGCGGCGCCGATGAAGCCGAGGCGGATCGACGACAGGTCGGTGTCGGCGAACGTCGGGTGGTCGAGCATCGCCTTCCACATCGTCGGGACGCCGGCGACGAACGAGATGCCGTACCGCTCGATGTAGGCCAGCGTCCGACCGGGGTCGAAACCGTGGTCGAGGATCATCGTGCCGCCGCTGTGCACGACGGGCATGGTCGCCGCCATCGTGCCGCCGGTGAACGCCAGCGGGAAATGGCAGATGTGGACGTCCCCCGGGGCGTGGCGGATCTGGATGACCCACTGCAGGGTGCAGAACAGGATTCCGCCATGGGTCGTGACCGCACCCTTGGGCAGCCCGGTCGTGCCGGACGTGTAGAGGATCACGGCCGGGTCGTCCAGCGCGATCGGCTCGACGATGGGCGACGGCCGTTCGGTGGCGGTCACCGCCGGCGGCGGGTCGAGCGTCGAGATCCAATGGCGCACCTCGAGCTCCGGTGCCACCTGGGCGATGACGTCGTCGAACTGGCCGTCGCTCACCACGGCCGTCGCTCCACTGTGGCGGAGGGTGTACGTGACCTCGCGCGGGCTGAGGAAGTGGTTGACCGGGACGACGATGGCGCCGATCCGGGCGGCGGCGAAGAAGACGTAGAGGAACTCAGGCCGGTTGCGCATGTACAGCCCGACGCGATCCGCGCGCTGCACGCCGGCGGCGCGCAGCGCCGCGGCCCAACGATCGACCTGCTCGTCGTAGGCGGCCCACGTGATTGGCTCGTCGTCGAAGATCACCGCCGGCTGGTCGGGCCGCAATCGCGCCCACCCCGCCACCCACGACGCGATCCCCCCGAACACGCCACCGAGAGTAATTGATCGCTCAGTTAGTTTCGCCAACC
>JBPCJL010000236.1:0-6808 GCA_051005355.1 Ilumatobacteraceae bacterium
TGTCGGTCCCCAGCACCAGTCTGAGCTACGGGCTCACGGCACCAATGAGGATCCGGGCTCGACAAGACGACACCCCACGAGTTTCATCCCCACGGGTGCGCCGCGCCAGCGGGGCATGGAAGCCTGATGATGACCGAACGGCGCACTGATCCGACGGGGAGCGAGCTCGGGTTGAGCGTGGCGATGCTGGGTCGGGGGTTGACCGTGAAGCAGGCGAGGCAGGTCGAGGTCGTCCGGCCCGGTCTGGTGACCGTCAGATCCCTGGTGCCGACGGCGGCACCGCCGGTAATCGACACGTCCAGTGTGAGCGACGTCGATGAGGTCACGGTCGTCGAGTGCACGGTGATGCCGGACCCCGAGAACCTTGCGGTGGTGCCGGCGACGAAGCCGTCGCCGGCGACGGTCAGGACCTGGTGTGGCGCGGACTGCCCACGGGAGCGCGGGCTGACCGAGGTGGCGATGAAGCTCGTGCGGCCGAAGGTCCACGTGCCGAACTGCGTGGTACTGACCACGATGACCGGGTTGCGGGCCGCATCGACGGACCGAGACTCGACGCACGGATCAGGCGCAGCCGACGTCCCGGTGGCGCATGTGGCGACCGGCGCGCCGCTGCGGAACACCTGCACGCTGGTGGCTGGTGTGGCACCGATCTGCGCGTCGTCGATGGTGAAGGTCGCCGTGTAGGGCGACGCCGCACTCGTCGCTGCTGGAGCGGCGATCGAGAGGCCCTGGTCGAAGAAGACGAAGCCCGTGGGCGGCGCGCCGGCGGGCTGCGGATCGACGGTGACCTGACCGGCCACGTCGCCGGGCACCTGCAGCCGAGTCTGCACCGGCGCGGCGCCGGACGGACCAACGTTGCCTGGATCCGTCGTGACCAACTCTCCGCCGACGACCGTTGCGGTCACGTTGCCGGCGAGCACGTCGTAGACGGATTCGACGGTCGTCGTGTTCCCCGCGTAGTCCGTGGCCGAGACGGTGAACGGGCGTTCGCCCGGCGTGGCCGTGTCGATCGCCGCGCCGGACTCCACGGATCCGGTGCAGCTCAGCACCCCCGAGGCCTCGTCAGCGCACGAGTACGACGCCGCCGCGGCTTGGCCGAGGCTCAGATCGACGCCGTCGACCGGCGAGCCGACGGTGATCACCGGGGGATCGACGTCGGGGACCGGAGACGACGGGCCGCCCGGATCGACGATCACCCCGTTGGCCGCGTCGTCGTCGTCGCCGAGCCCGCCGTCGATGAGCGTCAGGGTGAGGACGTTGCCGGAGAACAGAACCTGGCCGCTCACGTCGATCCAGGTCTCATTGTGCAACTTGAAGTAGCGGTCCGGTGCTGCGTCGGGCGGGAGGTGGATCCTGACGTCCGCTGACCCCCCGGCCGCGCCGACTCGAACGTCGAAGGCGAACAGCCCGGTAGAGAACTGCGCGCCCGCAGGGGCCGTCGGTGCAGGCGGAACCACCAGCGCCCGCACGGCGTGCAGCGTCGCCGCGGGCGGCGCCTCGATCGTGACGTACTGCCTCCGCCCCTTCCGTCCGCTGCGCACGACAGTAGTGCAGAGCGACCGGTGCACCTGGAAGTTTCGACCCAGCCCCATCGGAAGCGGCCAACGGCCGCTGGCGCCGACGGCGGACGTGACTCGCCGAGGGCGCTCGTCGAGCGCCGCGCGCCGTGGTACGGCGGCTACTCGATCGTGTCGGAGATCTGCAGCTGTGGGCTCCCGCCGGTGTAGAAGTTCGGGATGTCGGCCATGGCCTCGCCGGCGTCGGAGCTGCCCATTCCGGCTTGCATCGCCTCAGCCGATTCCCAGGTCAGGTGGCCGAGGGCGTGGAACGGCTGACCGTCCTGGCCCTTGTCGATCTCGAACCGCTCGGGCTTTAGCACCCGATGCGCGATCTCGGCGTGCGTGGTGCGGTAGTAGTCGATGTCGAACGTCGTGCCGTCGGCGGCTGGGTAGAGGACCGTGACCTTGACCATGGATCGAACGTAGCCGGCCGGGGTAGCGCGGCGACATGGCGTCGTACCGCAAGGGCTCGAAGGTTTTGTGGAAGTGGGGCCACGGGACGGCCACCGGCAAGGTCGTCGAGCGTTTCGAGCGCAAGATCGAGACGACGATCAAGGGCTCGAAGATCACGAAGAACGGCCGCGCCGACTGTCCCGCCTACCTCATCGAGCAGGACGACGGCGACTGCGTGCTGAAGCTCGCCTCCGAGCTCCATCGGGGCTGAGGTGGGGTCGGCGGGGCGACGGCTGCCGCCGCCTGAGCGCGGGAACGAGCTGGGCTGGGTCGTCGAGCACCTCCAGGACCTCGTCCTCGAACCGGACGGCGCGATCACGCCGTCGAGGAGCTACCGGGGCGGCCAGGGGTCGGCGGACGACGCCCTCGCCGGGCTCGACATCAACGGTTACGCCCACCGGCGCAGCACGGTGCTGCCTGTCGAACGGCGCGGCGCCACCGGCCTGTCGCCCTACGTCCGCCACGGGCTGCTGTCCTTGCCCCAGCTCTGGGACCACGTGGCCGATGCGTCGGCGTCGGACCGGCGCCGGTTCCGCGACGAGCTGCTGTGGCAGGAGTACGCCCGCCACGTCTACGCCCGCATCGGTCGCCGCAGCTCCAGGCCGCTGCGTCATGAGCCCGCGACAGGAGGCAACTGGGACGAGCCGTGGCCACGCGACATGGCGTGCATGGACCTCACCGTCGGCGCGCTCGAAGACGACGGCTGGCTCGTCAACCAGACGCGCATGTGGATGGCGTCGCAGTGGACGGTGCGCGCGGGCGCTCCGTTTACCGACGGCGAGGATCGCTTCTACCGCCACCTGCTCGACGGCTCCCGCGCCGCCAATCGGCTCGGCTGGCAATGGACGATCGGCTCAGCGACGGGGAAGCCGTACGGCTTCAGCCGGTGGCAGGTCGAGAAGCGAGCTCCCGGCCTGTGTGCGACGTGCGCGTTGCGCGACGACTGCCCGATCCAGCGCTGGCCTGACGCCGAGACGGGTCGGCGCATCGAGGAGCCAGCCGCATTGCGCCACGATCCGGATCCGGCGGCGACCGGCGGTCCGACCGAGGTGGTGCGCGACGGCACGCCGGATGCGGTGTGGCTGACGGCCGAGAGCCTTGGCGACGACGACCCGGCGCTGGCTGCCCGTCCCGACCTCCCGGCTGTGTTCGTGTTCGACGAGCCGCTGCTGGCGCGACTTCTGCTGTCCGGCAAGCGACTGTGCTTCCTCGCCGAGACGCTGGCCGACCTCACCGCCCGCCGCCCGGTCGAGGTGTGGCTCGGCCGTCCGGCCGAGGTGCTCGCCGACCGCAAGGTCGCCACGACGTTCGCGCCGGTGCCGGGATGGCGCCGGCTGGCGCGTCTCGTGCGACCGGTCGAGGTCCACCCGTGGCCATGGCTCGTGCGCCCACACGGCGACAGCGCCCGTTCCTACACGGCGTGGCGCAAGTCGACGAACTGACGGAGCGACTACAACTGCCGCCGTGAAGTGGCGGCGCATCGCCCTCGCCGGCCTGGCAACGGTGCTGGCCGGGCTGCCGAGCGGGGCGTCAGCCGATTCCGTCGAGGACGCCGTCGCTCCCGACGAGGACCCGACCGAGCTGCTCGAGGCGTACGCCCCCGTCCTTGCGCTGCGACGGCAACGGACCGCCTGCGGCGAGGGCGAGCCGTACTTCCCGGTCGCCGTCGAGAACGTGTTCGGTCGTGGGGACGTCGTGCTGCGCGACGGCGACGACGACGTGTTCGCTACAGCGCCAGCGGCCGCCGACCTGGCCACCGCCGAGGATGACTGGGCGCTCGACTTCCCCGGCGACGCCCTCGCCCCCGGCTGCGGCTACGAGCGCTGGTTCGACTCGTTGGACGCCGAGCCCGTCGTCTACGGGCGCGCCGTCGTCGACGGCGAGGTGCTCGTCGCCCAGTACTGGCTGTACTACGTCTACAACGACTGGAACGACCGTCACGAGAGCGACTGGGAGATGATCCAGCTGCTCTTCGGCACGCCGTCGGTGACGGCGGCGCTCGAGCAGGGTCCGGCGCTGTACGCCTTCGCCCAGCACGAGGGCTCGGAGTACCACTACCCCGACGACGCCGTCGAGCTCGACGTCGAGGAGGCCACCGAGACCGAGGGCGGCAAGGTCCGTCTGATCGACCGCTCGCCGGTCGTCTACCCCGGGCAGGGCTCGCACGCCGCCTACTTCGACCGGGCCCACTGGTTCGGCAAGAGCGGGGCCACCGGGTTCGGCTGCGACGACACCAGCGCGCCGCTCGACGAGGTGCGGCCGCGCGTGATCGTGCTGCCGACGGACGCGCCGACCGACGGCGAGTTCGCCTGGCTGTCGTTCCCGGGCCACTGGGGCGAGCGGCGCCCCATGTTCAACGACGGGCCGACCGGACCGGCGGCCAAGGAGCAGTGGGCCGAGCCGGTCCAGTGGGTCGAGGAGAAGGGTCGGCCCGACGCCGTCCCGGTGCCGTTCGGCGGTTCGCCGGCGACCAATGCGTTCTGCGAGGTCAGTCGGGACGTCTCGCAGGCGCTGCTGCAGTTCCTCGACCACCCGGTGCGGTTCGGGTTGATCGCCGCTGCCGTGGTCGTCGCGCTCGTGTTCATCGTGCGGCGGTCGTCGCAGGGTCTGCTGGCCGCATCGGCCCGGACCTACCGGCGCAACGCTCCGCGCCTGCTGCAGATCGGCGGTGCAATCGTCATCGCCGCCGCGCTCTCGTTGCTCGTGCACTGGCTCGTCGTGCGGTTCACGCCCGTCGGGGACGTGTTCGACGTCGTCGGCGAAAGCTCGGTGTGGGCTTTGCCGATCATCGTGGCCAGCACGGCCCTCGTGTACTTCCCGATCACGGCGTGGGTGCTGGCGGCCTCGGTCGAGGTGGTCCTGGCGGACGCTGGGGGACGGCCGGACCGGCCCGTCCGCTGGTGGATGCCGCACGCCGCGCTGGGCACGTTCCTCACCGCGCTGCTGATCGTCGTGGTGCTGGGCGCGTCGTCGGCGCTGGTGCTGCTCCTGCCGGTCGCCGCCGTGGTTGGTGCGCTGTGGCTCGTCGCACCGGTCGTGTGCGCCGACGCCGGATTGTCGGCGGGCGCCGCGATGCGGCGCAGCGCGGCGCTGCTGCGCGGGCACCGACTACGCTCGATCGGCCTGCTCGTCACGCTGGTGCTGGTGCTGGCCATCCCCGGCGTGATCGGCGCCATCCTGCTCATCGTGACGGGCATCAGCTTCGCCCTCGCCAGCGTCGTTCTCGTGCTCGGCGCCGTGGTCCTCGTCCCGTTCATCGCCGTCGTCCTCGCCCGCTACTACCTCGAGCTGGTGCAGACGCGTTCTGACGAAGATTCGGTATTGAAATCCATATCGATCCCGCCACAGAACCTGGAGGTGACGTGATGACCGACCTGGCGACGTGCACCGCCAGCGAGCTGCTGCGTCTGTATCGCGCCGGTAGGGCGTCGCCGGTGGAGGCAGTGGCAGAGGTGCTGGAGCGGATCGACAGGTTCGACCCGACGCTGCGCGCCTTCGCGCTCGTGGCCGGTGACGAAGCGATGGACTCGGCCCGGGCCAGCGAGGCGCGCTGGCAGCGGCGCGAGCCGTGTGGGCCGCTCGACGGCGTGCCGGCGTCGATCAAGGACCTGATCCTGACGAAGGGCTGGCCGACCCGGCGGGGGAGCCGGACCGTCGACCCCGACCAGCCGTGGGACGTCGACGCGCCGGCCACGGCCCGGCTGCGCGACGCCGGCGCCGTGCTGATCGGCAAGACCACCACGCCCGAGTTCGGGTGCAAGGGTGAGACCAACTCTGCGCTGACCGGGTTGACGCGCAATCCGTGGGACCCCTCGAAGACGCCGGGCGGGTCATCAGGTGGCACGGCGGCGGCCGTCGCGGCCGGCCTCGGACCGCTCAGCGTCGGCACCGACGGCGCCGGCTCCGTGCGCATCCCGGCGGCGTTCTGCGGCAACGTCGGGTTGAAACCGAGCTTCGGGCGCATCCCCGCGTTCCCGCTGTCACCGTTCGGGACCGTCGCCCACCTCGGGCCGCACACGATGAGCGTCGAGGACTCGGCGCTGATGCTGGACGTGCTCAAGCAACCCGACCCGCGCGACTGGACGTCGTTGCCGCCGGACCCGACCTTCGTCGCCGACGGGCTGGACGACGGCATCACCGGGCTGCGCGTCGCCTACTCGCCAACGCTCGGGTACGCCACGGTGCACCCCGAGGTCGCCGCCGCCGTCGACCGCGCCGTGCAGGTGCTGGCGGAGCTCGGCGTCATCGTCGAGCCGGTCGACCCCGGCTTCGCCGATCCGCTGGAGATCACCACGGGCCTGTGGTTCGCCGCCTCGTGGACGGTGTGGAACACCTTGACCAGCGAGCAGCAGGGCGTCACCGACCCCGACTTCGCCGCTCAGGCCGAGCTGGGGTCGCAGCTCAGCAACCTCGACGTGCAGCGGCTCGTGCTGCGCCGCGGCGACCTCGGCTCGCAGATGCGCCAGTTCATGACCAGCTGGGACCTCATCGCCACGCCGAGCGTGGCCGTGCCGGCCTTCGACGCCCTCCCGGCCGGCCACCGACCGATGACGCCCGCATCGATGCTCGGCTGGACGCCGTTCTCGTATCCGTTCAACCTCACCCAGCAGCCGGCGATCACCGTCCCGTGCGACCTGACGACGCCGACCGATTCGGCCGGCGCGCTACCGATCGGCCTGCAGCTCGTCGGTCCGATGTTCGGCGACGCCCTCGTCCTGCGCGCCGCTCGCGCCTACGAGGTCGCCGTCGGCCCCTTCCCCCGCCCCGAGATCGCGTTCTGACGACAGTTTGATACC
>JBPCJL010000237.1:0-3489 GCA_051005355.1 Ilumatobacteraceae bacterium
GGCCCGCACGTCCTCCAGCACGCCGTTGACAAACCGCACGAGATCGACGCGATCACCGCGCACACCGACGCCGTACGGCTCGCGCGTGAGCGGTTCGCCGACCACGATGAGGTTCGGGTCCTGGGCGGCCAGGCCGACAAGCACCGTGTCGTCGCCGGTCGCCGCGTCGGCGTCACCCTGCTGCATGGCGACGAGGCAGTCGGTGATGTCGGGCCGCTCGACCACCTCGATGCCGGTGCCGCCGTCCTCCGGTGCGGTGTATTCCTCCCTGCTGATCTCCTCAAGGTTGGTGCTCCCGCCGGGGACGCACACCCGGCCGCCGACGGCGACGAGGTCGTCGATGCTCCCGAACTCGGAGCCGATCGGCACCAGCACCTTCTGGCCGGCGTCGTAGTACGTAGAGGAGAAGGCGATGCGCTTCCAGCGGTCGCAGTTGATGGTCATCGTGTGAGCCACCAGGTCGACGTCGCCGTTCTCCAGCGCCGGGAGCCGTTCGGCGTAGGTCATCACCCGGTACTCGATCTTCGACTCGCCGCCCTCGCCGAAGATCGCCCCGGCGATCTCCTGCAGGATGGCAACGTCGAAGCCTTCGATGGCGCCGGTCAGGGGGTTGCGGGCGCCGAACTGGAGCGTGTCGGCCGAGACCCCGACGACGAGCCGATCGTTGGCGCGGATCTCCTCGATCGATGGCCCGTCCGTCGCGCCGTCCGGCGCGTACGACCGCGTGGCCTCCTCGGCCTGCTCCGCCTCGTCGCACTCGGGGAACAGCTCTTGCTGGGGGGCGGTCGTCGGTGGGAGGGTGATCTCCGGCGGGTCGGCCAGCTGCGGCGCCCCGCATCCCGCCGCCACCAAGACAGCGACCGCGGTCAACGCGGAAATGACCGTCGTGCGCTTCATCGGTACTCCCGCAGGCGCTGACCGAACCCGACCAGGGCGGCGATGGCGGCCCCGAGCCCGGCGACGAGCACGACCCAGCGCAGCAGGCCGAGCGGCCCGCGGGCGTCGGCGAACCCTGCGGCCACCTGCTCGGCCCGGGTGCGCTGGGCCTGCTCGGCCGGCTCGGTGAACTCGTCGAAGCGCGACTGCGCCGCGCTCAGCGCCAGGAGGACGGCGTCGTCGTAGTCACCGCCGTCGTCGAGCAGACGTACGTTCTCGTGCTCGGTCCGGTAGGCCTGCCACTCGTCGTCCAAGCAGGCACCGCGACCGCGATCGCAGGCGGCGTCCAGCGCGGCCAGGACCTCGGCGTCGGCCAACAGCCAGTCAGCTTCGTTGGCGGCCCCGTTGCCGCGGTTGATCAGCGTCAGCGACTCGGCGCTGCGGGCGTCGAACGCTCCGGCGCGGGCGCGGGCCAGAGCGTCGGCACCGCTCAGGTCGCTGTCGACGGTCTCCTCGACGGTCGCCCCGGTCGGCAGGAGGGTGAACACCGACCAGGCCAGCGCAGCGACGACGAGTGCACCACCGACGGCGATGGGCACGTTGATCACGCGGCGGGTGCGCCGGAACAGCAGGAGCGATGCCACCACGAGCACGGCCAGCGCCACCAGGAGGGCGACGACGGCGATGGCGGCGTTGCGCGTCGAGTCACCGAGCGACGAGTTGAGTCGCTCCCGGCTGGCCAGGTCGACGGCGTCGAGGGCGGGCAACAGGTCAGATCGCACGAGGGCCGAAGCCTGGCGCTGGTAGGCCGCTCCGACGGGGAACCCCTGGCGGTTGTTGGCCCTCGACTGCTCGATCAGTCCGGAGAACGAGGCCAGCGACGTGTTCGCCGCCGCCAACGCCTCGATGTCGGCGGTGGGCGCGCGCTGGGCCACGACGGCCAACGCGCTGGTCGCCGCGCCCAGCTGCTCCTCGTAGCGCGCCCGCTGGACTGCCTGCTCGCCGCCGCGCGACAGGAACGATGAGGCGGCGACCGAGTCGGCCTCGACGGCCGCCGTGCGCACCTCCTGCAGGTCGACCAGCTGGCGGGCTGCGGTGCCGGCGGCATCAAGCGATCCGTCACGGGCGGCGATGGCGGCGGCGCCGATC
Organism: Ilumatobacteraceae bacterium; assembly: GCA_051005355.1. Taxonomy (GTDB): domain Bacteria; phylum Actinomycetota; class Acidimicrobiia; order Acidimicrobiales; family Ilumatobacteraceae; genus JALZMG01. The sequence goes on from JBPCJL010000237.1 coordinate 2,026, forward strand.
AGCCCGCACAGCGCGCAGACGACGGTGGTGACGGCTGCGGCTAGCCGGAACCCGCCCGGCGTCGAACGCGGCGACAGCAGGTCGCCGACCCGGCTCGGCAGCGACGCGGCACGGCCGATGGAGGTCCCGCTCGTCGCCGCCACAGTCGTCCGTTGCACGTTCGTGTCCTCCGCTCGGCGGACCCCACCGAGATCGAGCCAGATCTTACGAGCGAGCATGAACAGTCCACCGCCGCCCCGGCCGTCGGGGCGATGGCGATCGTCTCGCTGGGAGTAACCACCACGCCGTGGACTCGCGTCCCGGCTCAGTTCGACAGAGGATCGCGCACAATGGAAGTTCCTTTGCTCGCTACAAGTGCTCATAAGCGGCGATGGGCGACCATCCACCACCTGCAAATGACGGTCCGTTACGTTCTGCGTCGGTGGGTCATACAAGGAGGTGGAGTCCTTGATCAACCAATCAGACAACCGTCGACGCTGGCGTAGACCAGCCGTCGTCGCCGTACCAGCAGTCGTCGCCGCGATCGCGGTGAGCGCAGCATCCATGGGAACTGCGTCGGCGGTCGTCGGCGGCACCGCGTTCGCCGACGCCGTCGATGTCAACCTGACGTCGGACAACATCCTGCTCGACCTTGCCGTCGAAGGCGGGACGGATCAGGTCGACGCACCCGCGACCAACGGGACCAACACCTCCGGCGTTGATTTCACCGTCGACACGGCCAGCGCCGACGTCACCGTCGACGTCCTCGAAGCGACGGCGACCAGGGGACCCGACAGTCTCTCGGCATCTTCAGGGATCACGAGTGCGACGGCAACCCTGTTCGGGCTTCCCATCTCCGTTGGAGTCATCACGTCGTCGGTGGAGTGCCCGCTCGTGGGTGCTCCGACGGCCACGGCTCAAGCGCTCGGCGTCAACATCGGTAACGGTGCGGTCGATCTCGCCGCCGGTGAGTCGGCGACGGCGACGATCGCGGTGACGACCCCGTTGGGCACCGGCACGGTGACCCTCACGGCGACGACCGAGGCGTCGACGACCGCCGACTCGGCATCGGCGGTGGGGCTGCGGATCACTGCGGTGCTCAACGTCACCCCGGCCGGTGCCCCGGCGATCACGGAGACGCTGGGCAGCATCGTGCTGGCGGAGACGGGCTGCACCCGCCCGACCGGCCCCGACGACGGTGGTCCGACCACGACCGATGGCGGTGGCGGCCCGACGACGACCGATGGCGGTGGCGGTCCGACGACGACCGATGGCGATGGCGGTGGCGGTCCGACCACGACCGACGGCGGTGGCGGTACCGTGACGACCGACTCGCTACCGGACACGGGCGCCGGAGCAGCGGGCGTGTCGCTGGTGGCGGCGGTCGTGTTCCTCGCCGGCGGCGTGTCGGTGATGCTCTGGGTCCGCGGCAGCCGCCGCTCGGACCCTGACGGATCGGGAAGGGACCGGGTGGCGCGCTCCCGC
>JBPCJL010000238.1:0-7621 GCA_051005355.1 Ilumatobacteraceae bacterium
GTCCCGACGACGAGCGCACCAACCGCTCGCTCCACGGCCTGACCCGCACCCTGATCAACAACATGGTCGTCGGCGTGACCGACGGCTTCCGCAAGCAGCTCGACATCGTCGGTGTCGGCTACCGCGCCGAGTCGCAGGGGCCGGACGCCATCCGCCTGGCGCTCGGCTTCAGCCACCCCGTGAACGTCAAGGCGCCGGAGGGCATCACGTTCGAGGTGCCGGTGCCGACGCAGATCGTCGTCAGCGGCATCGACAAGGAGGTCGTCGGCCAGGTCGCCGCCGACATCCGTTCCATCCGCAAGCCCGAGCCGTACAAGGGCAAGGGGGTCCGCTATCAGGGCGAGCGCGTCCTGCGCAAGGCGGGCAAGGCCGGCAAGAAGTGAGAACGGAAGAAGTAGGGCATGGTTGACATCGCCAAGACCCGGCGCAGCGGTCGCATCCGTCGCCACCGCCGGGTGCGCAAGAAGCTCCACGGAACGGCCGATCGACCGCGCCTGGCCGTGCATCGCTCCAACAAGCACCTCGTGGTCCAAGTGATCGACGACGACGCCGGCCGGACGCTGGCCGCCGCCTCGACCGCAGAGGCCGATCAGCGTTCGGCCGGCACCGGCGGGACCGTCGCCGCCGCCACCCGGCTCGGCGCAGTCGTCGCCGAGCGAGCCAAGACCGCCGGTGTGCAGCGGGTCGTGTTCGACCGCGGCGGCTTCCTCTATCACGGGCGGATCGCCGCCCTCGCCGCCGCGGCACGAGACGCCGGTCTGGAGTTCTGATGGGCTACACCACATATCACGCACCTCGCGACGAGGGGCCGGACGTCGGCGGGCTTCGCGAGTCGCGCGTCATCACGATCAACCGCGTGGCCAAGGTCGTCCGCGGCGGTCGGCGCTTCTCGTTCACCGCGCTCGTCGTCATCGGCGACGGCAATGGGCGGGTCGGGCTCGGCTACGGCAAAGCCAAGGAGGTGCCGCTGGCCATCCAGAAGGGAACCGAGGAGGCCAAGCGCAACCTGTTCGAGGTCCCGCTGGCCGGCGACACCATCATCCATCCCGTCATCGGCGTGACCGGTGCCGGCCGGGTGCTGATGAAGCCGGCCGCTCCCGGTACCGGCGTCATCGCCGGCGGCGCGGCCCGGATCATCCTCGAGGAGGCGGGCGTGCACGACATCTTGTGCAAGTCGCTCGGTTCGGCCAATCACATCAACGTTGCCCGGGCCACCATCGCCGGGCTCAAGGCACTGCAGCGTCCCGATGAGGTGGCCGCGCGCCGCGGGCTGGACGTCGAAGAGTTCGTGCCCAAGGGGATGCTCAAGGCCTACCAGGACCGGAACCGCAGCCGCTCGCGCCGGACCGACGACAGCTCCGATGCGCAGGAGTCGAGCAGTGGCTGACACCGACCGCACCATCACCGTGACTCAGGTCCGGTCCGGTCACGGCGCCAAGCCGAAGACCCGCGGCACGCTCCGGGCGCTCGGCCTCGGCCGCATCGGGCGCAGCAACACCCTGCCCGATCGCCCCGAGATCAGGGGCATGATCCGGCGCGTCCCGCACCTGGTGCGGGTGGACGAGAAAGGCTGACCGAGATGCACGTCCACGACCTGGCACCGGCTCCCGGCGCGCGCCGCTCGAAGCGGCGACTGGCCAGAGGCATCGGCGGCAAGGGCGGCAAGACCGCCGGCCGCGGCACCAAGGGCCAGAAGGCCCGCAACACCGTCCCCCGGGGTTTCGAGGGCGGCCAGATGCCGCTCAAGCAGCGGGTGCCGAAGCTGCGTGGGTTCAACAACCCGTTCCGGGTCGAGTACCGGGCGGTCAACCTGGACACGCTGCAGGACCTGGCAAGCCGCATCGACGGCGGTGTCGTCGACCCGGAGACACTGGTCGCCAACGGCCTGCTGCGCAAGGGGGCGTTCGTCAAGGTCCTGGCGCGCGGTGAGCTGGAGGCCAAGCTGGACGTGCGCGCCCACGCCGTCTCCAAGGCCGCCGAGGCGGCGATCACGGCCGCCGGGGGTACGGTGACGCTCGTCCCGCTGCCCTTCCGAGGTGAAGGCAAAGCCGGTCGCCCCGCCGCCAAGGGCAACCAGTTCGCCAACCGCTAGCCGGGGGCTCGCACCCCGTCCAGAACAGGATCGCCCCGAGTGCTCTCGAACCTGAAGAACGTCTTCAAGATCCCGGACCTCCGGAACAAGATCCTGTTCACGGTGGGGATGGTCGTCGTCTACCGCCTGGGCGTGGCCATTCGCGTGCCGGGCATCGACCCACTGGCCGTCGACCAGATCCGGGCCGCGGCCAACTCGCAGGGCGCCCTTGGCTTCCTCAACCTGTTCTCGGGTGGCGGCTTCGAGAGCTTCTCGATCTTCGCCCTCGGGATCATGCCGTACATCACGGCGAGCATCATCATGCAGATCCTCGGGGTGGTGATCCCCAAGCTGGAGGAGTTGCAGCAGCAGGGCGCCGTCGGCCAGCGCAAGATCACGCAGTACACCCGCTACGTCACGATCGCCCTGGCCACGCTGCAGGCGACCGGGCTGGTGTTCATCTTCGGCACGGGCCGTGGCACGGCGTTCTTCTCGGCCGCCAGCGCGGCGCCGGACGTCCCGCTGCTGCCAGACGGCATCTGGCCCCGCGGCTACCTCGTGATCGCCACGCTCGTCGCCGGCACGGCGGTGCTGATGTGGATCGGTGAGCTGATCAGCCAGCGCGGCATCGGCAACGGCATGTCGATGGTCATCTTTGCCTCCGTCGTCGCCGGCCTGCCCTACGGGTACTGGTCGATCATCCAGGTCAACAAGTGGATCTGGTTCATCCTCATCGTGCTGCTGACGTTGGCGATCATCGTCGCCGTGGTGTTCGTCGAGCTCGGCCAGCGCCGGATCCCCGTGCAGTTCGCCAAACGCGTGGTCGGCCGGCGGATGTACGGGGGCCAGAACACGTACATCCCGCTCAAGGTGAACCAGTCCGGCGTGATCCCGATCATCTTCGCCAGCTCGATCCTGCTGCTGCCGGTGATCTTCTCCAACGTGCTGGGCAGCGGCGAGGGCTGGCGCGGCGAGATCGCCGGCTTCGTCGACGACTACATCATCAACAGCCAGAACCTCGTGTACATGACGTTGTTCGCACTGCTGATCATCGCCTTCGCCTACTTCTACAACTCGATCGCCTTCGACCCGGTGCGCCAGGCCGACCAGATCCGCCGCCAGGGTGGGTTCATCCCGGGGGTCCGCCCCGGTCCGCAGACCGAGCGCTACCTGGCCAAGGTCGTCAACCGGATCACGTTGCCGGGTGCCGTCTTCATCGCCCTCATCGCCATCCTGCCGTACCTGCTGCTCTGGGCGGCCGACATCAACACGTTCGGGTTCGCCGGCACGAGCATCCTCATCGCCGTTGGCGTGGCTCTCGAGCTGATGCGCCAGATCGACAGCCAGCTGATGCTGCGCAACTACGAGGGATTCCTGAAATAGGAACGGCCAGCTCTTGATCCCAGGAGCTCGACTGATCATCCTCGGCCGCCAAGGCGCCGGGAAGGGCACGCAGTGCGTGCAGCTGTCGCGCCACTACGTCGTGCCGCACATCTCGACCGGCGACACGCTGCGGGCGGCCGTGCGGGAGCGCACCGAGGTCGGCCTGGCGGCCAAGGAGATCATGGACGCCGGCGGGCTGGTCGGCGACGAGATCATGATCGCCATCGTCGACGAACGTCTTCATCACCTGGACGCCCAGACGCGTGGGTACATCCTCGACGGGTTCCCGCGCACGGTGGCCCAGGCCGAGGCGCTGGACAAGATCACCGTGGAGCGCCCGCTGCACGTGGTCATCGACCTCGACGTGCCGCGTGAGGTGGTCGTGGCGCGCATCTCGGCGCGCCGGGTGTGCCGGGACTGCGGGACGAACTACACGGCGACGGGCATGGAGCGCCAACCGTGGATCTGCGAGGTGTGCGGCGGCGACGTGCTGCAGCGCGCCGACGACCACCCCGATGCCGTCAACCGACGTCTCGATCTGTACGAGAGTCAGACCGAGCCGCTGATCGAGTACTACGGCAGCCAGGACCGGCTCGAGGTGCTCGACGGCGTCGGCCACCCCGACGACGTGTTCCGGCGCATCACCATCGCCATCGACGGCGCCCGCACCTGACCCCCCTTGGTGTTTGCGGTGAGCGAGGAAGGCGGATCCGTCGTCTTTTGCTCACCCAGACCTCGGGCCCTGGATCTGCGTGAGCGAACAAGACGGATCTGTCGTTTCTGCTCACGCAGACGGGCTCGGAGAGATGCTCACCGCGCGGTCTTGCGGGTGAGCACCGCGTGACGAAAGCCGTGCACCAGCCTCGTCGCAGCAGACCGCGTGACGATCGAGACGGCTCGGACTTCGTGAACGAGAGATCCAGTCGGCCACCGGATCGGTGCGATGCTTTCGGTGTGCGGAGATCGATGACACTCGACGACGACACCAACGAGCTCATTCGACGGATGATGCGCGAGCGAGGCGTCTCCTTCAAACAAGTCGTCAACGATGCGATTCGCCAGAGCGCGACGGAGCATCGGCCGGCCCCTCCCGCCCCGGGCCAAGAGCGGTGAACTGAGCGGGCGGCGATCGGTACGCGCAGCTCACAGATCATCGCCCGGCGGCGGTGGTCAGCGCGGGGTGAGGGTCAGATCGAAGCGGCGGACGGCGCGGGCGAAGATGTTCGCCTCGACCTCGGGCTCGGTGACGGCGCGCAGGTCGGTGGCCCGGCGGGCCAGGCCACCGAAGACAGCGCCCAGCGTGGTGCGGGCGAAGTTGGCGCCGATGCACAGGTGGGTGCCGAACCCGAAGGACACGTGGGGGTTCGGGGAGCGGCGGATGTCGAAGCGGAACGGGTCGTCGAACACCGCCTCGTCCCGGTTGGCCGACGGATACAGCAGCATGATCCGGTCGCCCCGTTCGATCGCCTGACCGCCGACCTCGGCGTCGACGACGGCGCGACGGAAGAAGTTGTTCAGCGGCGTCACCCAGCGCAGCACCTCCTCGACGGCGCCCGGCACCAGCGCTGGGTCGGCGGCCATCGCCTCCCACTGGTCGGGATGATCGACGAAGGCGCGCAACCCATGGCCGATCGCGGTGCGCGTCGTCTCGGCGCCGCCGGCGATGAACAGGCCGACCTCGTGGACGATGGCCTCCGGTGGCAGCGGCTGGCCGTCGATGCGGGCGTTGACCCACATCGAGATCAGGTCGTCGGCGGGGCAGCCGACCTTCGGCGCGGCGACCGGCCCGAGGGCGGTGGCGAACTCGATGTTGGCGTCGAAGAACTCGCGGAAGGAGCGTCCCGAGCGGTCGCGATCGTCGGTGCGCATCAGCCGCTCGCTCCAGGACTTGAGCTGCGGCCACATCTCCTCCGGGTACCCGAGCACCCGGCAGGTCAGGCGGGCCGGTAGTTGGGCGGCCAACGCGTTGACCACCTCGACCTGCTGGTCGTTCGCGACCCGTTCCACCAGTGCGTCGAGCAGGTCGTCGGCCAGCTGGGTGACGTCGTCCGCCTGAGCGGCAACGCCGGCCTTGGTGAACCGGTGCTGGACGAGCAGGCGTTGCTGGCGGTGGCGGGGGTCGTCCTGGGCGATCATGTTGATCTCCTCCGGCGACCAGTGCTGGCGGTAGCCCTGGCCGCTGACGAACACGGTCGAGCGCCGCTCGACGTCCATGACGTCGGCGTGGCGGGTCACCACCCACAGCCCGTTGCGATGGTCGCGGTAGACGGGCTCGTTGCGCCGCATCCACGTCCACACGTCGTGTGGGTTCGTCCGGTACAGCTCAGGGTCGAGGAGGTCCACGACCATCCGGTCAGCCAGCGTCATCCCGCTACGTCAGCAGGTCGGACCGGCCCATCGCGCATCGAGGGGTACCGTCGTGCGGCCATGTCGCGCGACGACGAGATCGAGGCAAGCGCGATCGGCGAGGTCGTCCGCCACGACGCCCCGATCACGCTGGTCGACTACGACTCCGGGTGGCCGATGCTGTTCGAGCTCGAGGAGACACGCATCCGTGGCGCTCTCGGGGACGACGCCGTCGTCCTCCAGCACACCGGGTCGACGTCCGTCCCCGGGTTGTCGGCCAAGCCGATCATCGACATGACCCTCGGCGTGCCCGACAGCGCCGATGAGGCGGCGTACGTCCCGCGGCTGGAGGCGGCGGGCTACGTGCTGCGAATCAGGGAACCCGACTGGTTCGAGCACCGCTTGTTCAAAGGCCCGGACACCAACGTGAACCTGCACGTCTTCACCGCCGGCAGCCCGGAGATCGCCCGCATGGTGGCCTTTCGCGACCACCTGCGTGCGGATGCCGAGGATCGGGCGTTGTACGAGCGGACCAAACGCCGGCTGGCCGCCACGACCTGGAGGTTCGTCCAGGACTATGCCGACGCCAAGTCGGATGTCGTCGCCGAGATCATGTCGAGAGCGATGCCCTGAGCTCAGAGAGCTGACGCGTTCTGGGTGCGAGCTCCGCCAGACGTTGGCAGGATTTGCGCCCAAGTCGGGTTTTGGCAGGATCGGCGCCCAGATTGCGGAGGGTCCGCCACTGCTGCCGCGGCGGGTGGTAAAGGGGCTGCTGCCAGCTACGATGTCAAGCCGGTCTGTCCGCAGACCGACCGTTCTGTTCGTCCGTGCCCGTCCGTCGCCTCGTGCGCTGGCCTTGGGCCCCAACCGTCGCCGAGGAGTTCGTCCTGCCCAAGCCCAAGGAAGACGCCATCGTGCTCGAAGGCACGATCCAGGAGTCACTTCCCAACGCCATGTTCCGCGTGGAGCTCGACAACGGCCACCGGGTCCTGGCGCACATCTCCGGCCGGATGCGGATGAACTACATCCGCATCCTCCCCGGGGACAAGGTGCAGGTGGAGCTCACGCCCTACGACCTCACCCGAGGTCGCATCACGTACCGCTACAAGTAGGCAGCGCCATGAAGGTCCGACCCAGCGTCAAGAAGATGTGCGAGAAGTGCAAGGTCATCCGCCGGCACGGTCGCGTCATGGTCATCTGCGAGAACCCGCGCCACAAGCAGCGCCAAGGCTAAGCGCAGCATTCAAGGAAACACGGAGTCCCACTCGATGGCACGCATCGCCGGCATCGACATCCCCCGCGAGAAGCGGTTGGAGATCTCGCTGACCTACATCTTCGGCATCGGCAAGCCGACGGCGCAGCAGCTCTGCGCCGACCTCGACCTCGACCCGAACACCAAGGTGTCGGCCCTCACCGAAGAGGAGGTCAGCCGGATTCGCGCCTACGTCGACGAGCGGCTGCGCATCGAGGGCGACCTGCGCAGGGACATCCAGCAGGACATCAAGCGCAAGGTCGAGATCGGGTGCTTCCAGGGCATCCGCCACCGCAAGGGCCTGCCCGTGCGCGGTCAGCGCACCCACACCAACGCCCGTACGCGCAAGGGTCCCAAGCGGACCGTCGCCAACAAGAAGAAGGCTCTGAGGAAGTAGCGATGGCCAAGCCGAAGCCCGCCGGTCGTCGCCCCCGCAAGCGCGACCGCAAGAACGTCACCACGGGCGTGGTGCACATCAAGAGTTCGTTCAACAACACGATCGTCTCGATCACCGACCCCGAGGGCAACGTCATCGCCTGGGCGTCGTCCGGGGGCGTCGGCTTCAAGGG
>JBPCJL010000239.1:0-8500 GCA_051005355.1 Ilumatobacteraceae bacterium
CGCCGGTAGAGGCTCGACGGCTTGGTGAGCTCGATGGTCCGCAGCCCGGCCCGGCGGGCCCCGGCGTGATCCGCGCCGGGGTCGTCGCCGACGTGCACGACCTGATCTGGCCGGCAACCCGCCCACCTCAGCACGACGTCGAAGAGGCCGCCGGACGTCTTCGAGACCAGGTGCTCGTTGGACACGAACACCGGCGCTGCGGGAAGGCCGGCCTTGATGAGCAGGTTCAAGATCAGCTCGCTCGGCAGGTACATGTCGGACGCGTAGACGAGGCGCTTGCCCAGCCGGAGGGCCTCCGCCGCCAGCTCCACGCCCGGCTCGCTCGGCCGTACGAGGTCGAGCTCGAGATCGAGCTCGACCTCCATGGCGCGAGCTGCGAGGTCCTTGTCCTTGAGGTCCTTGCCCAGTTGGGCGACGATCCCGGCCGTGACGACCTCGCCGTGGAACAGCAGTCGCCGGGCTTTCGCCTCGGCGCGGTGTCGGAGATCTCGGTAACGCCAGCCGGCTGGAAATCCGTTCATCGCCGCGGCCAGCTCCGGAAGGCGCTCGGGCACCAGGGCGAACAGGTCGACGGGGTCGAGGACGGCCCGGTGGATCGAGGTGTCGAAGACATCGAGTGACACGACCTCGACCTGTTCGAGGACGTCGAGCACGTCCCGGTGGAGCGTCATCGGTTCGTCCGCGGGGCGGCCCGGAGTCGTCCCGTCGGCGTCACGAGGAGCGCAGTCTACGAGTGGGGGCGGATCGATCCTGAACCGTCCTCAGCTCGGGCGAGTGCTCGCCCCGAAGGAGTGCTCGATGTCGCTCATACGCCGGTACAGCCGATCGGAGGTCAGCGGCACGAAGCCGTGGTGCCGATAGAAGTCAGCCGCGCGCTCGTCGATGGCTGATCACGGCGCCGGCGCCGTACGCACGAGCTGCACGGAGCGCGCGCACGAGCGCATCGAGGAGCAGATCGCCGCCAAGCCCGGCGCCGTGCATCGACCGGTCGACGGCCAACGTGGCCAGGAGCAGGACGGGCACCGGATCCGGCTGGCCGCGCCGCAGCCGGGACGGTGCGTCGCGGCGGCTCCATCGCCAGGGCGTAGTAGCCGATCACCCGGTGCTTGTCGAGCAGCACCCAAGTTGCCGAGGTGAAGGAGGCGGCGGCGACCGCTGCGGTGTTGCGCACGAGTCGTCGAGTGACCGGACGCCGCTGTCGATCGAAGTGCAGTCATGGCGGCTCGGGTCGAGCAGTTCGACCCGCACGAGCGCCGACCGATCCGTCAACCTTGGGTGATGCGACTCGGACGATCGAAGAGCTGCACCAGCTCGGGAACGGTCTCGGCGGGTTCGTCGAGCTCGGCGACGAACTGGGTGAACTGGCTGGCGCTCAACCCGATGTGGTTCGCGTGATCGACCAGATGGTGGGCATACGCGACCGCCGCTGACAACACGAATTCCGAAATGGTCTGGCCGGTCAGGGCGGCAGCCAGACGAAGCGGACGCTCCTGGTCACCGGTGACCCGCAAGTTCAACCGTCCGTTCCGGGTGTGGGCCACGCACGCACGCTCGGCGTACATGGCGGGCGGCCGTCGGGGCGCCATCGGTAGCGTCCCGCCGGTGGACCCGGTCGCCCAACACGCGACCAACGGCGGCGAGACGGTCGCCGCCGTTGTCGTCACCCACGACCGGGTCGATCAGCTGCGTCAGTGCGTCGATGCGTTGCTGGCCGAGCCGATCGGGCACCTCGTGGTGGTCGACAACGACTCGACCGACGGCACGGCCCTCTACCTCGCCGGCATCACCGATCGCCGGCTCGTCGTCGTCACCAGCCCGGACAACCTCGGCGGCGCGGGCGGGTTCGAGCTCGGCCTGCGCCGGTCGGTCGGGATGGGCTGCGACTGGCTCTTGCTGCTCGACGACGATGCCCGGCCCTCGCCGGGCGCCATCGCCGAGTTCCGGCGCCGCCGGTTCGGCGACGACGTCGGAGGTGTTGCCGCCGCCGTGTACGCCGCCTCGGGCGAGATCGCCGAGATCAACCGCCCCGGGCTCAACCCGTTCACCGGGCTCCCCGGGGTTGTTCGAGCCGTGGTGCGCGGTCGGCGGAGCTTCCACGTCACCGACGGCGCCTACCACTGCGCCGAGGTCGACGTCGATTGCGTCTCGTTCGTCGGGCTGTTCGTCCGGACCCGGCTCGTGGCCGGCGACCTCGGGTTCCCTCCCGGCGAGTTCTTCATCTACGCCGACGATCAGATCTACACGTACCGGATCCGCCAGCTCGGCCTGCGCAACGTGTTCGTGCCGGCGATCCGCTTCGTCCACGACACCGTCACGTACTCGACGCCCGGCGCCGTGAGCCCGCTGTGGAAGGCCTTCTACCTTTCCCGCAACAACATGCGCTTCTACCGCGAGATCGCCGGGCGCTGGTACCCGCTGGTCGTCCCGTTCAAGGTGCTGGCCTGGTTCGCTCGCGTCGGGCGGTACCGGCACAAGCGGCGCTACGTCGAGCTCGTCACGCTCGGTGTCGCCGACGGGCTGCGCAACCGGTTCGACCGCCCGCACCCGGAGGTCGTCAGGCGCTCAGAGGCGGCGTGAGAGGACGACCCAAACGGTGCGGGCCAGGATCTGCAGGTCCAGCACGAGCGACCAGTTGACGAGGTACTGGATGTCGTAGCCGAGCTTGTACTCGGCGTCGGTGGCGTACCGCCCGTTGACCTGGGCCAGCCCGGTGACCCCCGGCCGCAGCTCGAGGCGGCGCACGTACCCGGGCACGGTGCTGACGATGGCCTCCACCAGCTCCGGCCGTTCGGGCCGTGGTCCGACCAGCGACATGTCGCCGCGGATCACGTTGAGCAGCTGCGGCAGCTCGTCGGCGCGGGTCTCGCGGAGCCAGCCGAGCCCACGCACGACGCGCGGGTCGCCCTTGGCGGCCAGCACGGGGCCCGCCCGTTCGGCGTCGCAGACCATCGTGCGGAACTTGACGACCCGGAACACGTGGCCGTCGAGGCCGAGCCGTTCCTGGTGGTAGAGGATCGGCCGGCCGGCGCGCAGGAGTACGTACGCCGCCAGCGCCCCGAACACGAGCAGCCACAGGGGCGCGGTGACGACGACGACGAGCACGTCGAAGACACGCTTCAGCCGGGCTTTGTGTGACGGCATGGTGTGGGCGCGCAACCGCACGAACGGCATGCCGGCGACCTGGCGGACCGCTTGCAGGCCGAGCAGGGTCTCGCGGGCGCTGACGCGCTGGAGGAAGCCGACGCCCCGCGCCTCCAGCGAGCTGAGCGGTTCCGGGAACACCGCCCCGAACGCCGTCACGTCGAGCAGCAGGACGTCGGTCGCTCGACTGCGGGCGACGACGCCGGCCAAGTCGGCGGGATCGCTGGCCGTGCCGACGACCAGCGCATCCCGGTCGCTGTCGGTCAGATGGGCGGCGGCCCGGTGCACTTCTTCGTCCGGACCGGTCAGCACCACCCGCGGTGGAGCCTCGCGGTGCACGGCGAGAAATCGGCTGAGCCGGCGGTTGGCCACCAGCACGAGCGTTCCGAGGACGAGGAAGGCACCCAGGTTGAGTCGCGGCATGAGGTACCGGTCGAGCAGGACGAACGCCAGGCCCTGCACGGCGACGCCGATCGCCATCGCCAGCAGGCACCGAGACAGCCAGGGCCGCACGCCGAGGCGCGGTTCGCGTTCGTACAGCCCGCCGAAGTAGTTGATCGTGAGGTGGATCGCAGTGGCGATGGCGAACCCGATCCAGTAGTGGCTCAGCGGGTAGTCGGGCCAGCTGAACCCGAAGCGGACCGTGTTGATCACCACCATCGCTGCGTACAGGCCGATGGCGTCGATCACGAAGAGGAAGCGGAACCCGCGGCCCCACATCCACCGCAGCGGTGCGTCGAGGCGGCGGACCACCCAGTCCGTTCCCGGGACGATTGGTGGGCGGACCTCCGGCGGAGACTCCTCCATCGTCACCAAGCCCATCAGGCACGATGGTACTGGCCCACGCGGGCGCCGTTCGGGAGGCCCCGCTCCAGGCCGGGATCGCCGGTTCGGGCTGCGTCAGGCCAGCGGGTCGACCACGAACGACGGGGGTGTCGTGCCGGCGGCGAGGTGCTGCCGAAGCACGGCGCCAACGTCCAACGCTTCCTTGATCGTCACGTCCATGTCGAGGTACCGGTACGTGCCGAGGCGGCCGGCGAACGTGACTCGACGGACCTGGCGGGCCAGTTCGACGTAGTGCCCCAGTTGCGCCTTCTCCCGCACCAGCCGCACCGGGTAGTACGGGGTGTCACCCGGCTCGGCGGCGCGACTGAACTCGCGCGAGATCACCGTGCGGTCATGGTGCTCCCACGGCGCGAAGTGCTTGTGCTCGGCGGTGCGGGTGAACGCCACCTCGGCGTCGCAGTAGTTCATCACCGCGCACCCCTGGAAGTCGCCGTCGTGCAGCTCGCGCTCGAAATCGAGGGTGCGGTACCCCAGCCGTCCGTGCTCGTGGTCGAAGAAGGCGTCGATGGGCCCGGTCCACACCACGTGGTCGAAGGCACCGAGCTCAGCACGCCGCAACGTCGTCGTCAGGTGCACCTCGACGAGCGGATGGTCGAGAAGCGCCTCGACGATCGACGTGTAGCCGTGCTCCGGGATTCCCTGATAGGGGTGGTCGAAGTACCGGTCGTCGTAGGCGAAACGCAGCGGGAGCCGCTGCAGGATGCTGGCCGGAAGCTCTCGCGGATCGGTGCCCCACTGCTTGCGCGTGTAGCCGGCCAGGAACGCCTCGTACAGCTCGGGCCCGACGAAGGCCAGCGCCTGGTCCTCGAACGACACGATGTTGTCGATCGTCGCCGCCTTGGCGGCGATGAACGCCTGGGCCTCAGCTGGACCCATCGCGGTACCGAAGAACTGGTTGATCGTGTGCAGGTTGATCGGCAGCGAGTAGACGCGGCCGCCGGCGGTCGCCTTGACGCGGTGCTGGTACGGCCGCATCGAGCCATACCGGTTGACGTACTCCCAGACGTGCGCCCACGGCGTGTGGAAGATGTGTGCTCCGTACCGGTGGACCATGACGCCGCTGGCGGCGTCGCGCTCGGTGTGGCAGTTCCCGGCGACGTGATCGCGCCCTTCGAAGACGTGGACCCGGTGACCCGCCTCGGCCAGCTCACGGGCGACGACCGCACCCGAGAAGCCGGCGCCAGCGATCGCGATCTCGGCCATGGTCCGCCCAGTCAATCGAGGACCTCGATGACGGCGCGCAGGCCGGGGGTACGAGCCAGACGGCCGTCGGTGGTCAAGAGCGGCGCCTCGAGCGCCTCGGCCAGCGCCACGTAGGTGGCGTCGTAGGCCGTCACGTTGTCCCGCAGCTCCCACATCCGTGGCAGCAGCAGCTCGTGCGGGTATCGCTGGACGGGTAGCGCATCGAGCTGGACGCACGCGGCGGCCGCCGTCAACACGTCGATCAGGCCGACGTGCACGTAGCGGCGGAGGACCTGGAGCACCTCGACGGACAAGAGATGCGGTGCATAGGCCGACTCGTCCGGGGTTGAGAGCCGTCGGCCGATGCGTCGGCCCACGTCGGTGTTCAGCGTGAACTCGACGACGACCGACGCATCGAGCACGATCACCGTGCGTCGCGTGCGTCGCGCTCGGCTCGAAGAGCGTCGGCGGCCGACTCGTCGAGATGAACCGTTGGGCGGGCGGCGATCCGAGCGGCGATCTCGGCGAAGGTCGGACGCTCGGCGGAACGGCGGAGCTCGGCCAGCGCGTACTCCGACAGCGACATGCCGGCCAACGCAGCGCGCGATTTCAGGGTCCGGTGGACGTCATCGGGGACGTTGCGGATCTGCAGAGCCTTCATGCACTCAGCCTACTTGCATGCAGAGTTCATGTATCAGGTTTGGCACGTCCGATGAGGCGGCGGTAGCGCTCGACGAGCGTGGCCGCATGTTCGATGGGGTCACGCAGGGTGACGGGGGTCGAGGAGGCGCCGGCGCGAAGGTCGGCCAGGAGGTGACGGTCGTCGACGACCGAGCGCATGGCGTCGGCCAGCGATTGCGGATCCCCTGCGGGCACGACCAGCCCGTTGACCCCGTGGCGCACCACTTCTTCGGGGCCACGGCAGTCCGTCGTGATGACGGCGAGGCCGGCGGCCAGCGCCTCGCGGGCGGCCAGCGAGTAGCTCTCACGGGCGATCGACGGGATCACCAGGACGTCGGCGGCGGCGAAGATCTCGGCCGTGCGCTCAGGCGGATAGGCCGGCGCCAACGTCACCGCCGGGGGTGGGCGGCGCCACGGTCGGCGCCACGACCGACGATCGGAGATGCCGCAGGCGGTGAGCCGCCAGCCCGGCTCGCGCCGCAGGATCTCGGACGCCGCCAGCAGCACGTCGGCGCCCTTGAGGGCGTTTGCCCCGCCCACGTAGACGAAGCGGACGGCCGCGTCGCCCTGCTGCCGCCGGCCGCCGGCCGCCCGGTCGACCGGCACCGCCGCCGGGTCGACGTCGTTCTCGTCCAGCTCGACGCGCGCCGGTTCGACGCCGGCGGCGATGACCCGCTCGCGCATCCACGTCGAGGCGGTGAGGACGAGGTCGACCGAGGTGAGCACAGGCTGTAACGCCGCCGCTCGCGCCGCCCGCCAGCTGGCGTCTCGCGCGCAGGGGCAGTCGACGCCGCCGGCATCGAGCGGGCAGGGTCGCAGGTCCGTGCCGACCAGGAACAGCCGAGCGCACCACCACCACAGGTCGTGCATGGTCACGACGGTCGGGACACCACTGGCCACGGCCTCCTCGAGCGGACCGGGACCTAGGGTCTGCAGCGCATGCGCGTGCAGGATGTCCGGACGCCAGTCGTCGATCGTCGACCTCGCCAGCTCCGCCGCCCGCTCGTTCTGCCAGTTCCGGTCGTCGTCCTGCAGCACTCTGCTCGCCGTCCCGAGCCACCGGATCGACACGCCGTCGATGAACTCGGTGACCACCTGACCGTCCGCCGCACCGTTGTCGATGGCGCCGGCCAGCACGGTCACCTCGTGGCCCTGTCGCGCCGCCTCGACGGCCAGCCGGCGCACCTGCAACGTCGCGCCGCTGACGAAGTCAGGCGGGTAGTGGGCGGTGACGTGGAGGATGCGCATCGACGCGCCCGGTCGGTCGACAGCGTGGCCGGCGGAGCGCCCGCAGGGTACCGGAGGAGGTGGTGACCGCTGATGAGGACGACGCCGACGCGCTGCGACGTGAGCACGATCAGGCGGTGGCCCACGCCCGCCGGCTCGAGCACGAGCTCGGCGCGCTGCGCGGGCGGGTCAAGCGCTACGAGCTGATCATGTGGCGCCGGACGGTCCGGCGGCGCCGACTGGCCAAGGCGGCCCGCCTGGTGCTCCGACATCTGCCTGGGCGCTCACACCCGTAGTTGGCCGATCCCCGCTTTTCCGTGGTCGTGCCGGTGCACGATCCGCCGCTGGCGCTGCTGCGCGCCGGACTGGCATCAATCGTCGAGCAGACGTTCACGGACTGGGAGCTGCTGCTGGTCGACGACGGCTCGACGAGCGCGGACGTGCGCGCCGAGCTCGCCGCGTTGGCGGCCCAAGACGGGCGCGTCCGGGTGATCCGGCGGGACGTCAGCGGCGGGATCGTGGCCGCCTCCAACGACGGGTTGGCTGCGGCCCAAGGCGAGCTGATCGTCCTCGTCGACCACGACGACCGCATCGAGCGCCGGGCGCTCGCCGTGGTCGACGCCGCCGTCCGCCGCCAGCCGGACATCGACTACCTCTACACGGACGAGGACAAGATCAACGCCGACGGCATCGCCTACGACGCTTTCCTCAAGCCCGACTGGTCACCCGAGCGGCTCCGGTCGCAGAACTACTGCACGCACCTGTCCGTGCTGCGGCGGTCGGTCGTCGAGGCCGTCGGCGGCTTCCGCGAGGGATTCGACGGTTCGCAGGACCACGACCTCATCCTGCGCGTCACCGAGCAAGCGCGGCGCGTCCACCACGTGCCCGAGGTGCTGTACCACTGGTGCGTCACGCCGGGCTCGGCCGCTGCCGACCCCCACGCCAAGCCGCACGCCCGGGAGGCCGGGCGCCGCGCCGTGGCCGAGCACGTCGATCGGCTGGGCATCGCGGCCCAGGTTGAGCACCTCGCGACGCCAGGGCATTTCCGGGTCCGGCGGGCGCGCCGACCCGGATCGGTGAGCGTCATTGTCCCGACGGCCGGTGTGGTGCGACCCGTCTGGGGCGTCGACCGGGTGCTCGTCCTGCAGGCCGTCCGCTCAGTGCTCGAGGTCACGGCGCGCCCGGACGTCGAGGTGGTCGCGGTCGCCGACCCGGCCACGCCGGAAGCCGTGCTCGGGGAACTGAAGGCGCTCGGCGCGCGAGTCGTTCGGGCGACAGGTTCGTTCAACTTCGCCCAGCGTTGCAACGAGGGCGTCACCGCCTCAGCCGGTGACGCCGTGGTGCTGCTCAACGACGACGTCCTCGTCGAGCAGCCCGACTGGCTCGACGTGCTGACCGGCTTCTTCGCCGAAGCGGACGTCGG
>JBPCJL010000240.1:0-10097 GCA_051005355.1 Ilumatobacteraceae bacterium
TGGTAGCCGGGCGTGCGCTCGATGTGCGAGAACCCGACCTCGACGTTGCGGGCGGCGATCGAACCGGGCGTCGAGCCACGCGGGACGAGCATGGCGAAGCCGACCACCAGGAGAAGCAAGCCGGCGACGGCCACGAGCAGAGCGTAGGTCCCTCGGATGGAGTGGTGTGACTGGCGGCACTAGCGTCGACTGGCATGGCGATCAACTCCGTGGCGGAGATCCTGCGCACCCATGCGGCCGAGCGCGCCGACGACGTGGCCCTCGTACTCGGCGACCGCACCGTCACGTGGGCCGAGCTGTACGAGCGGGCCAGCCGCGTCGCCGCCGGGCTAGTCGCCGCCGGCGTCGGCGACCAGGACCGGGTGGCCTTCCTCGACAAGAACGGCATCGAGCACTTCGAGGTCTTCTACGGCGCCGCCCTCGCCAACGCCGTGTGCGTCGACGTCAACTGGCGCCTCGCACCGCCGGAGGTCGAGTACATCGTCAACGACGCCGACGCCAAGGTCCTCGTGGTGGGCCCTGACTTCGTCCCGGTCCTCGACGCCATCGCCGACCGCCTGACGACGGCCACCACCATCCTCGCCATTGCCGATCCGACGTCACGTCACGAGAAGCACGGGGACTACGACGAGTGGGTCGCCGCCCACGAGCCGGCCGACCCGCACACGCCGAGCGGGCCGCAGGACGTCGCCTTCCAGCTCTACTCCAGCGGCACCACCGGTCGGCCGAAGGGCGTGATGCTGACGAACGACAACTTCTTCGCCCTGCTGCCGCTGGCCAAGGAGATGTGGGAGTTCGCGCCCGACGGCGTGAGCCTCGTGGCGATGCCGCTGTTCCACATCGGTGGCGGGGGTTGGGCCATCGCCGGTCAGTACGTCGGGATGAAGAGCGTGATCCTGCGCGAGCTCGATCCGTCCGCGCTGACCCGGCTGATCCCCGAGCACGGCATCACCCACGCTTTCGTCGTGCCGGCGGTGCTGCAGTTCCTCCTGATGGTCCCGGGCGCCGACGAGGCCGACTACTCGTCGTTGCGCGTCGTCGTCTACGGCGCCTCGCCGATCAGCGAGGAAGTGCTCGCACGCAGCGTGGCCATGCTCGGGTGCAAGTTCTGGCAGGCCTACGGCCTGACGGAGACGACGGGTGCGATCGTCAACCTGCCGCCCGAGGACCACGACCCGACCGGTCCCAAGCGCCACCTCCTGCGCTCCTGCGGGCGGGCCGGCCCCGGCGTCGAGCTGCGCATCGTCGACCCCGACCGTGGTGCAGACGTCCCCACCGGCGAAGTCGGCGAGATCTGGGTGCGCAGCCCGCAGGTGATGAAGGGCTACTGGCACGACGACGAGGCGACCCGGGAGGCGATCGACGACGACGGCTGGTTCCGCTCGGGCGACGCTGGCTACTTCGACGCCGACGGCTATCTCTACATCCACGACCGGGTCAAGGACATGATCGTGTCCGGCGGCGAGAACGTGTACCCGGCCGAGGTCGAGAACGTGCTCATGGCCCACCCCGCCGTCGCCGACGTCGCCGTGATCGGCGTCCCCCACGAGCGGTGGGGCGAGACGGCCAAGGCCGTCGTCGTGGTCGCCACTGGGGCGGAGCCGACGGCGGAGGAGCTCATCGCCTACAGCCAGGAGCGCCTGGCCAAGTTCAAGTGCCCGACCAGCGTCGACTTCGTCGAGGCGCTGCCGCGCAACCCGAGCGGCAAGGTGCTGAAGAAGGACCTGCGCGAGCCGTACTGGGCCGGCCGGGACCGCCGCGTGTCGTAGCGTCACTGACGTTCTTGGGTGGTTTTGAGGTCAACGTTGACCCCTGAAAGCGCTTGAAAACCGTTCGGCGTGACACGCTGGCGGACGTGGATCATGCGCTACCGCCCGAACTGGTCGCCTACCTCGGGGAGCTGGACGAGTTCATCGAGCGGGAGATCAAGCCGCTCGAGCAGCAGGACGACAACATCCGGTTCTTCGACCACCGCCGGGAGGACGCCCGCACCGACTGGCACCGCGGCGGCCTCCCCAACGAGGACTGGGAGGCGCTGCTGCGCGAGGCCCGCCGCCGCGCCGACGTCGCCGGCCACTACCGCTACCCGTTCCCCAAGGAGTACGGCGGCCAGGACGGCACCAACCTCGGCATGGCGGTGATCCGCGAGCACCTCGCCGCCAAGGGCCTCGGGCTGCACAACGACCTGCAGAACGAGCACTCGATCGTCGGCAACAACGTCGGCCTGCTCCTCATGTTGGAGTACGGCACCGACGAGCAGAAGGCCGACTGGGTCGACGACCTCGCTGAGGGCCGGCGCGGCTTCGCCTTCGGGATCACCGAGCCGCAGCACGGCTCGGACGCCACGCACATGGAGACCCGGGCCGTCCGCGATGGCGACGACTGGGTGATCAACGGCGAGAAGACGTGGAACACCGGCATCCACAAGGCGCAGTACGACCTGATCTTCGCCCGCACCAGCGGCGAGCCTGGCGACGGTCGGGGCATCACCGCCTTCCTCACCCCGACCAACAGCCCCGGCTTCAAGGTCGAGGAGTACCTGTGGACGTTCAACATGCCGACTGACCACGCCCACATCTCGCTGACCGACGTGCGCGTGCCCGACTCGGCGACCTTCGGTGGCGAGGGACGCGGCCTCGGTGTCGTGCAGCATTTCTTCAACGAGAACCGCATCCGCCAGGCCGCCGGCAGCCTCGGCGCGGCCCAGTTCTGCATCGACGAGTCCGTCGCCTACGCCAAGCAGCGCAAGCCGTTCGGGAAGCCGCTGTCGACGAACCAGGCCATCCAGTTCCCCCTCGTCGAGCTGCAGACGCAGTGCGAGATGCTGCGCGCGCTGGTCCACAAGACGGCGTGGCTGATGGACACCCAGGGCGCGTTCTCGGTCAGCGACAAGGTGTCCATGTGCAACTACTGGTCCAACCGGCTGTGCTGCGAGGCCGCCGATCGGGCGATGCAGGTGCACGGCGGGCTCGGGTACTCGCGGCACAAGCCGTTCGAGCACATCTACCGCCACCACCGCCGCTACCGGATCACCGAGGGAGCCGAGGAGATCCAGATGCGTCGCGTCGCCGGGTACATGTTCGGCTTCATGTCGCAGCAGGCGCCAAAGGGCGTCGACACGGTCACGGGCCAGGACCGGGCGGCGGCGGCCGCCGACTAGTCGACGACGGTGCAGTTCGAACCCGACGCGCCGACGCTGCTGGCGGCGATCGCCCGGCTGCTCGACGAGCAGGTCATGGCGGCCGTCCCAGCCGAGCTTGCCCACCAGGTGCGCGTCGCCGCTCACCTCGCCCACTTGCTCGAGCGCGAGGCGCGCCTCGGTGCGGACGCCGTCCGGCGAGAGCGCCAGCTGCTCACCGAGTTGCTCGGCGGGGACGTTGCCGACCCGCAGGTGCGGCTGGCCGAGCGGCTGCGCGCCGGTGACGACGTCGACCTCGAGCGCCGGGCCTGGCCCGTGCTGGTCGACATCGCCCGCCTCGACCTCGCCGTCGCCAAGCCCGGTCACGACCGATGGGAAGGCCCGTGACGATCGACGTCGCCGCCGGCCTGGCCGCCTACCTCGGCGAGGCGTGGGGGAAGACCGTCACGGTGTCGAACCTGTCGACGTCGACGTCCGGAGCGCGCCGCCACAACGTCGCCTTCGATGCCCAGGTCGGCGCGGGCGGAGACGTCCAGCGCCTCGTGGCGACGATCGTGCCGTTCGGCGAGACGCTGATCAACGACGTCGACGCAGAGGCCAGCGTGCGCCTTCTGGCCGAGGCCGGCGGCGTACTGGTGCCGCACGTGCACCTCTGGCGCAGGGACGGCGACTTGGTCGGCGGGCCGTTCATGGTGTCGGACTTCGTAGACGGTGAGACCGTGCCCCGGCGCGTGCTCCGGCTGATCGGTGAGCACGGCACCGGCGACCTCGTGGCGGGCCAGCTCGGCGCATCGCTCGGGCGGTTGCACGCGCTCGATCCCGCCGACGTCACGGTGCCGCTGCGCGAGTTGGACCCGAAGGACCCGACCGGCGCCGCCCTCGCCGCGCTGGTCGAGGCGGTCGACCTGCTCCCGCAACGCCGCCCCGCCGTCGAGCTCGGCCTGAGGTGGCTCGAACGCCGGCTCCCGTCGCCACCGGAACGCGTGTCGATCCTGCACACCGACGTGCGCAACGGCAACATCATCGTCGGCGAGGACGGGCTGCGGGCCGTGCTCGACTGGGAGGGTGCGCTGGCCGCCGGCGACCCGATGCAGGATCTCGCGTGGCCATCGCTGCGGATGTGGCGGTTCCGGGTCGACGACCGCGAGATCGGCGGCTTCGCTGATCGAGGGCCGTACGTCGAGGGCTACGAGCGGGCCTGCGGCACGTACGACGAGGAACGCTTCGAGTGGTGGAAGGTGTTCGAGACGGCCCGCTGGGCCGTCGGCCTGGCCGCCCAGTCCATGGCCTTCCTCGAAGGAAGCGTTCCGAGCATCGTCATGGCAGCCAGCGGGCGCCGCGTCCCCGAGCTCGAGTGGGACCTGCTCATGCTGATACGTGCTTGATGGCGCATCACGAACCGATCAGGTACACGGTGTAGGTAGGCGCGTCGGCGCTCGACGGGTCGTGCCGGGCGAGCACCGTCGCACCGGCCGGCACCGCGAAGCCCGGCACCGGCGCGTTGTCCGTGACCACGAGGACCGTGCCGTCGACGTCTTCGGGCCGGGCGACCTGCCATGGCTCGAACGCCGGCTGCGCCGTGGCCGGGACGTAAGCCTCGTGACCACGCTGTCGCAGCTCGTGGAGCATGCCCATGCCGGCCCAGCCGAAGCCGCCGCCGTCGACCCACTCGACCAGGTAAGCGCGATCGGCGTCGAGCCCGGCCGCCACGGGTGGGCCGAGGTCGGCGATCGCCGCCGAGAGCGCCTCCTCCGGCACGTCGGCCGGGGTGGCGCGCCAGCCCAGCACGACAGCGAGGACGGCGGTGGCGGCAAGAACAACCGCCAGCGCCGCCGAGCGAGCACCGGCCCGGGCCAGCAGCCAGACCGACCACAGCAGCGAGAGCCAGACGAGCGCTGCCACCACCCACCACCACCGGACGACGTAGTGGTAGACCACGCCCGTCACCCGGGCCGTCGACGCGACGGCGAGGCCGCTGGCCACGAGGGCCACGAGGGCGAGCCGCCCAGCGCGGCGGTGACCGCGCCGGGCCACGAGCCACCCGAGGGACCCGGTGACGGCGAGCAGTACCAGCGCCGGCCACGTCGAGCTGGTCGGGACGCCGAAGGGATCGTCGTCCCCCCCGGCCAGCCACGCGCCCGGAAGGCCCAGCTCGGTTCCCAGGACACCCCACGCCCGCGCCCACCCGACGGTGGGTCCGGTCGGGTCGCGGGAGTAGGCGAGGAGGTTGGCGAGGTTGCCGTCGTCACCGAACAGCTGCTGCAACAGCGGTGGCGCCCACAGCAGTGCGCCGACGCCGACGGCGATCAGCGCGGGCCGCACGCGACGACCGGCTTCGTCGTCGTCGCACCACCCCAGCAACGCACCGATCACGCCGAGGCCGAGGACGAGGACGGCGAAGCCGACGTGCGCCTGCACGACGAACGTGCCGGCGACCACCATCCACGGCGCCATCGCCAGGTCACCCGTCGACACCACCCACGCCAAGAGCGCGAAGGCGAAGAACGGCAGGACGGCGACCCACGGGTTCCACGGGTCGACGAGGAAGCCCGGCCCCAGCGCCGTGCACAGCACGACGGTGACGAGCGCCGTCAGCACGAGCAGCGCCAAGCCGCCGCCGCGACGGGCGACGAGCAGTGCTCCGGCCAGGGACGCGCCGTTGAGCACCGCCGTGCCGACCAACGCGCCGGTCGCACCGAACAGCCACGTGAACGGGGCCAGCAGCCAGAACAGCAGCGGACCGGGATGGTCCCAGCCCCAGCGGGAGTAGGCGCCGGTGAGCGGCGTGTTGCCGCCGCCGACCTCCTCGATCTGGAGCAGCTCCAGCGCGTAGTCGCCAGCGGGGTACCAGTTCCGCCCGATCAGCGCCGCCAACGACACGACGACCGGCAGCAGGACGAGCCCGACGACCAGCGTGGTGGCGAGTCGCGGTTGGCGCATGGTGCCGACGGTGACGGTGGGGTGCGTCGATGACGATCGCTCGAGATCGAGCACTCGCGGATGATACGTGCGGGGTGGAGCTGGCGACCGGCGACGGAGCGGCGTGTGCTAGCCAACGGAGCCGTGGCCCGCACGAGCGTGGTGGACGAGCGGACCTTCCGCATCGGGCTGCTCGCCATCACCGCGATCGGCGCGGTGTGGCGGCTCGGCTACCTCGTGGCCGTCAAGCTCGACGACGACCTCATGCTCAACGACGCCCTCTACTACTCGATGCAAGCCGGACGCAACGGCGAGGGCGATTGGTTCCGCGAGGGACTGACCACACTGCCCGGCGCCGAGCACGGCCCTCTGACCTCGCTGTACCTGACACCCTGGAGCCTCCTGCCGGGGAACCTCGTCAGCTGGCAGCGCGTCGGGATGATGCTGCCCGGCATCGCGACGGTGGCCGTGATCGGGCTCGTCGGTCGTCGTCTCGCCGGACCGGTCGTCGGGCTCGTCGCCGCCGGCATCGCCGCCGCCTACCCGAACCTCTGGATCAACGACTCGCTGGTGATGTCCGAGTCGCTGGCCTGCCTCCTCGTGAGCGCGGCCCTGCTCCTGGCGCTGCGCTTCGACGAGCGGCCGAGCCTCGGGCTCGCCGCGGCGGTCGGCGCGATCACGGCGCTCGCCGCGTTGGCGCGCAGCGAGATCGCGCTGTTCGTCGTCGGGTTCGCCGTGTTGGCGTGGTGGCGCGCCGCAGGTCACGCGCGTCGGGCTCTCATGCCGGTCAACGTCGTCGCCGCCGCCGTCGTGATCGCCGCGCCCTGGGCCCTGTACAACCTCGGCCGCTTCGAACGGCCCGTGCTGCTCACGACGAACGACGGCACCACGCTGCTGGGTGCCAACTGCGACGCGACGTACTTCGACGATGTCGGCAGCTGGGACGTGAACTGCGTCCTCGCGCTGCCGACCGAGGGTGCGGCGGACGCCTCGGCGGCGTCTGCGGCGCGACGAGATGCGGCGCTGGACTATGCCGGCGATCATCTGGATCGAGCGCCCGTCGTCGTTGCCGCCCGTGTCGGCCGGCTGCTCGACGTGTACGGGGTCGGTTCCCTCGTCGCCCTCGACGTCGGCGAGGAGAAGGCCGAGTGGGCGGTGTGGGCGGGCATCGTCTGCTGGTGGGCGCTGGCCGTGGCGGCCGGGTTCGGCTGGCGGTCGTTGCGCCGACCGGGCGACGGGTCGGCCGAACGAGGGCGCGCCCGGTGGTGGCTGGCCGTTCCAGGCGTCTGCGTGCTCGTGCCGGCGGTGGTGTTCTACGGCGCCCACCGCATCAGGGCCCCGGCCGAACCCACCGTCGTCGTGCTGGCCGCAGTCGGGATCGTCGCCCTGGCCCGACGCCGCCGGGAGTCGGCCGGGTCGCCGCTGGAGCGCCTGGAAGCGGTGAGGCAGTGAGCCGTTGAGGTTCCAGGCAGACTCGGGGCGTGGACGCGGCGACGTTGGACGGCAAGCTCGCCGCGCTCCACGGGTCCCTCAGCGACCTCGGGCGGATCGTGGTGGCGTTCAGCGGCGGGGCCGACTCGGCGTTCCTGGCCGCCGTCGCCCACGGCGCGCTGGGCGCGGCGAACGTCCACGCCGTCACTGCCGTGTCGCCATCACTGGCCGGCGCCGAGCGCTACGACTGCGCGCTCCTCGCCGCGGAGTGGGGTCTGCGCTGGAGCGCCGTCGAGACCGACGAGATGGCGCGTGCCGCGTATCGGATCAACGACGTCGACCGCTGCTACCACTGCAAGGCCGAACTGATGGACGTCCTGCTGCCGATCGCCACCGCTGAGGGGGCGCAGCTCGTGCTCGGCGTGAACCTCGACGACATCGAACCGGAGGTGGCCGATCACCGGCCGGGGCAGCGGGCGGCAGCTGAGGCCGGCGCATCGTTCCCGCTCGTCACCGCCGGCTTCGCCAAGGCCGACGTGCGCGAGGCGTCGCGCCACCTCGGCCTGCGCACGTGGGACAAGCCGGCCGCCGCCTGCCTGGCCAGCCGGGTGCCGTACGGGACGGAGGTCAACGTGGCCGTGCTGTCGCGCGTCGAGCGGGCGGAGGCGGCGCTGCGAGCGCTCGGTTTCGCCCAGGTGCGGGTGCGCCACTACGGCGATACGGCGCGCGTCGAACTGGAGCTCACCGAACTTCCGAGGGCGATCGAGCAGCGCGAGAGGATCGTGAACGGTGTGCGCGGTGCCGGATACCGGTACGTGACGCTCGATCTCGAGGGCTTCCGGTCGGGGAACCTGAACAGCTGAATTGGTACGGTCGCCGGTCATGAAGCTGGCGATGATGATCAACTACTCGGGCGACTTCCACGCCGACGTGGTGCGGATCCAAGACCTCGAGAAGGCAGGTCTCGACCTGGTCTGGGTGCCGGAGGCGTACTCGTTCGACGCCATCAGCCAGGTGGGGTTCCTGGCCGCCAAGACCACGCGGCTCGAGATCGGCACCGGGATCATCAACGTGTTCTCCCGCACGGCCACGGCGATCGCGCAGACCGCCGCCGGGTGCGACTACGTGAGCGACGGCCGGTTCGTGCTCGGCCTCGGCGCGTCCGGACCTCAGGTGATCGAGGGCTTCCACGGCGTGCCGTACGAGCACCCGATGCCGCGCATCCGGGAGTACATGGACGTGTGCCGGATGGTGTGGCGGCGCGAGCCGGTCGTCTACGACGGCCAGACCGTGCAGGTGCCGCTGCCGGCCGGTCGGGGCACGGGCCTGGGCAAGCCGTTGAAGTTGATCAACCACCCGAAGCGCGCCGACATCCCCATCTTCTGGGCCAGCCTGATGGGCAAGAGCGTCACCAACACCGCCCGCCACGCCGACGGGTGGCTGCCGATCTTCTTCGACCCGCAGAAGTTCCAGCAGGTGTGGGGCGACGACCTCCGGGCCGGGATGGCCCACCGCGACCCGGCGCTCGGCCCGTTGCAGATCTCGGCCGGCGGCATGGTAGCGATCGGCGATGAGTACGCCGGCGACGGCGCCGATCGGGTGCTCGACATGGCCCGGCCGTCGACAGCCCTGTACGTCGGGGGGATGGGGGCGCGGGACAAGAACTTCTACAACGCCATCGCCAAGAAGTACGGATACGTGGACGAGGCGACGCAGATCCAGGACCTCTACCTGTCAGGCCGCAAGGAGGAGGCGGCGGCCGCCGTACCTCGCGAGATGCTGGCGGCCACGAACCTGGTCGGCCCCGAGACGCACGTGGCAGAGCGCATCGCCGCCTACAAGGCTGCCGGCGTCACCCACCTGTCGATCACGCCAGTTGGCCCCGACCCGGTGAAGACGGTCGAGACGCTGCGCGGGCTGCTCGACTGAACCGGTTCTGTCCTCCCGGACCGACCGGATCGGGTCGGTTGCCGAGGACAGAAGCAAGTCACTACACCACGCCGCGCAGCCACCAGAGGCTCAAGGCCCACGCCGCCGCTAGCAGCACGAGCGCAATGGCGGCCCAGCGCCAGGTGAGTTCGGTGACCCGTTCGGTCTCCTCGCCGAGCGTGGCGCCGAGCGAATCCTGGATCCTCCCGTAGGCATCCTCCAGCTCGGCGCTGGTCGCCGCCTCGTAGGCCATGCCGCCCGTCGCCTCTGCGACGTCCGCCAGTGGCTCCGGGCCCACCGGCACCGGCACGATGTCGCCCGACTCGGGGTCGGTGATCACTCCCCCGGCGGTGCCGAAGGCGATCGTGAACACCGGCACGCGGGCGTCGGCGGCGGCCTGGCCGCCCTCCTCGGTCGGCCGGCCCACGGTCGTCACGCCGTCGCTCAGCAGCACCATCGCCCCCGGCGCCAGCTCGTCCTCGCCGTCGGCGGAGGGCTCGTCGCCGTCCTCGGCGAGGCGGGTCAGCAGGTTGGCTCCCGTGGCGAGTGCGTCGCCGATCGCCGTCGATTCGGCGAGCTGGAGATCCTCGATGCCCCGATCGATGTCGGCCCGGTCGAGCGTGGGCGACACCTCGACGCCCACCGCACCACTGAACGAGATCAACCCGATCTCGACCCC
>JBPCJL010000241.1:0-6726 GCA_051005355.1 Ilumatobacteraceae bacterium
GTTCACGAGTCAGCGGGCCGCGCAGATAGCTCATCGCCCAGCGCGTCGTGAACACCTCTGGCTGATCCTGGCCGGCGCGGCGCAGCACGAACTCCCGCTTGGCCAGTCCGCTGATCGTGTCGCTGACGGCGCCGACGTCGACGCCGCCAGCGGCCGCGCTCATCCCGTCGAGCAACCGCTGCTTGTCCCGTTCGGTCTGCAGGCGGCCGACCATCCAGGTCCCGGCGTTGGACAGCGCATTGTAGTCGATGTCGACGGGGTTCTGCGTGGCCAGCACGACACCGACGCCGAACGCCCGGGCCTGCTTCATGAGCGTCATGATCGGCTTCTTCGTCGGCGGGTTGGCCGTCGGCGGCAGGTAGCCGGCCACCTCGTCCAGGTAGAGCAGCACCCGCAGGTCTGTCGTGCCGCTTTGGCGGCGCATCCACGTCACTAGCTTCGAGAGCAGCATCGACGTGACGAACTGGCGCTCCTCGTCGGACAGGTGGGCGGTCGTCACGATGGCGCACCGGCCGGTGCCGTCGGCGCCGTAGACCAGCGACTGCACGTCGAGCGGCTGGCCGGCACCCCAGGCGGCGAACGCGGGCGAGGCGAGCAGTCCGTTCAGCTTCATGGCCAGCGCGGTTCGATCGGCCGGGGGGAAGAACTGGTCGAGCTCGAACACGCCGAGCTTGCGCAGCGGCGGCTGCTGAACCATGCCGACCAGCGTCGGCAGATCGAGGCTCGTCCCCGAGGACCAGGCGTGCTGGATCAGGTTGGCGAGCAGGATGTGCTCGCGGCTCGACAGCGCGTCCGCCTCGATCCCGACCAGCCCGAGGAGTCCCGACGCATACCCTTCGATCTCATCCCCGATGACCTCGAGGTCGTCCGTATCCGGCGCCTGGAGTGAACCGACGATGTTGATCGGCACACCGGACTGGGAACCGGGCGTGTAGATCGTGAAGTCCGTTGCGTCCCGCAGCGCCGTGATCTGGTCCGGTCCGTAGCCCCAGCCGGCCAGGCCCTCCCGCCACGACGTCGCCTGCTGCTCGGCGAACTGGTCCGGGGTGATCCCCGCCGACTTGGCCTGCGCCTCGTCGATCCAAGGTCGGAACGAGGCCGGCGCCAAGTCGGGGAACGTGAGGCACAGGTTCGTCAGGTCGCCCTTCGGGTCGATGAGGAGCGCGGGCACTCCTGCCGTCAGGGCCTCCTCGATCAGCACGACGCCGAGACCGGTCTTGCCGGAGCCGGTCATGCCGACGATGACGCCGTGCGTCGTGAAGTCGTCGGTCGGCAGGCGGACGTCGCTGCCGGTGCGCTCGTGCGTGGCGGGGTCGACGAGCCCGCCGACGAACAGCTCAGCCATGGAGCTGAACGTAGTCAGTGGCGGAAGTACCGTCTCGGTGTGGCGTTCCGTGGGATTCCGGCCGAGGCGCTCGACTTCTACGTGCGCCTCGAGGGCGACAACTCCAAAACGTTCTGGCAGGCCAACAAGGCGACGTACGAGTCGGCCGTGCGAGAACCGGTCGAGGCGCTGTGCGACGAGCTGTCGGAGTACGGGCCATTCCACCTGTTCCGCCCGTACAACGACCTGCGCTTCTCCAAGGACCGACCGCCGTACAAGACGGCCCAGGGCGCGTACAGCGAGGGAGAGCCTGGCGCCGGGTACTACGTCCACATCTCGGCGGAGGGGCTGATGACGGGCGCCGGCTACTACGCCATGGCCAAGGATCAGCTGGAGCGGTTCCGGGCCGCCGTCGACGCTGAGGCGACCGGTGCCGAGATCGAGGGGTTGGCCGACGACCTCGAACGACGGGGCTACTCGATCGGCGCCATCGACGAGCTCAAGACGGCACCGCGTGGCTACGCCAAAGACCATCCGCGAGTTCGGATCCTGCGGCGCAAGGGACTGATGGCGTCGCGCTCGTGGCCGCCGGCGAAGTGGCTGCACACGAAGCAGCCGGCGACCAAGGTGCGCAAGGTCTGGGAGGACGCCGCCCCGATGTGCGCCTGGCTCGACCGCCACGTCGGCCCGTCCACCGAACCACCCGGGGATCGCTTCTTCAGCTGACCCGGCGCGAACTGTGAGCCACGCGTACCGAAATGAGTCCGCCTGGCTTACAGTCCGCCGCCGACCGGCAGACTGGTCGACGTGACGGTGACGGAACGGCCGGCAGGCGCGCTGGAGACCCAGCTCGGGTTGGCCGATCGCGTCGTCGACGACGATGCGCTCGCCAACGCCGTCGCCCGGTTCCGGGATCGCCGGATCCTGCTGCCGACGTTCGCCGAGCTGGCCGACCCGACCATCATCGATCGCACCAGGGTCGGCGACGCCGACCCGCAGGCCCCCGACGCCCGCAACCTCTGGCGCGTCCACTGGTACAACGACCTCGCCGGCCGCCTCGTCGACGTGCCCCAGCACATCGTCCTGCCGTCGTCGCTCACCGGTGTCGAGAGCCCGATCATCGTGGTCTTCGGGGACCGCTTCCCGATGATCACTGCGCACAAGGTGCTCGCCGCCTACGCCTGCCTGGCGCCGCGCGTCGTGACCGGCCAGTTCGACCCGACCCACCACCGGGCGATCTGGCCGTCAACCGGCAACTACGCCCGCGGTGGCATCGCCATCAGCCGGATCATGGCCAGCCGCGGCGTGGCCATTCTTCCCGAGGGCATGAGCAAGGAGCGCTTCGACTGGCTGGACCGCTGGTGCGAGCGACCGGCCGAGGACGTCATCCGCACCCCTGGCACCGAGTCCAACGTCAAGGAGATCTACGACGCCTGCAACGAGCTGGCGCGCGACCCGGACAACGTGGTGCTCAACCAGTTCTGCGAACTCGGCAACCACCTCGGCCACTACGAGGTGACCGGGCGGGCCCTCGAGCACGTGGTCGACGTCGCCAGGGCCGGTGCCAGCTGGCGGTTGGCGGCGTTCGTGTCGGCGACCGGCTCGGCCGGCACGATCGGCGCAGGCGATCGGTTGAAGGACACCTTCGGCGCCAAGATCGTGGCCGTCGAGGCGCTGGAGTGCCCGACGATGCTCGAGAACGGCTACGGCGAGCACAACATCCAGGGCATCGGCGACAAGCACATCCCGCTGATCCACAACGTGATGAACACCGACGTCGTCGTCGGCATCTCGGACGAGTCCACGGACGAGCTGGACCTGCTGTTCAACTCGGCGGCGGGGCGCTCGTTCCTGGCCGACCGCAAGGGTGTGCCCGACGACGTCATCGACGCGCTGGCGCACTTCGGGTTCTCGTCGACGTGCAACGTGCTCGCCGCCATCAAGACGGCCAGGGCGCTCGGCTACGGCGCCGACGATGCCATCGTCACGGTGGCCACGGATGGCGGGGCCATGTACCCGAGCGAGCGGGCCGGCCTGCTGGCCGAACGCTTCGGCGGCGAGTTCACCTCCCTCGATGCGGCCGAGGTGTTCGGCCGCCATCTCGGCGCCGTCGACACCGACAACGTGCTCGAGTGCACCGAGCGGGACCGCAACCGGATCTTCAACCTCGGCTACTACACCTGGGTGGAGCAGCAGGGCACGCCGTTCGAGCTGTTCGAGCAGCGTCGCGGCCAAGATTTCTGGCGTGGGCTGCGGCGATACCTCGGCGTGTGGGACGAGATGATCACGGAGTTCAACGCCCGGGTCGTCGCGTGACGCCGTGATCGTCGGCTGGCGGTGTGCCGTGTGCGGCGCCACGCTCGACGTGGCCGCGCCGCACCCGTTCCGCTGCCCCCGGGCGTCGGCCGCCGATCGCCACCACGTCCTGCACCCGCTCGACGCCGGCGCGCAGCCCGAGCGTCACGAGGATCCCAACCCCTTCGTCGCGTACGGTCGCCGCTTGGCGTGGTGGGCCTTCGCCCGGGCGAACGGGATGACCGACGGCGCCTGCGAGGCGTTGACGCAGGAGCTCGCCGACGGCTTCGTCGTGACCCCGTTCGGACCGGCCGATCAGCTCGGTCCCGACGTGTGGGTCAAGGACGAGACGGTGAACCCGGGCGGCAGCCACAAGGGCCGCCACCTCGTCACGATCCTGCTCCACCTGCGCGCCGCGGAGGCACTACGCCTGGTGCCCGGCCCGCGCCGGTCGCTGGCCATCGCCTCGTGCGGCAACGCAGCGATCGCCGCGGCGACGTTGGCGGCGCGCGCCGACTGGCCGCTCGACGTGTTCGTGCCGGAGTGGACCAACGAGGCAGTTGTGGCCCACATCGAGGATCTCGGTGCGACCGTCGCCCGCTGCGAACGACGGCGGTCGGATCCACCCGGCGACCCGACCGTGCTGCGGTTCCGGGAGGCCGTCGACGGCGGAGCGATCCCGTTCGGCGTGCAGGGCCCCGAGAACGCCCTCTGCCTCGACGGCGGGCGCACCCTCGGCTGGGAGCTCGCCGACTCCGGCGTCGCGCTGGACCGAGTGCTCGTGCAGGTCGGCGGCGGCGCGCTGGCGACGACCGTCGGCTGGGGCCTCGGTCCCTCGGTCCGCCTGGACGCCGTGCAGGTCGAGGGCTGCGCGCCGCTGGCCCGCGCGTGGACGCGGACGGCTGGGCTCCCCGTCGACGAGGTGCCGACGCGCTGGTCGGAGGTCATGACGCCGTGGCCCGACCCGCAGTCGGTGGCCGACGGGATCCTCGACGACGAGACCTACGACTGGCTGGGCGTGTTCGACGTCATGCGCGCGTCCGGTGGTCGGCCGGTGGTCGTCCCGGAGTCGGCCGTCGTCGCCGCCAACGAGCTGTCTCGGCGCGCCGGCTACGCCGTCAGCGCGACGGGCTCGGCCGGACTCGCCGCGCTCCTCGACGACGACGAGGGTCAGGGACGCGCCGCCGTCTTGTTCACGGGCGCCTCCCAGCCCTCAGCGCAGCGGCCGGTAGCGTGCCACACATGACCGATCGACGTCCGGAACTCCTCCCCCAGATGCTCGAGATGGGCCTCGATCCACGGGCCGACATCTTCAACCGCCTGCTGCGCAACCGCGTGATCATGCTGGGTGCGGCCGTCGACGACGACATCGCCAACCAGGTCTGCGCCCAGCTCCTGTACCTGGAGGGCGAGGACCACAAGCAGGACATCTGGCTCTACATCAACAGCCCGGGCGGGTCGGTGACCGCAGGGATGGCCATCTACGACACGATGAACTTCGTGGGCTGCGACGTGGCCACGATGTGCCTCGGATTCGCGGCTTCGATGGGCCAGTTCTTGCTCACTGCCGGCGCGCCGGGCAAGCGCTACACGCTGCCCAACGCCCGGATCATGATGCACCAGCCATCGGCCGGCCTGCGCGGCCAGGCCGCCGACATTGCGATCCAGGCCGAGCAGCACTCCTACACCAAGCGGCGGATGGCCGAGCTGATCGCTCAGCACTCCGGCAAGTCGGTCGAACAGATCCAGGCCGACTCGGAGCGAGACCGCTGGTTCACGGCCGAGCAGGCGGTGGAGTACGGGCTGTGCGACGACGTCAAGCGCAGCCGCAACGAGATCCGTCCCGAGGGCGAAGTCTGACGCTCAGCCGCCCGGGGCGCCGGTGTCGGGAGGCGACACATTTGGCAGCACGATCGTCGTCGGCGGCGGCCGCATCGTCGCCACGTCGCCGAGATCTACCTGGCAGTTGGCGACCACCCAGTCACGCACGGTGACGACCGAGCGCTCGGCGCGGACCGCCGTCTCGACCGCTCGCTGCACCGAGTCGGCGTCGCCCGGCTCGACGGTGCTGGCCGTCTCGTAGCTGACGACGAGGTCGGTCCACTCGCGTTCGATCGCCAAGGGGGCGACGCCGCCGAGCCGGCGGTGCAGGCCGACGAAGTCCTCGATCTCGTCGGCGTCTGCCGGCGGCGTCAGGATGGCATCGCGGTTGGCCCGGACGTCGGCGCAGAACTCCGTTGCGCTGCCGCCGTCGTCGCCGCACGCGCCCAGCAGCGCCAGCGCGCCGAACACGAGGAGCCCACGGCGCATGGGTTCATTGTTCCATCGCCGGTCTGGCAGACCTGGGCATCACCTGCGTCACCACAGGGGTGGGCCGGGTAGTTCCTCCATGACGACGACGTGGTCGGCACGGTGGCGCACCTCGTCGACGCGGCGTGCGTTCGGCTCGTCGACGTCGTCGACCCAACGCTGTGCAATAGCTCGGTCGCCGAACCGACGTTCCTGGCGCGCCAGCAGGCGCCTGCGCCGGACGTGTCCCGGCACGTCGACGTGGAACGTCACGTCGAGCAGCGACGCCAGTTGGCGCCACGGGGGATCCGCCAGCAGGAGATAGTTCCCCTCGACGATCACGAACGGCGCGGTCGGTGCGACCGGCACCGCATCCGGGGTCGGCTCGTCGAGCTCCCTCGAGAACAAGGGGGCGACGATGTTTTCGCCAGTCCTGATGGCCGCGAGCATCCGGACGAACGCGTCGGCATCGAACGTGTCGGGAGCCCCCTTGCGCAACTGTCGGCCGAGCCGGTCGAGATCGGCGTTGGGGAGGTGGAAGCCGTCCATGGCCACGATGACGGCGTCGTCGCCGCGGTCGCGCAGGTGGCGGGCCAGCTCCCGAGCCAGGTGCGTCTTGCCGGCCCCCGGCGGCCCGCCGATCCCCACCATCGTCCGCGTCCGACCGACCGCAACACCGTCGATCACCGCCACGATCTCGGAGAGGGCCGAGCGCGTCACGAGCTGCCTCGACGAGGTGAGAGGTGAGGGGGCAGAGGAAGGTCCCCCCTCATCTCATCCCCACCACCCAAGAAAGGAAAACCGGTTTGCCGGAGACA